>NZ_LMLN01000002.1:77719-154570 GCF_001421915.1 Sphingomonas sp. Leaf62 | reverse complement strand
CCCCCGCCGATATTGTAGCGCGCGATCGTCCAGCCAAGTCCGTCGCGTCCGTAGAACAGGTCGGCCAGCCGTTCGCGCGTTTCCGGCGGATAGCCGCCGGTCACGTTCGCGAACCACGCAAGCGCCGTGCCCCAGCCTTCGAAGGTCGTGCCGGGCCGATCGGTCGCGACGCGCAGCGTGATCGCCACTTTTGCCGGTTCCGCCGGCGGTGGTGGTGCCGGTTGCGCCATGGCGGGCGTCACCGGCGCGCCCCAGAGCAACGCCGCCACCATGCCCATCATCCATCGCTGTTCTGCCATTGTCGTCCCCTCCTCGTCATGCAGTAGGCTTATTGAAGGATTGCAACCCGCCGGCTCATCGACCGGCAATGCACTTCGGCGATTGCATCATCGTGCCGATCGTATATTGTCAGACAAAACTATTCTAGGGGGGAAAGTGGCGTGAATTTTGGCGGGACGCTGGCCGGAGTCGGCATGATGGCACTGGCGATGCCGGCAATGGCGCAGGCACCGCGCTGGGATAGCCCCGGTGCGGCCAATCCGCTGCTGCCGGGCTATTTCGCCGATCCGTCGATCGTCCGCGACGGCGCTCGCTGGTATATCTTTGCCACGATCGACCCATGGGGCGACGACCGGCTGGGGCTATGGACGTCGGATAATGGTCGCGACTGGCGCTTCTCCACGCCCAACTGGCCGACCAAGGCGGCGGCGACCAGCCCAAGCTCGGGCGATTCGAAGGTCTGGGCACCATCGGTGGTGAAGGCCGCCAATGGCCGCTGGTACATGTATGTCTCGGTCGGCAGCGAGGTGTGGGTCGGCAGCGCTGCCTCCCCCGCCGGGCCATGGGCCGACGCCAATGGCGGCAAGCCGCTGATCGCGAAGGCGTTCGCGCCCGATTATCACATGATCGATGCCGAGGCGTTCATCGACGATGACGGACAGGCGTATCTCTACTGGGGATCGGGCTGGAACTGGACCAACGGGCATTGCTTCGTCGTGAAGCTCAAGCCCGACATGGTGACGTTCGATGGCACCCCGCGCGACGTCACCCCGCCCAATTATTTCGAAGGGCCGTTCATGGTCCGGCAGGGGCGACACTATCTGCTGACCTATAGCGACGGCAAGACGACGACCGATACCTACAAGGTGCGCTACGCGATCGGCGACACGCCGTTCGGGCCGTTCCGCGAGGGGCCGAACAGTCCGATCCTGTCGACCGACGCCGCGCGATCGGTCATCAGCCCCGGCCATCACGCGGTGTTCCGTTCGGGCGGCCAACCCTATATCCTGTATCACCGGCAGGGCCTGCCGTTTCCGCCGCCGGGCGACGCGGTGCTGCGGCAGGTCGCGGTCGATCCGCTGACGATCCGCGCCGACGGCAGCATCGCGAAGGTGGTGCCGGACCATGGCGGCGTGGTGAACGGCTTCACCGCGCATCGCGACACCGGCTTGCGCTGGCAGGCAAGCGGGCAGGGCAGCGACGCGCTGCACGGACCGGCGCGGGCGGCAGACGACAATTATGCGACGTGGTGGACCCCGGCGCCAGGGGCAGCGCCGCTGTTGACCGCCGATCTGGGCGCGGTGCGACCGGTGAAGGGCAGTGCGTTGCGGATGCGCTTTCCGACGCATCGCTACGCGCTGTCGATCGAAGGATCGCGCGACGGACGCGTCTGGCAACGGTTGGCGACGGCCGAACAGGCGACCGGATCGCCGATCGAACTCACGCACCCCGCCCGCGTCCGCTATCTGCGGTTGCAGGTTCCGGCGGATGCCGGCGTGTGGGAGTGGACGTTGCGGTAGCACGGGGTTCGATCCTCGACGGGTTCCGTCGCAGGGACGACCACTGCTTTGCGGTCTGGCAACCCAGATTCCCGTTGCGTGAACGCTCACTTTCCCCAACCATGGCGTCAACGAACAGGGGAGGGGTCGATGAAGGTACGGATATCGCTCGCAATATTTGCGTCGGGGCTATGGCCGGCAATCGCATCGGCGCAAACGCCGGCCGCTGCGGTGCCGGTCGCCAACTGCCTGCCCAAAAGCTGGCTCGACCTGCAGGCCCCGTATAGATCGGTCGAGGTCCTGCCCGACGGCCGCGTCACCTTCCGCCTGTGCGCGCCATTGGCACGCGATGCGAAGGTCATCAGCCCCGATCTGGGCGACCTGATCCCCGGCGGGGCGACCGACGGCGTCGTCAACGGCCTGCCGCTGACCCGCGACGCGGCCGGGCTGTGGACCGGCACGACCAGCCGCCCGGTGCCTGCGTCGCCCTATCGCTTCAACTTTCAGGTCGATGGCGCGCCGGTACCCGATCCGCGCGGAACGACGTGGTCCGAACAGGTGACCGGGCTGACCGGCGTGTTCGACGTGCCGGGCGCGGCGGCCGCGTTTCAGGAATATCGCAAGGAGGTGCCGCATGGCGCCGTCAGCACGGTCGAATATTGGTCGAACGGCCTCGGGGTGAAGCGGCGCGCGCATGTCTATACGCCGCCGGGCTATACCGGCGATGCCCGGCGGTATCCGGTACTGTATCTAGTCCATGGTGCCGGCGACAGCGACGACAGCTGGACCAGCATCGGTCATGCCCATTACATCCTTGATAATCTGATCGCCGCCGGACAGGCGGTGCCGATGATCGTGGTGATGCCCGCCGGGCACACGCCGATGCGGCCGAACCAGAACCTGCTGGTCAACACCGATTTCGGCGGCGACCTGACCAACGACCTGATCCCGTTGATCGATCGCAGCTATCGCACTGTCGCGAAGCCCGAAATGCGGGCGATGGCCGGGCTGTCGATGGGCGGCGCGCACACGCTCAACTTTGGCCTGCCGCGGTCCGACCTGTTCCGCTACGCCGGCATCTTCTCGATGGGACTGGGCGTACAGGACCCGGCGAAGGAAATCGCCGATTACGAAACCCGCAATGCCGATGGGTTGCGCCGTTCGGCGAAAGACATGAAGCTCGTCTGGTACGGCATGGGCAAGACCGATTTCCTGTACGGTACGGTCGCGCCGACGCGGGCGATGCTCGACAAATACGGCATCCGCTACACCTATGTCGAAAGCGAGGGCGGGCATGTCTGGGGTAACTGGCGCAGCTATCTCAACCAGTTCGCACCGAAGCTGTTTCGACCGGGTCGCTGACGCAAATCTACCTGCGGCGCGGTAGTTCTGCACGATATGGCGAACCCGGTGGCGGGGGTAGGATGGGCCATGCCCGACCAGCCCCCGCCCGAACCGTCCGCCGTCCGCGAACCCGAGGATCGCGACTATCTGCTCAAGCGTGCCGATCAGCATCGGCGGCAGGGCGAACAATGTGCCGACGCCAGCCGCTCGCTCCATGCCCGGTTCCAGCGCCTGTATGAGGAGCGCGCGGCGGCGCTTCCTCCCGAAAGCGACTGACACCCTTGCCAGCGCCGCATCCAACGACTTAGGATCGCACCCATAAAAAGGTCGCGTATCGGCGAGCGACCGGTGGGTGAGGCAGCGACGATGCGTCGAGCGCGACAGGAACGGTGGTGACCGCAGGCGACGTCCATCGTCCGCCGTTCGTCGATGCCCATTTCCACCTGTGGGACCATGGCGTGTTGCGCTATCCGTGGCTGGCCGATCCGGCGCAGGCGGCGATCGCATCCGATTACCGGATCGACGATTACCGGCGGGAGACGGCGGCATGGAATCCGGTCGGGGCAGTGCATGTCGATGCCGGCGCGCATCCCGATCAGGGGCGGGCGGAAACGGACTGGCTGACCGACGTTGCCGCAGCCGATGGTCTGCCCGGTGCGATCGTCGCCCGCGTCGCGCTCGACCGGGCGGATGTCGAGGACGAACTGGCGTGGCAGGCGGCGCAACCGGGCGTGTGCGGCATCCGCCACCTCATCAACTGGCATCCGCGCGATGCCGCGCGACGTGCCTATGACCATGATCTGACGCGCGATCGGGCATGGGCACGCGGGTTCGCGCTGCTCGGCAATTATGGCCTCAGCTTCGATTTTCATGGCTTTCCACCGCAACTGGCGGGACTGGCCGAACTGGCGCGTGCCCATCCCGACGTGCCGGTGGTGCTCAATCACCTCGCGCTGCCGATTTTGGCCGACGGGCTGGACGAATGGCGGCGCGGCCTGATCGCCTTTGCCGAACTGCCCCATGCCGCGATCAAGCTGTCGGGCGCGGGGTTCATCGACCCGGCGCTCGACCCGGCCGTGCTGGCCCCGATCGTGGACGAGGTGATCGACCGGTTCGGTGCCGACCGGGTGATGATCGCGACCAATTTCCCGACCGACCGGCTGGCGGCGGGGCTGGATGCGACGCTGTCGACCTATGCCGCGCTGTTGTCGGGCCTGTCCGACGACGAACGGCGGGCAGTGTGGGGGCGGAGCGCCGATCGCTTCTATGGGCTGGGCTTGGATCTGTAGGAGGGTTGGTATGCGGGCGACACGGCGCGAGATGATCGGGGGCGGGCTGGCCGCTGCGGCAATGGCACCGGCGGTGGCATCGGCGACGCCGACCCAGCCGACGCCGCTGGGGGCGGGCCGCGCGCTGAACGTGCCGCCGCCGGCACGCTTCACCCCCGACTGGGCGTCGCTGACCGCCGGCTACAGCGCGCCCGACTGGTTCCGCGATGCGAAGTTCGGCATCTGGGCGCACTGGACCGCGCAATGCGTGCCGGAGGCGGGCGACTGGTATGCGCGCGACATGTATCTGCCGGGCAGCCGCGCTTACGACCATCACCTGAAACATTATGGTCATCCCGCCGATCGCGGCTTCATGGAAATCCAGAATCTGTGGAAGGCGGACCGCTGGGACCCGGCGCGGTTGCTCGACATCTACAAGAACGCCGGTGCCCGCTACTTCATGGCGCTGGCCAATCATCACGACAATCTCGATGCCTATGCATCGCGGCACCACGCGTGGAACACGACGCGGGTGGGGCCGAAGCGGGACATCGTCGGGACCTGGGCGAAACTGGCGCGCGAGCGGGGTTTGCGCTTCGGGGTGTCGAACCATTCGGCGCATGCATGGCACTGGAACCAGCCGGCCTATGGCTATGACCCCGACGGGCCGCGCGCGGGACAGCGGTATGACGCGTACAAGCTGACCGCGGCGCAGGGGCGCGGAAGGTGGTGGGACGGGCTCGACCCGCAACAGCTTTATACTGGGCGGCACATGCCGATGCCCGACGGCATCCGGACGCGTGGCGAAGCCGATCTGTGGCACGACGCGACCGACCGGTTATGGACCGAAGGGGTGCCCGCGAACAGCGACTTCGCCCGCAACTGGGAATTGCGGTGCCGCGACCTGATTGAACAACATCGTCCCGACATGGTCTATTTCGACAACTTCGACCTCCCGCTCGAACAGCATGGGCTCGACGTGACGGCGTGGTATTACAATCAGTCGATGGCGTGGCATGGCGGACGTCTGGAGGCGGTGGTGACGTCGAAGACGACGCCGCCGCAGCGGCGTATGGGGATTGTCGATGACGTTGAACGCGGCGGCAAGAGCTATATCGAACGTTTCCCTTGGCAAACAGATACTTGCCTGGGAAATTGGCATTATGACGCCGATCTGGCGGCGCGCGACGGATACAAGTCCGCTGCCACCGTCATCCATACTTTGTGCGATGTCGTGTCGAAAAACG
Source organism: Sphingomonas sp. Leaf62 (assembly GCF_001421915.1). NCBI lineage: Bacteria > Pseudomonadati > Pseudomonadota > Alphaproteobacteria > Sphingomonadales > Sphingomonadaceae > Sphingomonas > Sphingomonas sp. Leaf62. The sequence goes on along the minus strand of NZ_LMLN01000002.1, from coordinate 148,933 downwards.
GCAATCTGATGCTGTCGGTGCCAATGCGCGGCGACGGGACGATCGATGACAAGGAAGAGCGGATCGTCGCGGAGATCGGCGACTGGATGCAGCGCTTCGGCAGCGCGATCTACGCCACGCGGCCGTGGAAGCGGTTCGGGGAGGGGCCGACCCGCGCCGGGCAGGGATTGTTTTCGGAAGGCGGCCCGACATCGCCCTATGGCGCACGCGACGTCCGCTATGCCGTGCGCGGTGACGACCTGCATGCGCTGGTGCTTGGCTGGCCGGAGGATAATGTCGTGCGCATGACCCTGCTGGGCAGCAACGATCCGACGCTGGCCGGCGAGGTGCGTCGCGTGACGATGCCCGGTGATGCGACGCAGTTGTCGTTCCGACGCACTGGCGACGCGCTGGAGGTGACGCTGCCCGCCGCGGCGCGCCATCCGATCGGGCTGGCACTGGTGCTGTCGGGGCGGGGGCTGACCGCGTGAAGGCGCTGGTCTGTGCCGAACCGTTCGACCTGCGCCTCGAAACCCGCGAACCGCCCCGTCCGGCGGCGGGCGAGGTGCTGCTGCGGATGCGGCGGGTCGGGCTGTGCGGCACCGACTATCACATCTATGCCGGCAGGCATCCGTTCCTCGAATATCCCCGCCTGATCGGTCACGAACTGGCAGGCGAAGTGCTCGAAGCGCCGGCGGGGAGCCGGTTCGAGGTGGAGCAGGTAGTAACGGTCAATCCCTATCTGCCGTGCGGCAAATGTCGCGCGTGTCGGCGCAGCAAACCCAATTGCTGCGCAGCAATTCGCGTGCTGGGCGTGCATGTCGACGGCGGCTTATGCGAATGGCTGACCGTGCCGGAGGCGGCGGTGATCGACGCGACCGGCCTCAGCCTCGAACAGGCGGCGATGGTCGAATTTTTGGCGATCGGCGCCCATGCCGTCCGGCGGGCAGCGGTCGGTCCCGCCGACCGCGTGCTCGTCGTCGGGGCGGGGCCGATCGGCGTCGGCACCGCCTTGTTCGCGCGCATCGCCGGGGCGGAACGGGTGGTGCTGGCCGATACGCGGGCGCAACGGCTGGACTATGCGGCTACGCAATTCGGGTTTGGCGAGACGGTGGTCGCCGACGCCCAACTGACCGACACGCTGGAGGCGATGACCGATGGCGAGATGTTCGATCAGGTGTTCGACGCCACCGGTAATATCGCGGCGATGCGCGCCGGTCTCGCCTATGTCGCGCATGGTGGTGACTATACCTTGGTCGGTGTGTGCAAGGACGATCTGGTCTTTGCCGATCCCGAATTCCACAAACGCGAAACAACGCTGCGCGCCAGCCGCAACGCGTTGTCGGTCGATTTCGATCATGTCATCGCCAGCATCCGCAGCGGGCGGATCGCCACCGATCGCATCGCCACCCATCACCTTTCGATCGACGAAGCACCGATCCGGATGCCGCAATTGATCGACGAGGCGGACAACGTGCTGAAAGCGATCGTCAGCGTGTGACCTGCTACAGATCGGTTGGTGCCGGATAGGGGCTGAACGCAATCGAAGCCCCGTATCCAAGCACTTTCGCGACGGTCCTTCGATACGCCCGTTCGACAAACTCAACGGCTACGCAGTACGAACGGTTCGCGCTTTCACAGGGTTGCACCGCCCGCCTCCGCCGCCGGGATCACGCCATCCGCCACCAGCCGGTGCAGCGCCGCGATATGGCCATTGTCGCGTGGGCCATCGGCGGTGGAGGTCATGACGACGGTCAGCCGCAAGTCGGGGACGACATACACCATCTGCCCGCCATAGCCCCATGCGAAGCGCACCGGATGACCGCGCATCTCGGCAAGGAACCAGCCATAGCCATAGTCCTGCCCGCTCCACGGCGATACCGCGCGCGGCGTCCAACTGGTCCGCACCCAGTTTGCCGGCAGGATGCGCTTGCCACCCACCACCCCGTCCAGCCGGTACAGTTCGCCGAACCGGGCCAGCGCGCGCGGCGACAGCCGCATTTCGTTGCCGCCGAAATAAATGCCTTGGCGGTCGGTCGGCCAGGCCGGGATGGTGATGCCGAGCGGTTCGCCCAGCCAGTTTCTGGCATTGGCCAGCGTACTGTGGCCACTGGCTTTGGTCAGCGCGGCAGACAGCAAATGCGTCGATCCGGTCGAATAGAGCATCGCCGTGCCCGGATCGGCGACGAACGGCCGCGACAGCGCGAAGCGGACCCAGTCGGGGCTGGAGACCCAGCGGCCATAATATTCGCCCGAGGTCCGCTCCAGCCCGGCCTGCATCGACAAGAGGTTGCCGACCGTCACTCGGGCGAGGCGCGGGTCGGGATCGGCCGGGGCATCGGCGCGCAGGATCGGCAACACCGGCTGATCAACGCCGGCGAACACGCCGCGGGCGATGGCGATACCGATCAGCGCCGACATTACCGACTTCGATGCCGACTTGATGTTGACCGGCCGGTCGAGCGGCGGACCATCGTTGAACACGCGTTCGATGATCGGCTGGCCGTCGCGCAGCACCAGCAGCGATCGCAACCGGGGAAGGCGCTCCGCCTCGGCGATGGTCGCCTGCATCGCGGCGGCATCCAGTCCGCGCGTCGGAGCTACCGCCCTGGGTTGGGGCGGGGGCGTGGCGCCGCCGTCACAGGCAGCGGTCAGCAGCAAGAGGCAGGGAAGCAACGCACGCATCGCATCCATGTCGGCGGTCGTGGCCCTTATACAAGTCGGGCGGCGAGTCGCCCCGCCGCCCGCCGAAGGAGATCGGTCGAAGCCGGTCAATCCTCCTGGATCAGGCTGTTCTTCCCCGAATCGCGCATTCGCAGATACACGACCAGCGAGATGCCGATCATCGCGGTGACATACCAGTAGAAGCCCTGTTCCCAGCCGGCGTCCTTGAACTTCAGCGCGACATATTCCGCCGTGCCGCCGAAGATCGTGTTGGCCAGTGCATAGGGCAGCGCCACGCCCAACGCGCGGATGTGCGAAGGGAACAACTCTGCCTTCACCACGGCATTGATCGAGGTGTAGCCGGTCACGATGATGAGCGCCGCCATCACCAGCAGCCCGGCGGTGACCGGATCGCGGGTCTGTTCCAACGTGCTGAAGATCGGATAGGTGAACAGCACCCCGGCAATCCCGAAGGCGACCATGAGCGGCTTGCGCCCGATCCTGTCCGAAAGCCCACCCGCGATCGGCTGCAACAACATGAACACGAACAGCGTGACCCAGTTGATCTGCGTCGCGGCTTCCTTGCTAAAGCCCGACGTATTGACCAGGAACTTCTGCATATAGATCGAATAGGCGTAGAAGGCGAGCGTACCGCCGGCGGTCAGCAGCATGACCAGCACGGTTTCCTTCGGGTGATTGCGCAGCAGCATCAGGAATCCCGATTTCGGCGCGTCGCTCTTCTTGGCGTTCTTGAAACTTTCGGTCTCGGCAAGGCCACGCCGCAGATAGAAGACGACGACCGCCAGCACCGCGCCGATGAAGAACGGAATGCGCCATCCCCACGACTCCAACTCCGCCCTGGGCATGACCGATTGCAGCACCAGCAGCACGGTGATCGCCAGCAACTGGCCCGAGATCAGCGTGACATACTGGAACGACGAGAAGAAGCCGCGGCGGTCCTTGCCCGCCATTTCAGACAGATAGGTGGCACTGGCACCATATTCGCCACCGACCGACAGCCCCTGCATCAGCCGCGCCAGTATCAGCAGCGCCGGTGCGAGGAGGCCGATCGTTTCATAGACCGGGGTACAGGCGATGATGAGCGATCCCGCGCACATCAGCGTCACCGACAGTGTCAGCCCCGCCTTGCGACCATGGCGGTCGGCATAAACGCCCATGATCCATGCCCCGATCGGACGCATGACGAACCCGACGGCGAACACCGCCGCCGCGCTCAACAATTCCGTCGTCTTGTTGTCGGACGGAAAGAAGTGCGGCGCGAAATACAGCGTAAAGGCGGAATAGACGTACCAGTCGAACCATTCGACCAGATTGCCGGTCGATCCGCCGATGATCGATTTCAGGCGCGAGTTGGTCGAAGGACCGGTCGCGACCGACGGGTGCGGTGTGGAGGCCAAGGCATCTCTCCCAAGATTGCGTTGTGGGCACGGAATCATCTTCTGCGCGATGGGGGGAGAATGCTGGAGAGACGAGCGCAGGCAAAACGTTATTATCAATTTGACCAAGTAATTGGTAAGTAACGGTAAAATTTGCGTTTGACCTCCGGGTGGTTTCGATCGACGCGAAATTTCGCGTGGCGTGGTCGGGGACATTGCGGTATCCCGCACGCATGGGCTGGCTCTATCGCCGGACGACGCTTCTCGCCGGGCTGATCGCGGCGATTGCCATGGTCGGGCTGATCTGGCTAGCCGCGCTGACATGGTTCGAACGCGCCGGGGTCGACCGGCTTCGTGACGAGACCGCCCGGACCGCCCGGCAACAGGCGCGGTTGTTCACCAGCGATCTCGCCCGGTTTCGGCTGCTGCCGATCGTGCTGGGTGAATATACCGATTTGTTCGACACGCTGCGACGGGGCGACCCCGATGCGACGCGGCGGATGAACGGCAAGCTGGCGTTGCTGGCGCAGCGGACCGGGGCACCGGTGCTGTATCTGCTCGACCGGCGCGGCAGGACGGTGTCGGCGTCGAATGCCGGAACGGCGGAAAGCTTCGTCGGACGCGACTATCGCTTCCGGCCTTATTTCATCCGCGCGATGCAGCAAGGCGCGGCCGAATATTATGCGGTCGGCAATGTCAGCGGCCGGCCCGGATTGTTCCTCGCGCGCCGGATCGGCACGGCGAGCGATCCGGCCGGCGTCATCATCGTCAAGGTCGAGTTCGACGACCTGACCCGGGCATGGTCGAGCGATCCGGGACAGACGCTGGTCGCCGATGGGCGGGGCATCCTGTTGTTCGCGACCGATGCCGAAGAGCGGTTCCGCATCACCAGGCCGCTGTCTGCCGGGGTTCGCGCCGACATCGCCCGCAGTGGCCAGTTCGGTGACGCGCCGCTGTCGCCCAGCCGCTATCGCTTTGCCGCGGCTACGGCGCGGGGGCCGGGGGGTGAGGACATGTTGCTCGCGCGCACCTCTATGCCGCTGGCTGGCTGGCAGCTGCTGCATGTCGTGCCGACGCAGCGGACGTTAAGCGATGCGACGGCGCTGGCGCGGTTGACGACGATCGCCGCGTCGCTGGCGATCGCCGCGTTGCTCGCGCTGTTCCTGTGGCGGTCGGCGCGGGCGGCGCAGGCAGCACGCTATCGCGCGTCGCTGGAACGGGCGGTGGCGGAGCGGACGGCGGCACTGCGTGCGGAGATCGCCGAGCGGACCGAGATCGATCGTCGTTTCCGGGAAGCGCGCGAGGAACTGGCGCAGGCCAATCGGCTGGGATCGCTGGGATCGATCACCGCCGGCCTCGTGCACGAAATCAACCAGCCGGTGGCGACGATCCGGACCCTGTCCGAAAACGCGCAACATCATCTGGCCAGCGGCCGGATCGACCGGGTGGCGGCGAACCTGTCGACGACGGTCGACCTGACCGCGCGGATCGGCGCGATCACGCAGGAGATGCGGCGCTTCGCCCGGCGGGGAACAGGGACGATCGGTCCCGTGCCGCTCGATGCGGTGATCGCCGGGGCGCTGTTGCTGGTGGGCGACCGGTTTCGCGGAGCCGGCGTCGCGCTCGCGCTGCCGCCGGCCGGGCAACCGCTGGTCCGCGCCGGACGGGTGCGGCTGGAACAGGTGCTGGTCAACCTGCTGACCAACGCGCTGGAAGCAGTGCGCGACACGCCCGATCCACGCGTCGAGGTGCAGGTCGAGCAGTCGGGCGACCGGGTATTGCTGACCGTTGCCGACAATGGTCCGGGGATCGATCCGGTCATTGCCGACGACATCTTCCAACCCTTCGTCACCGGCAAGGTCGATGGCTTGGGACTGGGGCTCGGGATCGTTCGCGACATCGTCACCGAATTCGGGGGCATGGTGACGGTGGTGCCGTCATCCTCGGGCGCGACGTTTCGCGTGATATTGCACAAGGGGACTGGCGATGATCCTGTTGATCGATGACGACGACGCGCTGCGGGCGGCGCTGGTCGATTCCTTCGCCATTGCCGGGCTGGAGGTAGAGGACTTCGCCGATGCCGCCCACGCGCTGACCCGCGTGACGCCCGATTTTCCCGGCATCGTCGTCACCGACATCCGCATGCCGAAGATGGACGGCCATGCCGTGTTCGAAGCGGTCAGTGCGCGTGACGACGAGATCCCGGTGCTGCTGATGACCGGCCACGGCGATGTCGCGATGGCGGTGGCGGCACTGCGCAACGGCGCGTTCGACTTCATCGCCAAGCCCTTTGCTGCCGATCACCTGATCGCCAGTGTCCGCCGCGGGCTGGAGGTCCGGCGGCTGGTGCTCGAAAACCGGCGGCTGCGCGCGTCGGTCGAGGCGGCGGAAGGCGATTATCCGTTGATCGGCACGACGCCGGTGATGGACACGCTCCGCGACAAGGTGCGGCAACTGGCGCAGATCGACGTCGACGTGCTGATCGAGGGGGAGACGGGCACCGGCAAGGAACTGGCGGCGCGACAGCTGCATCGCTGGAGCAAGCGGCGCAATCACGGCTTCGTGTCGGTCGATTGCGCGGCGCTGCCCGACCATCTGGTCGACGAAATCCTGTTCGGCACTCGCGGCACCGGCGGGCGGATCGTCGAGGCCGATCGCGGCACGCTGTTCCTCGACGAGATCGACAGTATGTCGAGCGCGCTGCAGGGCAAGCTGCTCCGCGTGATCGAGGAGCGCGAACTGCCCGCCAATGGCCGCGAACCGCCGCGCGTCGTCAATCTGCGCGTCATTGCCGCCGCCAAGTCGAACCTGGCCGCCGAGGTGGCGAGCGGGCGGTTTCGCGAGGATCTGCTCTACCGGCTGGAGACGGTTCGGCTGCGCATCCCGCCGTTACGCGAACGTCGCGCCGACGTGCCGATGCTGTTCGCGTGGTTCCTGCGCGACGCGGCGACGCAGTACGACCGGCCGGTGCCCGCGATCACTGCCGAGGTCGAGGCGCGGCTGATGACCGATCCGTGGCGCGGCAATGTCCGTGCGCTGCGCAACTTCGCGGTGCAGACCGTGCTGGCGCTGACCCGCGACGATCCGGGCGAAGCGGACCTGTCGCTGACCGAACGCCTCGCCCGATTGGAAGCGGCGATGATCGGGGAGGCGCTGCAACAGGCCGGCGGTGATGTGACGGCGACGGCCGAGGCGCTGGGGCTGCCGCGCCGCAGCCTGTACGACCGGTTGCAGCGCCACGGTATCGACGCCAGCAGCTTCCGCCGTCGCGAGGGGGACGCGGCATGATCGGCCATGTCGCGATCGTCGGCGCGGGATTTTAGGGAACGCTGCTCGCCATCAACCTGCTGCGCCGATCGCATCGCGGCGCTGGTCGATAGCGGGCGGCTGACCGTGCTGACGGGTAAGACCTGCGATGCCGCGCCGGGGGAGGACGGCATCGACGTGCGTTGGCGACCGCGAGGAAGCGACGCCGCCCGAACGCTGCACGTCACCCGGATCATCTCCTGCACCGGACCGCAAGGCGATCTGGCGCGTACCGACGACCCGCTGCTCGCGCACCTCCATGCCAGTGGCAGCATCCGCCCCGATCCCGAGCATCTCGGCATCGAGGTCGGGTCGACCGGCCGCGTACTGCGCGCCGATGGTGAAGCCGACGAACGACTGTTCGCGATCGGACCGATGACGCGCAGTGCCTTTTGGGAGATTGTCGCGGTGCCCGATCTCCGGCGGCAAGTCTGGGATGTCGCCCGCTATCTGTCGAACGCGCATTGGGTCGGGGGCGAGGGACTGTAATACTGCATTGCAGCAAGACTAGTTTTGCTTCGTTGCTGTGGCAGTCCGCCGCTCCGACATAGGGGCGATGCAGATTCCCAGATATTGGCCGTCGTTCGGCGTGCAGGTCGCGATCGGAATGGCGGTAGGCATCGGCCTGGGTTTCGTCGCGGCGGAGGCAGGCGGCGCGGACGGTGCGCTTGGCACGACGCTGCACACGGTCGGGCAGATCTTCGTCCAGTTGCTGAAAACGCTGGTCCCGGCGCTGGTGTTCACCGCCATCGTCGGATCGATCGCGGCGCTGCGCGACCTGCCCAATGCCGCGCGGCTGGTCGGACAGACGCTGTTATGGTTCGCGATCACCGCGCTGATCGCGGTGTCGATCGGCATCGTGCTGGGATTGGTGATACAGCCGGGCCTGCACAGCAGCGCGCCCATCGCCACCGCCGCCGCGCCGACCGCCGTCGGCAGCTGGCTCGATTTCCTGAAAGGGCTGGTGCCGGCCAATCTGCTCGGCCTGACCGCGACGACGAAACTCGCCGATGGCGCGGCGACGACCACGCTGGGCTTCAACGTGTTGCAGATCATCGTCGTCGCGATCGCGGTCGGTGCTGCCGCCGTCCGGGTCGAGGCGGCGGGGGAGCCGTTTCTGGCCTTCAACACCTCGGCGCTGATGATCCTCCGCCGGCTGCTGCGCTGGGTGATCGCGCTGACTCCGATCGGATCGGCGGCGCTGATCGGCGATGCGATCGTCCGCTATGGCTGGAGCACGCTGTCGTCGCTCGGCGCGTTCGCGGCGACGGTCTATCTTGGCCTCGGCATCGTGTTGCTGATCGTCTATCCGCTGTTGCTGGCGATCCACCGCATCGACCCGCTATGGTTCTTCCGCCGGGCATGGCCAGCCATCCAGCTCGGCTTCGTCACCCGCTCGTCAGTCGGCACGCTGCCGGTGACGCAGGAATTGACCGAGCGTGCGCTGGGCGTGCCGCAGGCCTATGCCGCCTTTGCTGTGCCGCTCGGGTCGACGACCAAGATGGACGGGTGCGCGGCGATCTATCCCGCGGTCGCGGCGATCTTCGTCGCGCAATTTTTCGGCCTGACGCTGCACGCCGGCGATTATGCCCTGATCGTGATGGTGTCGGTGCTCGGATCGGCGGCCACCGCCGGCCTGACCGGCGCGACCGTGATGCTGACGCTGACGCTCACGACGCTCGGCCTGCCATTGGAAGGGGCGGGGCTGTTGCTGGCGATCGACCCGATCCTCGACATGGGTCGCACCGCCGTCAACGTAGCCGGACAGATGCTGGTGCCGGTGATCGTCGCCAAACGCGAAGGGTTGCTGACCGCCGGCGACGTCCCGGTGGGTAACGGGCTGGCGGCGTAACCGGTGGTGGCGTTACGACGCCGCTTCCTCCCAGACATATTCATGCTGGTTGTCGTTCAGCACGATCGTGCGCCTGTCCCCGCGTTTCCCCGCCAGCAGGTCGAAGCCGAGCATCCCGGGCGACAGGGTGACGAGCGAGACGGTGCCGTCCTTGTTGCGCTTTAGGCCCGCATCGGACCACATCGACGTGGCGCGTAGCTCCATCTTGCCACCCGTATAGCGGATCGTCAGCGGGCCAAGATCGGCATTGGTATAGCGCCCGACATAGGGGGCCGCTTCGGCTGCGCTGATGTCCTGATCCACTTCGCTGCGCAATTTGGCCATCGCTTCGTCGGAGCGCTTGGCGGCCGAAGCGATATTCTCGGCGGCCTCGGGCTTTCCGTCATAAAGCAGTTCGAGCAGCCGCCGCTTGACCCCTTCGGTCAGGGTATAGCCGCTTTCGGCATTGGTCAGCACCACGACGCCGACCTTTGCCGACGGAACGGCGAACCAGTTGCTCTTGTAGCCGAACATGCTGCCGCCATGCTGGATAACCGACACGCCCTTGCTGGAATCGTCCTCCAATCCCATCCCGTACCACATCTGCTCGCCGACCGGCACGTTGTGCACGCGCCGTGCGAGCAAGTTGGCGGCCGACAACAGCCGCTTGCCCGACGGCAACATGCCTTCGTCGAGTTCGTCGCGGACATAGAGCGCCATGTCGTGCGCCGACGACCATGCACCACCCGCCGGACGATAGGGGACGACGGTATCGTTGTAGCGGACATCGACCTTCGCCAGGCGGTCGTTGATGTCGGTATCATAGGGCTTGGCCCAATCGCCGGCCATTGCCTTCGCATTGCTGAACGTCGTCGCCCGCATCTCCAGCGGATCGAAGATGCGTTCCTGCATCGCCCGGTCGAACGCCGCGCCGATTTCCATGTCGGGATAGAGGATGTGGGCGCCCAGATAGCCGGCCGCGCTCGCCATCAGGTTGTTGTACTGGAACACCTCCCCAAAACCGCTGGTCGGCTGGGTCGCGGCCAGTTGCGCAAAGGTCTCCTGCGGACCGGTATCGGCACGGGTGTTGAACAGCCACTGCATATCCTTGCGCGGCAATCCGGTACAGGCGCAGACCAGATGCTTGACCAGTACCTTCTGCGTCGTCGCCGCGTCGCCCAGTTTGAAGCCGGGCATATAATCGATCACCGGCCGGTCCCAGTCGAGCCGCCCCTGATCGACCAGCGTCGCAAGCAGCAGCGTCGCCATGCCCTTGGTATTCGACGCGATCATGAACAGCGTGTCTTTGTCGACCGGCTTGGCCGAAGCGACGTCCTTCACGCCGATCCCGCCTTCATAGACGATCCGGTCATGATCGATGATCGCAAGGCCGACCCCGGGAATCTTCAGCGTCGTCATCGATGTCCGCACGAACTGTTTCAGGGCCTCGATCCGCGCCGCGTCCATGCGATGCGCCGGCTTGCCCGCGAAATTCTCCTTCTGAAATCCCGTCGGACGCAGCGTTTCGGCGGAGGTGTTGAATTGCCCGCTGCGCTTGGCGATCGTCGCCAGCGCGCCCTCGACCGCAACGATGGTCCATGCTGTACCGTGTCGGAACGCGACCGCCTGCGCCATCGCCTTTTCGGCGGGCGGGACATCATAGCTCACGACGACGATCTCGTCCCAGCCTTCGCGCGCCGGGACTTTCTGCGTCAGGTGCGGCGGGCGGGCGAAACTGGGCAGCGCCTGCTTCCATGCCTGTACGACCGCGTCCGATGCGTCGCGGGCAGTGGTAACCGGTACGATTGCGACGCGCAGGTCATTCTCGGGCGGCGTGAAGCGGACCACATCATTGGTCCGCACCATCGCCCAGCCGACCGGCGGCACCAGGGTGGCACCCGCACCAACCGGGATCGCGGTCGACTGCGCCAGAGCCGGCCCGGCGATGACTTGCGCGATGCAAATTGCGGCGGCGGTTATGATAGTCTTCATGGTGCTCCCCCCAGATGCCCGGGCGAAGACTGCGCCTGGATCCTGCGAGTCGGCAAGCGAAACCGTCGGCCGTTACAGGCTGGGACCAGCGACCGGTGCCTTCGCTGCCTTCGCAGGATTGTCGTCGATGGTCTTTAGCAGCACCGGCGTACGCGTATCGCGCTTCGCATAGTCACGCGCCGACAGGCCGGCCATGACGTCGGGCTGATCTGGATTGGCCCCGGCGGCGATGAGGGTGCGGACCATGTCGACGTTGCGCAGTTGCACCGCGCGGATCAGTGGCGTCTCGCCGCTGCTGTTGCCTAGGTTCAGGTTCGCCTTGCGCGCGACGAGCGCGTTGATCGCCTCGACCGATCCGGCCTCGACCGCCAGCAGCGCGGGGGTATTGCCGCGATTGTCCTGGATATTGGGGTTCGCGCCCTTGGCAAGCAGGAAGCGCAGATAGGTCAGGTTGCCGTTCTTCGCGACGATGTGCAGCGCACTTTCGCCGGTTGAGCGGTCCTTGGTATTGATGATCGTCTGGCCCGGCTGGCCGAGGATGTCGTTGACCTTGTTCCCGTCCTCGTCGCGAACCGCCTTCAGGAACACATAGCCCGGCGACATCTGCTGCGCTCCGGCGGCGGCGGGCAGCATCAGCGCGGCGGCGAGGAGAAGACGGATGGCGGACATGGGAACAGGCTCCGAAAGGACGTTACGCGGCTTGCAAGGCGTCGCCTATCAGATCATGGCTGGCAACACCATGAACAGCATCGTCCGTACCCTCGCGCCAGCGCTCGCGCTGGCCCTTGCCGCCTGTGGCGGGCAGGCCGAATCGCCGGGTGCCCCGCCGCTGGCAGGTGCGCGCATCGGCGGGCCGTTCGTCCTGACCGATCCCGCGGGCAAGGTGGTGCGCGACACCGACTTCGCCGGCAAATGGCGGATCATGTATTTCGGCTATACCTATTGCCCCGATGTCTGCCCGGTCGATGTCCAGAATATCGCGGCGGGGCTGAAGGCGTTCGAGGACGAAGCGCCCGAATTGGGTGCGAAGGTCGTGCCGATCTTCATCACCGTCGATCCCGAACGCGATACCCCGGCGGTGGTCGGCAAGTTCGTCTCCGCCTTTCACCCGCGTATGGTTGGCCTTACCGGCAGTGCGCAGGCGATCGCCGATGCGGCGCGTGCCTACGGCGTCACCTATGCCAAGTCGCAGCCGCCCGGTGCCACCGAATATCTGATGGACCATAGCCGCACCGCGATCCTGATGGACCCGCAGGGCCGCCCGGTGGCGCTGCTGCCACAGGAAGAGGGCGGCCCGGCGGTTGCCGCCGAGCTGAAGAAGTGGGTCCGGTGAGCGGGCGCTTCTGGGAAGACCTGCCGCTGGCGGCGCTCGACCGCGCGCAATGGGAAGCCTTGTGCGATGGCTGCGGCAAATGCTGCCTCCACAAGCTGGAGGATGAGGATACCGGCGAAATCCATGCGACCAACGTCGCGTGCAAGCTGCTCGACCGGCGCATGGGCCAGTGCAGCGACTATCGCCACCGCCATGCCTATGTTCCCGAATGCGTGCGATTGAACGCCCGCAACGTCGGCGATATAGAATGGCTGCCCTCGACCTGTGCCTATCGCCTGCGTAACGAGGGCAAGCCGTTGCCCGACTGGCATTATCTGAACAGCGGCGACCGCGAGAGCGTCCATGCCGCCGGCCAGTCGACGCGGGGTTGGACGGTATCGGAGAATGACGTCGGCGACCTCGAACATCACCTGACCGACCGGACGCTGTGATCGAGGGGGTCGAGGTCGTCCGCCATCCGCGCGCACGGGTCGCGCGGCTGTCGGTCGATCCGACGACCGGTCGGGTGCGCCTCACCGTGCCGAAGCGGATGGCACTGGCCAAGGCGGTGGCATGGGCGGGTGAGAAGGCCGAGTGGATCGCGGCGCAGCGCGCGAAGCTGCCGCAGGGCCGGCCGTTCGTCGATGGCGCGACGGTGCCGGTGGCGGATCGGCCGGTACGGCTACGGTGGATCGAGGGCGGGTCGCGGACGGTGCGCTACGTCCCCGCCGTAGACCGTGCCCCCGCGCAGGCGGGGGCCCAGGGCCAAGCAGAAACCGCGTCAGCGATGCTGGCTCTGGATCCCCGCCTGCGCGGGGATACGGCCGCCGATAACGGATGGCTCCTCACCTGCGGCGGCCCGATCGAACAATTCCCCGCCCGCATCGAACGCTGGCTCAAGCGCGAGGCGCACCGCCTGCTCGCCGAAGACACCGCGCACTATGCCGCAAAGGCCGGCGTCACCGTGGCGCAGGTCGCGATCGGCGACCCCAAGGCGCGCTGGGGCAGTTGCAGTTCGACGGGCACGATCCGCTATAGCTGGCGGCTGTTGCTCGCCCCCGGCTTCGTCCGCCGGGCGACCGTCGCGCATGAGGTCGCGCACCGTGTGCACATGCATCACGGTCCCGCCTTCCACGCACTGGTCGCCGACCTGTTCGAGGGCGATCCCGATACCGCCCGCCGCTGGTTGCGCGCGGAAGGGGCGGCGCTTCACTGGTTCGGGCGCGCGTCCTCTTCGGAATAGCCGGGCGGCGGCGGCTGACGACGGTCGGGCGTCGGCCGACGTTGTGCCGGCACGGGCTGCTCGGGACGCTGCTGCCCCCGGCCGAGCGCACGGTCGATCCAGTCCTGATCGAGCTGTTCGTCGGGCACGCGCGGCTGCACCGGCGTTTCGTCGTCGTCCGGTTCGGTCTGCGGGTCGCCGGGGCGCGGCTGTTCGATGGGGTTGCCGTCGGGATCGACATAGACCCGGTCGTCGGGCGCGCCGTAATAGCTCTCCGCGTCGGGCTCCTCCTGCCATTCGGGCAGCGTCACCTTGGTATTGAACTCCTCGACCGGGCGGTTCGCCACCGCCTGTCGCATGAATGCGGCAAAGGCGCGGGCCGGGGCGGTGCCGCCCTGCAGCCCGCCGACCGCCTTCGCATCATCGCGGCCCATCCAGACGCCGGTGGTGATGCCGGACGAGAAGCCCATGAACCAGCCGTCCTTGTACGAACTGGTCGTGCCGGTCTTGCCCGCAACGGGGCGCCCGATCTGCGCCGCGCGACCCGTACCGGTATTGACCGCGGTCTGGAGCAGGTCGGTCATCTGCTGGGCGACATAGGGCGCGACCAGAACCCGCGAACTGTCGACCTGATGCTGGTAGATCACCGATCCGTTGGCAGTCACGCGGGTGATTCCGTACGGGACGACCGCCGTCCCGCCACTGGCGACCGAGGCATAGGCACGGGTCAGGTCGATGAGCCGCACGTCGGAGGTGCCCAGCACCATCGCCGGCTTGGTATTGATCGGGGTGGTGATACCGAAGCGGCGCGCCATGTCGGCGACGGTCGCGAAGCCGACCTCCTGCCCCAGCCGGGCCGACACGGTGTTCAACGAATAGGCGAAGGCGGTGCGCAGCGACACCTGCCCGCTATAGCGGCGCGACGCGTTGCGCGGGGTCCAGCCGTCGATCGTGATCGGCGCGTCGTTGACCTGGCTGTCGGGGTTCATGCCTGCTTCGAGTGCGGAGAGGTAGACGAACAGCTTCCACGCCGACCCCGGCTGGCGGGTCGCCTGCGTCGCGCGGTTGTAGATCGACGACACATAGTCCTTGCCGCCAACCATCGCCCGCACCGCACCGTCGCGGTCGAGCGCAACCAGCGCGCCCTGTACCCCGGCGGGGGCGTTGGCACGGATCGCGGTGTCCGCGCTCTGCTGCATCGACGGGTCGAGCGTGGTCCACACGTCGAGCGGCGCTTCGGTTTCGTCGATCAGCGTTTCGAGCTGCGGCAACGCCCAGTCGGTGAAATAGCGGACGCTGTTCTGCTGCGGTTCGGGGGCCAGCTTGATCGCCTTCGGATCGGCGTCCATCGCCTGACTCGCGGTGATCGCGCCGGTTTCCTGCATCAGCTTCAGCACGACGCCGGCGCGACCGACCGCCGCCTCGGCATCGGCGGTCGGCGAATAGCGCGACGGTGCCTTGACCAGCCCGGCGATCACCGCCGCCTCGGACAGCGACAGATCGGTGCCGGGATGGTTGAAGAAGCGCCGCGACGCCGCGTCGATGCCGTATGCACCGCCGCCGAAATACACCTTGTTCAGATAGAGTTCGAGAATCTGGTTCTTGGTGAACTTGCGTTCCAGCGCCAGCGCGAGGATGATCTCGCGGAATTTGCGCCCGACCGTGTAGCTGTTCGACAGGAAGATGGTGCGCGCGACCTGCTGCGTGATCGTCGATGCGCCCTGCAGCCGCCGGCCGGTACCGCGCGTCTCGATCGCGAATTTGGTGATGCGCGCGAGTGCCACCGGATCGACGCCCCAGTGCGACCGGAACCGGCGGTCCTCGACCGCGACCATCGCCTCGCGCATCGGAACGGGGATCTGCGAATACGGAATCCATTCGCCATAACTCGGCCCCAGCGAGACGAGGATCGACCCGTCGGCGGCCCGTACGCGGATCATCTGTCCGTTGGGTGAGGATTTGAGCTGGCTGAAGCTGGGGATATGCGACCTGGCATTATAGACCGCAACGACCAGCGCGATCGCGGCCATCACCGCAAGGCCGAACCCGATCCCCAACGTCCAGCGCAGGATGCGCCGCCAACGGGATGGAGCGGCGGCGGGCCGCTTTTGCGGACGTTGGGAAGAGCGTGCCATGAAGATGCGCCGGATACCGCTTCCGGGCGGGGGGGCACAAGCCCTGTGCGACGGTATGCCCGCGACTTGCCCCATGCCGCCCAACAAAAAAGGGCCCGCGTTGCCGCGAGCCCTTCCTTAACCGGATCGCGAACGATCAGTTGTCGGTGATGAACGACGGCAGGCCGGCATTGCCGCCTTCGTCCTTGCCCTCTTCGCGACGCGGACGGTCGCCGCGGTCACGGCGCGGGCCGCGATCGCCACCGTCGCGGCGCGGGCCACGATCGCCGCCTTCGCCACGAGGACCACGATCGCCACCATCACGGCCGCTGCCGTCACGGCGCGGACCACGCGGACCACGGTCGCCGCCTTCGCGCGGTTCGCGCGCCGGACGCGAGTCTTCCAGTTCTGCGCCGCTTTCCTGATCGACGACGCGCATCGACAGGCGAACCTTGCCGCGCGGATCGACTTCCAGAACCTTGACCTTCACTTCCTGGCCTTCGGACAGGACGTCGGCGACCTTTTCGACCCGCTCGTTGCGGATTTCCGAAACGTGGACGAGACCGTCCTTGCCGCCCATGAAGTTCACGAACGCACCGAAATCGACGAGATTGACGACCTTGCCGTTGTAGATCTTGCCGACCTCGGCCTCTTCGACCAGGCCCTTGATCCAGTTGATCGCGGCTTCGATCTGCGCCGGATCGGACGACGACACCTTGATGACGCCCTCGTCGTCGATGTCGACCTTCGCGCCGGTGGTGGCGACGATCTCACGGATCACCTTGCCGCCGGTACCGATCACTTCACGGATCTTCGACTTGTCGATCGTGAAGGTTTCGATGCGCGGGGCATGTGCCGACAGCTCGGTGCGGGTCTCGCCCAGCGCCTTGGCCATTTCGCCGAGGATGTGCGCGCGGCCTTCACTGGCCTGTGCCAGCGCGACCTTCATGATCTCTTCGGTGATGCCGGCGATCTTGATGTCCATCTGCAGGCTGGTGATGCCCTCGCTGGTGCCCGCCACCTTGAAATCCATGTCGCCAAGGTGATCCTCGTCGCCGAGGATGTCGCTGATGACCGCGTAATCCTTGCCCTCAAGGATCAGGCCCATCGCGATGCCCGACACCGGACGCTTGAGCGGTACGCCCGCATCCATCATCGACAGCGAACCGCCGCACACCGTCGCCATCGACGACGAGCCGTTCGACTCGGTAATGTCCGACAGGACGCGGATCGTGTACGGGAACTCGTCCTTCGACGGCAGCACCGGGTTCAGGGCGCGCCATGCGAGCTTGCCGTGACCGACTTCGCGGCGGCCCGGCGCACCGAAGCGGCCGACTTCACCGACCGAATAGGGCGGGAAGTTATAGTGCAGCATGAAACGTTCATAGTGCAGGCCGTTCAGCCCGTCGATCATCTGCTCGGCGTCCTTGGTGCCGAGCGTGGTCGTGCAGATCGCCTGCGTCTCACCCCGGGTGAACAGCGCCGAACCGTGCGCGCGCGGCAGGAAGTGGACCATCGACTCGATCGGGCGGACCGTCTTCGTGTCGCGACCGTCAATGCGGCGGCCGTCCTTCAGAATGGCGGTGCGAACGATCTCGGCTTCCAGCTTCTTCACGAGCTTGAGCGTGCCGAGATACTGCGCCGGATCGCTTTCCTTCAGGTCGGCAAGGGCTTCGCGCGCCTTGGTGCGGGCGTCGTTGATCGCGTTCTGGCGGGCCTGCTTGTCGGTCAGCTTGTACGCGGCGGCAAGATCCTTGCCGATCAGCGTCTTCAGCTTCTTCTTCGCAGCCGATTGGTCGGCGACGGAGGCCAGTTCCCACGGCTCCTTGGCGGCCTGTTCGGCCAGATCGATGATGCAGTTCACGATCTTCTTCGACGCGTCGTGCGCGAATACGACGGCGCCCAGCATGATCTCTTCCGAAAGCTCCTTGGCTTCCGATTCGACCATCATCACCGCGTCGCCGGTGGCGGCGACGACCAGGTCGAGATCGCCGATCTTCACCTGATCCAGCGTCGGGTTCAGGATATATTCGCCATCGACATAGCCGACGCGCGCCGCGCCGATCGGGCCCATGAACGGCACGCCCGAAATGGTCAGCGCCGCCGATGCCGCGATCATCGCGACGATGTCCGGCTCGTTTTCGCCGTCATAGCTCAGCACCTGGGCGATGACGTTGATTTCGTTGTAGAAGCCTTCGGGAAACAGCGGGCGGATCGGACGGTCGATCAGGCGGCTGGTCAGCGTTTCCTTTTCGGTCGCACCGCGTTCGCGCTTGAAGAAGCCGCCGGGGATACGGCCCGCGGCCGAATATTTTTCCTGATAATGGACGGTCAGCGGGAAGAAGTCCTGCCCTTCCTTGACCGAGCGTGCGGCGGTGACCGCGCACAGCACCACGGTCTCACCCAACGTCGCGATGACCGCGCCGTCGGCCTGACGGGCGACGCGGCCCGTTTCGAGGGTCAGCGTCTTGCCGCCCAGGTCCATGGTGCTTTTCTTGATATCGAACATGTCGTTTCCTTTACGCCGGCGGCCGGATGCGCGCCGGGGCAGCTTGGGTGGAGGTCCACCCCGAGTGTCGGACCGTTAGGCCCGGTGTCCCGCATCGCCGGATTGCGGCGGGACGGCTTGGCCGGAGATCCGGTCGCAAAGCCTATACCCCGTTTTGCGGGGAATTGGGTGACGGAGTTCGTGCCGCCCCACATGGAAAAAGGGCGGCCCGTCGGACCGCCCTTTCTTCGTTACTTCCGAAGGCCTAGCTTCGCGATCAGCGTCGTATAACGCTCCGCGTCCTTCTTCTTCAGATAGTCGAGCAGCGAACGCCGCTTGTTGACCAGCATCAGCAGACCGCGACGCGAATGATTGTCCTTCGCATGGGTCTTGAAGTGCTCGGTCAGGTTCTGGATGCGGGTGGTCAGGATCGCGACCTGCACTTCAGGGCTGCCGGTGTCGCCTTCGGCGCGGGCATGTTCCTGAATGAGGGCCTGACGGTTCTCAGCGGTAATCGACATCGTCGTCCTTTCTATTCGAGGTTGAAGCCGCGCACGACACGGGTTTCCCCGTCGAGTGTCTCGACCAGCGCCACCGGCACATCGTCCAGTGTTGCGAAGCCCAGACCGTCGTCCGCTGCAAACCCGATCAGTCGAAGCCCCTTGCGGAGCCGCCCTGCCTGATCGGGGTTCAGGGACAGAGCCGGGATGTCGTCCAGCCCCGCCCCCAGTGGCAGGAGCGTTTCTTCAAGCGCGTGGCCCTTACCCAATTCCGCCAGTTTGTCCAGCGAAATGGCCGATTCGAGGGTGAATGGGCCGGCTTTGGTGCGTCGAAGCATGGTGACGTGGCCGACCGTGCCGAGCGCCAGCGCGATGTCGCGCGCGAGGGAGCGGATATAGGTGCCCTTGGAAACGAAGGCGGAGAGGGTGATTTCGTTTAGCTCCTCCCCAGCATGGGGAGGNGGGGGGGGGGGGGGGGGGGGGGGGGGGGGGGGGGGGGGTAGCTGCATCCACAGCGGTTGCGTCCGGCGGCGAGCCCCCTCCACCAGCTTCGCTGGTCCCCCTCCCCGTGCCGGGGAGGATTTGCAGAGAGAACACCGTCACCTTCCGCGTCGCGAGGACGACCTCTTCCCCCTTGCGCGCAAGGTCATAGGCCCTCTCGCCATCGACCTTCAGCGCCGAAAAGGCGGGCGGCACCTGTTCGATCGGGCCGGTGAAGCGCGCCAGCACCGATTCGATGTCGGCAAGCGTCGGTCGAACAGGCGACTCGGCAATGACCTTCCCTTCAAGATCGAGCGTATCGGTCTGCGCACCGAAGCGAATCGTGAAATCATAGCGTTTCGAGGCATCGAGCATCCGCCCGGCCAGCTTCGTCGCTTCGCCGATCGCGACCGGCAGCACGCCCGTCGCCAGCGGATCGAGCGTCCCGCCATGGCCGACCTTGTGCTTGCCATAGCCGCCTTCGCGCAGGGCGCGCTTCACCGCCGAGACGATCTGTGTCGATCCGGGGCCGAGCGGTTTGTCGATGATGATCCAGCCGTGCATCAGCGCATCGCCTCGCAGAAATGGCGGCGGCACAGCGCGACATAGCGGTCGTTGCCGCCGATCTCGGTCTGTTGCCCGTCGCGGACGGCGCGGCCTTGCGCATCGACGCGCAGGTTCATCGTCGCCTTCCGGCCGCAGGTGCAAACCGATTTGAGTTCGATCAGCGCATCCGCGATTGCCAGCAGTCGGGCCGAACCGGGGAAGAGGCTTCCCCGAAAATCGGTGCGCAGGCCATAGGCAAGGACGGGTACGCCGAGGTCGTCGGCAACCTTCGCCAGTTGGTCGACCTGCTCCGCCGACAGAAACTGCGCTTCATCGACCAACACGCAGCCGACGGCGTGCTGCCGATGCTGCGCAGCGACACTTTCGAGCAGATCGGTGTCCGCGTCGAACGGCGTCGCCGGCGCGGACAGGCCGATCCGCGACCCGATCGTGCCAGTCCCCTCGCGGGTGTCGATCGCGGCCGTGAACAGCAACGTGGTCAGGCCGCGCTCCCGATAGTTGAAATCGGCCTGCAGCAGCGTCGTCGATTTGCCGGCGTTCATCGAGGCATAATAGAAATAGAGCTTGGCCACTCAGTCCTCGGCCCCGGCCTCGCTATCGCCCGGTTCCAGATCGCGCGCGACCTTGGGATCGCGCAGCAGCTGTTCGATGCGGGTGCCTTCGTCGAAACTCTCATCGATCAGGAATTTGAGTTTGGCGGCGTATTTCAGATTCACCCGCCGTGCGACCTCCGACTGGAGATACGCGGTATTGGTGCGCAGGGCCTTGAGCACCAGCTGCTCGTCCTTGCCGAGCAGCGGCTTCACGAACACCGTCGCATGGCGCAGGTCGGGCGACATCCGGACTTCGGTGACCGACACCAGATGCTTTTCCAGCACCGGGTCATGCACATCGCCGCGCGCAAGAATTTCGGACAGGATATGGCGGACCTGTTCGCCAACGCGCAGCAGGCGGACGGAGCGGGTTTCGGGCGTGGTTTCTGACATGATCTAACCGAATTGACAGTGGAACCAGTGACTGTCGAGTCGCTGGCACCAGATGGTGTTGTTGCCGAAGGTGGTTCGAATGTCGGCGGCGACCGGTCCGCCGTTCCAGCCGCGCGCGCCGGTCATATGGTGGGTGGGATCATGGACGATCCCGCTCCACGCGCCGAGCATCCCGTTACCGGTCAGAAAGGCGGTGCGCGAGCCGCTACGCTCGACCCCGCCGATGCCGGCAGGAGCGGGACCGCCACTCAACGCCGCGTCGAACGCCGCCCGCTCCGACCGTAGTCGCCACCATGAGGGCGCGACATGCGACCAGTAGAGCGCGTGATTCGCCGCGAACATCGCAAACGGAATGGCCATCAGCGGCATCGCCGCGAGCAGCAATGCCGGGATGCCCGCATCGCGTGATCGCCACGCCTGCACAATGCCGTCGATCGCCAGCGCGAACCAGATACAGCCGAGCAGCGGTAGAACAACCAGCATCGCCCAGCCACTCAGCGCATTGGCGACGAACAACACCGCCGCCCCGCCGATCACCCATGCCGTTGCAAGGCGCAGCCGGGGGCGGAGCGTGGCGGCAAGGGTTGCCCCTTGCCGCCCGTCAATCACAGCGTGCGATCGCGCAGTTCGACTTCGTAGGTTTCAAGGAAGTCGCCCGCCTTGATGTCGGTGAAGTTCTGCGTGAACGTGACACCGCATTCGAGGCCCGCGCGCACTTCGGGAACATCGTCCTTGAAGCGACGCAGCGACGCGATCTCACCCTGGTAGATGATGACATCGTTGCGCGTGATGCGTGCCTTGAGCGCCTTGCGGATGATCCCTTCGACCACCAGCAGACCGGCGGCCCGACCATGCTTGCCCGCCGAGAAGACCTCGCGGATTTCGGCACGGCCGACGACGGTTTCGAACGCTTCCGGACCCAGCGTACCCGCCATGCCCGCGCGAATATCGTCGGTCAGCGTATAGATGACGTCGTAATATTTGAACGCCACCTTGTTCCGCTCGGCGATTTCGCGCGCCTTGGCATTGGGACGGGTGTTGAAGCCGATGATCGGCGCACCCGATGCCGCCGCCAGCGTCACGTCACTCTCGGTGATGCCGCCGACACCCGAATGCAGGATGCGCACCCGGATATCGTCGGTCGAGATCTTGTTGAGCGCACCAACGATGGCTTCGACCGACCCCTGGGTATCGGCCTTGACCACCAACGGATATTCGATCGCCTGCTTCGACTTGAGCGCCGAGAACATGCTCTCGAGGCTCGCCGGTGCCTGAGTCGTGCGCTTCTGGAGCAGCACGCTCTGGCGATATTCGGCGACCTCGCGGGCACGCGCTTCGCTCTCGACGACCTGCAGCGGATCCCCCGCCATCGGCACGCCCGACAGGCCCAGCACCTCGACGGGCGTCGACGGACCGGCTTCCTTCACCTGACGCCCCTTGTCGTCGATCAGCGCACGGACTTTGCCGCTTTCCGCACCGACGACGAACACATCGCCCACCTTCAGCGTGCCGCGACGAACCAGCACGGTCGCGACCGGACCACGGCCCTTGTCGAGCTTCGCCTCGATCACGCTGCCTTCGGCGGCACGATCGGGGTTGGCCTGCAACTCGAGCAGTTCGGCCTGAAGCTGGATCTTCTCGATCAGTTCCTCAAGGCCGGTCTTCTTGAGCGCCGATACTTCGACGTCCTGGGTTTCGCCGCCCATTTCCTCGACCTGCACGTCATGTTCCAGCAGGCGTTCACGAATACGCTGCGGGTTCGCCTCGTGCTTGTCGACCTTGTTGATCGCGACGATCATCGGCTTGCCGGCGGCACGCGTATGATGGATCGCCTCGATCGTCTGCGGCATCAGGCCATCATCGGCGGCGACCGCCAGAATGACGATGTCGGTCACGTCGGCACCGCGTGCGCGCATCTCGCTGAACGCTTCGTGGCCCGGCGTATCGAGGAAGGTGATCCGCGACTTGTCCTTCATCGTCACCTGATAGGCACCGATATGCTGGGTGATGCCACCGGCCTCGCCGCGCACGACGTCGGTCCCGCGCAATGCGTCGAGCAGCGAGGTCTTGCCGTGATCGACATGGCCCATGATCGTGACGACCGGCGGGCGCGGACGCAGCGATTCGACGGCGTCTTCACCCGTGTCGAGCGCGAGGTCGATGTCCGAATCGCTGACGCGGACGATGTTGTGGCCGAATTCGGTCACCAGCAATTCGGCGGTGTCCTGGTCGATCGTTTGCGTCATCGTAACGGGCGAACCCATCTTGAACAGCGTCTTGACCAGATCCGCACCCTTTTCGGCCATGCGGTTGGCGAGTTCCTGCACGGTGATGGTTTCGGGAACCTGCACGTCGCGGACCTGCTTGATCTGCGGCTCGCGCGGGCCACCAAAGCCACGCTTTTCCTTCTCGCGCGCACGCTTCAGCGCAGCGAGGCTACGCGAGCGCGCACCATCGTCGCCCAAGGCGCGCGTGACGGTCAGCTTGCCCGACTGACGGCGATCGTCGCCCTTGCGGTCACGCGACGGTGCGGGACGCGCCGGCTCGTTGCGACGCGGGGTAGCCTGACCCGAGCCCGACGGACCGGGACGCGCGGGTTGACCGCCAGCCGCCGGGCGGGCGGCAGGCGTCGCTGCCGCAGCGGCGACGGGTGCGGAGGCCGGCTCAGGCTTGGGCTGCGGCTTGGGGATTTCGGGACGCTGCACCGGGGTGAAGCGACGCGGCGCCGGCCGGTTGGGGTCGGCGGTGAGGACGATCGGCGGCGGTGCCGGGGCAGGTGCGACGGCCGGACGCGGTGCAGGACGTACCGGTGCAGGCTTGGCCGCAACCGGCGCGGGTGCCGGCGTCGGCTTGGGCGCAGGCGTCTCCGCGACCGGTTCCGGTGCCGGGGTCGGCTCCGCGACGGGCGGTGGTGCTGCCTCGACCGGGGCCGGGGCAGGCGTCGGCTCGGGAGCCGGCGTCGGTTCCGGGGCTGGTTCGGCAACCGGCGCGGGCGTCGGTTCCGGTGCAGGTGCCGGGGTCGGTTCCGGAGCAGGCGTCGGATCGGCGGCGGCGCGTGCCTTTTCCTCGACACGGGCACGCTCGGCCTCGACGGCTTCGCGGGCGAGGCGTTCGTCGCGACGACGATGTTCCTCGGCCGCGTTCATTCGCGCCTCTTCGGCCTCGCGCAACAGCTTGGCCTGCAATTCGTGACGCGACAGACCGGCATTGCTGGCCGCCGGACGCGGGGCAGGGGCCGCCGGCGCGGGGGCCGGACGCTGCTGTGCGGGCGTCGCTTCGGGTGCTGCCTGTTCGACGGGCTGCTGTTCTTCGCCGGGACGGCCAAGCACACGGCGGCGCTTCACCTCCACGACCACCGTGTTGGAGCGGCCATGGCTGAAGCTCTGCTTCACCTTGCCGGTTTCCACGGTGCGCTTGAGGCCGAGCGGCGCGCGGGTGCCCAGCTTCGGCTTGTCGTTGTCGATGTCGCTCATCCGGTTACTCAGGTTCCTGCTTCAATTGGTCGACGCCGATATGCCCGACAACGTCCGTGTCGGAAAATTGCGCCGTCGATGCGCCCTGCGAAGATGTTTCGCAAGCCGCAGGGATAGGTTCGGGTCCGATAAAGTGCAGCCAGCGGGACAGCGCGTCATTGGCTCGCTGTGCCGCCCGTGCGTCGGTCAGGCCGACATGTACCACATTTTCGCGCCCAAGCGCCAATGACAATATGGTGCGTGGGACCGGCAATGCCAATCCCTTGCGACCCGATCCTTCTTCGTCGCTGCCGACGCGCCATGCCTGCGCCAGTTTGCCGGCGCCGTCAGGGGCGGCGTCGGACGCATGGTACAGGGCGTACAGCTTGCCACTGCGTGCCGCCTTGTCGATCGCAGTGCCGCCGACGACGACGAACCCCGACTTGGCCTCCAGCCCGAGCCGGTCGAGCGCATGACGCCGCAGCGCATCCTCGACCAGTTGCGGGAGGTCGGCGGGGATCGTTAGCGTCGCGCCCTTGAACGCACGCGCCAGCGCACCCTTCAACCGCCCCTTGGCCATGGCGGTTTCCAGCTCGGCGCGCGTCACCCCGATCCACGCACCCCGGCCGGGAGCCTTGGCGCGGACATCGGGAAGGATGTCCCCATCCGGGGACAGGGCAAGCCGTACCAGCCCGTCGCGTGAGCCATGTTCACGCGACAGGATACAACTACGCTCGGGGCTGTCGGTCAGCCGTGGCGTGTCATTGTTCGGATTCCGCAACTGCGTCCTCCGAATCTTCGACCGCGACGTCCTCATCGGCGAACCAATGGGCGCGGGCGCCCATGATGATCTCGTTACCCTGTTCGTCGGTCAGGCCATATTCGGCGAGAATGCCGCCCTTAGGCGCTTCGCGCTTCGGTGCGTCGTCACCGCGACGACGCGGTTCGGTCTTCTTCTTTTCCACCAGCTCGTCGGTGGCGAGGTCGGCGAGGTCGTCGAGCGTCTTGATGCCCGCCTTACCCAGCGTCACCAGCATCGCCTCGGTCAGATACGGCAGCTCGGCCAGCGCATCCTCGACACCGAGCGCAGTGCGCTCTTCGCGGGCGGCCTGCTCGCGGCGTTCGAGCGCTTCCTGCGCACGGCTTTGCAGCTCCTGCGCAAGGTCTTCGTCGAAGCCTTCGATGCCTGCCAGTTCCTCGATCTCGACATAGGCGACTTCTTCCAGCTCGCCAAAGCCTTCGGCGACCAGCAGCTGTGCCAGCGTCTCGTCGACGTCGAGTTCCTTCTCGAACATGCCCGAGCGTTCGATGAATTCCTTCTGACGCTTTTCCGACGCATCGGCTTCGGTCAGAATGTCGATCGCCTTGCCGGTCAACTGGCTGGCGAGACGGACATTCTGGCCGCGACGACCGATGGCGAGCGACAGCTGATCGTCGGGAACGACGACTTCGATGCGGTCCTCTTCCTCGTCGAGCACGACGCGCGCGACGTTCGCCGGCTGCAGCGCGTTGACGACGAAGGTCGCGGTATCGGGCGACCACGGGATGATGTCGATCTTTTCGCCCTGCATTTCCTGCACGACGGCCTGCACGCGGCTGCCCTTCATGCCGACGCAGGCACCGACCGGATCGATCGAGCCGTCATGCGAAATGACGCCGATCTTGGCGCGCGAACCCGGATCGCGGGCAGCGGCCTTGATCTCGATGATGCCGTCGTAGATTTCGGGCACTTCCTGCGCGAACAGCTTCTTCATGAAGTCGGGATGCGCGCGGCTGAGGAAGATCTGCGGTCCGCGATTCTCGCGGCGCACGTTCAGGATCAGCGAGCGGACGCGGTCGCCGACGCGGACCGCTTCACGCGGAATCTGCTGGTCGCGGCGGATGACGCCCTCGGCGCGACCCAGATCGACGACGACGTGGCCGAATTCGACGCGCTTGACGACGCCGGTGATGATCTCACCCTGCCGGTCCTTGAATTCCTCGAACTGGCGTTCGCGTTCGGCGTCGCGCACCTTTTGCAGGATGACCTGCTTCGATGCCTGCGCCTGAATGCGGCCGAATTCGATCGGGGGAAGCGGGTCGACGATATAGTCGCCGATCGCCGCACCCTTTTGCAGCTTCTGCGCGTCCTTCTCGCCGATCTGCTTGAAATGGTCGTCGACCAGCTCGGTGACTTCGAGCACGCGCCACAGGCGGAGGTCGCCGGTATTCGGATCGAGCTTGGCGCGGATGTCGTTTTCCGACCCGTAGCGCGTCTTGGCGGCGCGCTGGATCGCGTCTTCCATCGCCTCGATCACGATGGCCTTGTCGATCATCTTTTCCGATGCGACCGCATTCGCGATCGCGATCAGTTCCGCCCGGTTGGCGGTGACGGCGGTGGCCATGTCAGTTCTGTCCTTCTGCGTCAGCCGGTTCGTCGTCGGCCGGTTCGTCTTCGTACTCGTCGGCACCCGCGGTCGAAAGCGGCGCCGTCGCCTTCAGCAGGGCATCGGTAATGACCAGTTTCGCATCGATGATCGCGGCGAAGGGGACGGTCATCGGCTTGTGCTTGCGCACGTCGATCGTGACCTGATCGCCTTCGGTGCCCATCAGGATACCGGTCAACTGCTTGCGACTGTCGATCGGGGCATCGAGCGTCACGCGCGCCTCGAACCCCTTCCAGTCGTCATAATCGGCAAGGCGCGTCAGCGGCCGGTCGATACCGGGCGACGATACCTCCAGACGATACGCTTCCTCGATCGGATCGTTTTCGTCCATCAGGTCGGAAATGCGACGCGACAGTTCGGCGCAGTCGTCGATGGTCAGCTGCCGCGTGTCGGGCCGTTCGGCCATGACCTGCAACGTCGGGTCCGACTTGCCACCGATCATCTTCACCCGCACGAGCGCGAAGCCCAGTGCCTGTGCTTCCGGTTCGATCAATCGCGTCAGTTCGGCGATATCCGCCATGCCGTCTCCATCAGCTACGCCGCTTCGCTGCCGGTCCCTGCTGGAACCGGCCTCGGCACGTTGGCGATGTCGAGGAAGCAACGTCCCTATATGTAAAATTGCATGTCTCGGCAAGGGGCACCGGATCGTGGCCGCCGGAACCGCGTTGCCGATGGCAATAACGTTATTTCGAGAGGATTCCGATAATGCCGTCATTCCGTTCGCTGATTCCCGCCGCCGCGTTGCTGGCGGCGTGCAACGCCAGCAGCGACGTGGATGCGGCGCCAGCCATCGTCGCCCCGGCCCCGACCGCCACCGCGACTCCGGCCCCCGCACCCGGCACGACCACCGGCGGCCTGTCGTTCGCGGCGCGGGAAGTGACGACGTTCAACGCGCCATGGGCGATGACCTTCCTGCCCGACGGGCGGATGCTGGTGACCGAAAAGGGCGGCACGCTGTTGCTGGTCAGCGCCGATGGCGGTCAGCGCACCACCGCCGCGACCATCCCGGTCGATTCGGCGGGGCAGGGCGGGTTGATGGACGTGGTGCTCGCCCCTGATTTCGCCAACAGCCGCCGGGTGTATCTCAGCTATTCGGTTGCCGGCAACGGGGGCAAGGGCGTCGTGCTGGCGCGCGGGGTGCTCGACGGCAACCGGCTGACCGGCATCACCGAACTGTTCCGCGCGACACCGTTCGTCGGCGGCGACGGCCATTATTCGGGCCGGATCGCGTTCGCGCCCGATGGCCAGCACCTGTTCTTCACCAATGGCGAGCGGCAGAAATTCGATCCGGCGCAGGACCCGAAGGCGACGCTGGGCAAGGTGCTGCGCCTGACGCTCGACGGACAGCCGGCGGGCGATCCGGGGCTGACCGCGAAGGGATTCCATTCGGCGGTCTGGTCGTACGGGCACCGCAATCTGCTCGGCATCGCATTCGATGCGCAGGGCAATTTGTGGGAACAGGAAATGGGACCGAAGGGCGGTGACGAGGTCAATCTGATCGTCGCCGGGCGCAATTACGGGTATCCGCTGGTGTCGGAGGGCGATCATTATGACGGCCGCCCGATCCCGCGCCACAGCACCCGCCCCGATCTGGAAGCGCCGAAGGTCGCGTGGAACCCGGTGATCTCGCCGGGCGGGCTGATCGTCTATTCGGGCAAGCTGTTCCCGCAATATGCCGGCGACCTGTTCATCGGCGGTCTGTCGAGCGAGGCGCTGGTCCGGGTCGACGTGAACGGTACCAGTGCCGCCAAGGGCGATCAGTGGCCGATGAACGCCCGCATCCGCGAGGTCGAGGAGGGACCGGACGGCGCGATCTGGGTCTTGCAGGACGGGGCCAATGCCAAGCTGCTGAAACTGACCCCGCGCGGTTGATTGCCCGCGGCTGATTACAGGCGGGCGAGCGTGGCCGGATCACGCTCGCCGCCGTAGAAGCCGTCAAGGATCGCGGCGAAAACCGGTTCGCCGCCGTCCGCTGCCGCGTCGAACAGCGTCATCGACGAGCGCAGCTTGATCGCGTCGATCGCGCCGAGGATGCGGGAGATGTCGTGACCGCGATGGGGGAGCAAGGCTTCGCTCGATTCGCGCAGCCGTTCGCCGAGCAATGGATGCGCCAGATAGGCACGGGCTTCGGCCAGATCGCGAAGCGCAAAATGCCGTGCGGTGGTGCTGTGGCCGAGGCCGGCGATCTGTGGAAACACGAACCACATCCAGTGACTGCGCTTTGCGCCGGCGCGAAGCTCGGCGAGCGCATCGGCATAGCTGTCGCGTTGCGCGGCGGTGAAGCGGTGCAGGTCGTCGTCCATCGACGGAAGATGGGAATAGCGATCCCGAAGGCCAATGCTCTGAGTCTGTTGTGGAACGCGCGGAAGGGCGAGTTTCGAGCCGGTGCCGTGGAGCGCACAACCGTGCGTTTTCCGACAGGCTCTGACAACGTTTACCATTGATCGGCGAGCCGGGCTTCGCCTAGCATCATCGCTCCAACATTCCTTGGGAGGGGATATGCATAAAAGCTGGATGGCAGCCGCGCTGGTTGCCGTGGTCGCCGCGCCGTCGACCGCGCAGACCGCCGAAGATTTTGCCGCGAAGGTCATCAACGCGCCGATGCCGGGCAGCCTGCAGGTCTATGGCATTGCGAAGCCGCCGCTGACGCGGAGCAAGGATGTCGATGGCGGCAAGATGCTGAAGCTGTCGATTCCGGGTGCCGACAAGAATCCGTGGAACATCCAGCTCCAGTCGCCGACCACCGCGCCGGTGGCGAAGGGCGACCGCCTCGTCCTCGCCTTCCACGTCCGTGCGACGGGGTTGCCGGCGGGGACCAAGGCGAAGATCGCCAGCGCCGGCATCCAGCTGAACAAGGAACCCTATACCACCATCGTCGGCGGGCCGATCGAAGCGGGTGAGGCGTTCGAGTTCCAGCAGGTGGCGGGCAAGGCCGATCGCGACTATGCGGCGGGCGAATTGATGGCGTCGCTGCAACTGGCGACGGGCAAGCAGACCTTCGAATTCGGGCCGCTGTTCATCATCAATCTCGACAAGAAGTGAAGCGGGCGGCGGCGCGGAGCTAGCCCCGCGTCGCCGTCAGGAAATAGTCGAGCGAAACGTCGTCGGACAGTTTGAAGCCGTGCGTCGCCGAGAAGGCGAGGCCGGTCGGTGGCGATACGGTCATGCCGCCGGCGCGCAGGTGCGCGGTCAGTTCGTCGGGGGTCAGGAAGCGATCCCAGTCATGGGTGCCGCGCGGGATCAGGCCGATCCCTTCGCCGACCGAGATCATCGCGAGGCGCGAGAGCGGGGTGCGGTTGGGCGTCGACACGACCAGCAGCCCGCCCGGTGCCACCGCCTGTGTCAGCGCATGGACGAAGGCGGCGGGATCGGCGACGTGCTCGATCACTTCGAGCGAGGTGACGAGGTCGAACCGGCGGCCGGCGACGGCCTCGACGCCCCCCGACAGATAGTCGATCGACAGGCCGCTCATCGCAGCATGGGCACTGGCCGCGCCGATATTTTCGGGCGCGGCATCGACGCCGGTAACCTGTCCGCCAAGCCGGGCGAGCGGTTCGGCGAGCAGCCCCGCGCCACAGCCGACGTCGAGCACCGCCTTGCCCGCCAGCGGCGTGAAGCCGACGCCGTCCCCGCCCCAATGCGAATCGATCGCGGTGCGCAGGAACGCGAGGCGTACCGGGTTCAGCCGGTGGAGCATCGCCGAGCTGCCATGCGGGTTCCACCAATCGGCGGCCATCTCCCCGAAATGGGCGGCTTCGCGCGCGACGATGCTTGATTGCGTGCCCACGGCTCTTTCGGACATAAAGATTGCTTCGCTTGCGTTCGTCATGGCGCTCTCCTATCAGCCGCCGCCATTCCCCCCAAGGATGAATGGCAAACGCATGGCGCGGATCGTGATGAAGTTCGGTGGCACCTCGATGGCGGGGATCGAACGCATTCGCAACGTCGCCGAGCGCGTGAAGCGCGAGGTCGAATCGGGCAATCAGGTCGCGGTGGTCGTGTCGGCGATGGCCGGCGATACCGACCGGCTGGTCGGCTTTTGTCGCGAGGCATCGGCGCTGTACGACCCGCGCGAATATGATGCGGTGGTGTCGTCGGGCGAACAGGTGACCAGCGGGCTGCTGGCGATCGCGTTGCAGGCGATCGGCGTGCCGGCGCGCTCGTGGCTCGGCTGGCAATTGCCGATCCGTACCAGTGACGCCCATGCGACCGCGCGGATCGAATCGATCGATACGACCGCGCTCGACGAATCGCTGGCGCGCGGCGAAGTGGCGGTGATCCCCGGATTTCAGGGCGTGACTGACGACCAGCGCATCACCACGCTGGGGCGCGGCGGGTCGGACACCTCGGCGGTGGCGATGGCGGCGGCGATGCAGGCCGATCGCTGCGACATCTACACCGATGTCGACGGCGTCTATACCACCGACCCGCGCATCGTGCCGCGCGCGCGCAAGCTGGCGCGGGTGACGTATGAGGAAATGCTCGAACTCGCCTCGGTGGGGGCAAAGGTGCTCCAGACCCGCTCGGTCGGGCTGGCGATGAAGGAACAGGTCCGCGTCCGCGTGCTGTCGTCGTTCGACGATACGCGCGACGAGGACGGATATCGTGGAACGCTGATCGTCGGCGAAGAGGAAGTGACGGACATGGAACGGCAGCTCATCACCGGCATCGCGCACGACAAGAACGAGGCGAAGATCACCCTGGTCGCCGTGCCCGACCGTCCCGGTTCGGTCGGATCGATCTTTGCCCCGCTGGCGGCAGCCGGGATCAACGTCGACATGATCGTGCAGAATATCGCCCATTCGGCGGGGTCGACCGACGTGACCTTCACCGTGCCCGCCGCCGAACTGGCCCGCGCGATCGACACGCTGGACAAGGCGAGCGGCGATATCGGTTTCGCCAAGCTGCTGCACGACACGCGGGTCGCCAAGATCTCGATCGTCGGTGTCGGCATGCGCAGCCATGCGGGCGTGGCGTCGACCATGTTCCAGACGCTGGGCGACCGCGGTATCAATATCCAGGCAATCACCACGTCGGAGATCAAGGTCAGCGTGCTGATCGAAGAGGATTATACCGAGCTGGCGGTGCGGGTGCTGCACACGGCCTATGGGCTGGACGCGGTCGACGCTTGATCCGGCGGCCCCGGAGGGTGGGGCTGGAAGTTGGCGAAGTTGACAGGACGTCGGGGTCGTGCAGCGGCCCCGGCGTTTTGTTTTTTGTTGTGGGTCAGGGGGTTGGCGGCTTGTCAGGGCGGCGGGGCTGCATCGAAGTTGACACGGGGGCGCTTGCAACCATCCGCGTGTCACCCTTGACTTGATCGAGACCACTGCGAAAGTACCTAGTCCGGTCCCCTTCCGTACCCCCGCACAGGCGGGGTACGGTGCGTTTTTGGCGAAGCTTGCGACTTTCGCAGAGTTCTCGACTTGACCCGCGGTCCCTTGCGATGTGGTGGATCAAGGCTTCGCGGAAGGCGAAGGCTTACGAGGAGAAAGAGCTTCGCGACGTTGGCAGGGTTGGCGGGTGTAGGAAAGCGCTTCCCGGCCGCCCCTCCGTATGCGGAAATCCCCCTCCACCAGCTTCGCTGGTCCCCCTCCCCGTGCCGGGGAGCATGTTATTCGCCGAGCAGGTGGACGGCGACCCTCCGGCGGTGCGCGCCTTTGCGGTGTTCGAACAGGTAGATGCCCTGCCAGATGCCGAGCACCGGGCGGTGGCCGATAACGGGAATCGACAGCGACGTGTTGGTCAGCGCCGTGCGCAGATGCGCGGGCATGTCGTCCGGCCCTTCCTCGTCATGGGCGTAGCGGTCGCTTTCGGGGGCGATGTGGCGGAAGAAGCGTTCGAGGTCGTCGCGCGCGGCGGCGCTGGCATTTTCCTGCACCAGCAGCGAGGCCGAGGTGTGGCGGCAGAACAGCGTCAGCAATCCGTCGCCGATGCCGGTCGCCTCGACCCAGTGGCGGACCTGCCCGGTCATCAGGACCAGCCCCTGTCCGTTGGTGGTGACCACCAGCTCGCCATGTTCCTGTCGCATCATCGTCCCTGCTTGCCCGAAGCCGCCCGCCCGCGCTAGGCGGGGCAATGACCAACGCTTCGATCGGCGCCGAGCGCCTTGAGCGCCGCATGGCGCGCGGCCGGGACTTCCTCGGTTCCGAGTCCGCGATCCTGTGTGGCGCGATGTCGTGGGTGTCCGAGCGCAACCTCGTCGCCGCCATCTCCAACGCCGGCGGGTTCGGCGTGATCGCATGCGGGGCGATGACCCCCGAGCTGCTCGATGCGGAGATCGCCGGGACCAGGGCGCTGACGGACAAGCCGTTCGGCGTGAACCTGATCACCATGCACCCGGCGCTCTTCGACCTGATCGACGTGTGCGGGCGGCATGGCGTCACCCATGTCGTGCTGGCCGGCGGCCTGCCGCCCAAGGGGTCGCTGGAGGCGATCAAGGCGACGGGGGCCAAGGTCATCGCCTTCTCCCCCGCGCTTGCGCTGGCGAAAAAGCTGATCCGGTCGGGCGCGGATGCGCTGGTGATCGAGGGGATGGAGGCGGGCGGCCATATCGGCCCGGTGTCGACCAGCGTGCTGGCGCAGGAAATGCTGCCCGAGGTCGCGGACCAGGTACCGGTGTTCGTCGCGGGCGGAATCGGCCGGGGCGAGGCGATCGCCGGCTATCTCGACATGGGCGCGGCGGGGGTCCAGCTCGGCACGCGCTTCGTCTGCGCGACCGAATCGATCGCGCATCCGGCGTTCAAGAAGGCGTTCCTGCGCGCATCGGCGCGCGATGCGGTGGCCAGCGTCCAGATCGACGCGCGCCTGCCGGTCATCCCGGTGCGCGCGCTCAAGAATGCCGGGGGCGAGCTGTTCACCGCCAAGCAGCGCGAAGTGGCGCAGATGCTCGACGAAGGCGGCGTCGCGATGGCCGAGGCGCAGTTGCAGATCGAACATTACTGGGCAGGCGCGCTGCGCCGCGCGGTGATCGACGGCGATGTCGAGCATGGCAGCCTGATGGCCGGGCAGTCGGTCGGCATGGTGACGAAGGAAGAACCGGCGGCGGAGATCATCGCGACGCTGATGGCCGAGGCGGCGCAGGCGCTGGAGAAGCGGGCGGTTTGAGGCCAAAGGTCACAAAGGTCACACTTGCACGCGGTTTGCGTCGGTGACGTCGATGGGCTGATCGGTGCGCGGTTTTTGCGCGTCCGGGTCGGGGTGGCAACGATGCGACAGAGCGTTGGGTGAGCCTGTCATGGGTTTGTGGTGTAGGAAAGTACGGGGCGGTTGCCGGGTGGCGTAGGTTCACCTTGCCTTCGCCGGGGTAAGACCCGGGTTTGGCTCCGTTCGGGACCCTCGTCGTGGCTCGATCAAGTCCGGAGTCACGGGATTGGGCGGGGTCAGCGCGGCGCCGGGCCGTCCTCTGCCAGCCAGGCCAGTGCCGGATCGCGTGCTTCGAACAGGGCGATGTTCGGCGCGAGTCGCTTCGCCTGCATTTTCAGCAGCATGCTGTTGGCGACGATCGCAATGCGGCGGGAGGAGACGCCGGGATTGGCGGCGATCTGTTCGAGCAGGGGCAGCACCTCGCGCGGCTGGACCGCGAACTGCGTCATGTCGAACAACGTGACCTGCTGTCCCAGCGGACAGCCCAGCGCCGGCAGTCGGCCAAGCATCGTCGCCAACGCATCGCGGAACCGCGCCACGATCGCCGGGTCCCATAGCCCGCGCAGGTCGATGTCGAGCAGCTTGCGTGCCGGATCGATGCGGATGGTGAAGGCGGCGTCGTCGAGCGTCAGCGAATCAGGCATGGTAACCTACTCCGCCATCAGCGGTTTTGGCGCAACCGGACACGGCCGGTCCGATCAATAGGCGCGGCGAACCGCGAATTCGACCGCCTCGACCATCGCGTCCTTTGCCGGGCCGTCGGGGAAGCGACCGATCGCGTCGATCGCGCGCTGGCCGTAATGGCGGGCGCGGGCGAGCGTGTCGTCGACCGCGCGCGACGACTGGACCAGGGTGATCGCATGGGCGAAATCGGCGTCGCCGGCGCGCTTGCCCGACACCGCGTCGCGCCAGAAGCTGCGCGCGGTTTCATCGCCGCGGGCATAGGCGAGGATGACCGGCAGCGTCATCTTGCCTTCGCGGAAATCGTCGCCGGCATCCTTGCCCATGGTATCGGCGTCGGACACGTAATCGATGGCGTCGTCGACCAGCTGGAACGCGATGCCGAGATTGCGGCCATAGGCGTCGAGCGCCGCTTCGTCGGCGTCGGGGCGTTCGGCGACGATCGCGGCGATGCGGCAGGCGGCGGCGAACAGCGCGGCGGTCTTTGCGCCGATAATGTCGAGATAGCGATCCTCGGGCGTGTCGATGCGGCGGATCGCGGTCAGCTGGTTGACCTCGCCCTCGGCAATGACCGCGGACGCGCCCGACAGGACGCGCAGCGCCTTCAGGCTTTCGGCCTCGACCATCAGTTCGAAGCTTTTGGAAAACAGGAAGTCGCCGACCAGCACGCTGGCGGGGTTGCCCCAGATGATGTTGGCGGTGCGCTTGCCCCGGCGCAGGTCCGATCCGTCGACCACATCGTCGTGGAGCAGCGTCGCGGTGTGGATGAATTCGACCGCCGCCGACAGCAGATGGTGGCGCGTGCCGCCATAGCCGATCAGCCGGGCCGCGGCGAGCGTCAGCATCGGCCGCATCCGCTTGCCCCCGCCCGCGATCAGGTGGCCGGCGAGTTCGGGGATCAACGGAATCTTCGATTGCATCCGGTCGAGAATGACCGAATTCACGCGATTCATATCATCGGCGACGAGCGCCATCAGCGGATCGAGCGAAGGTTCGGTGCGCTTGTCGAGGCGGTGCAGGGTAGCCGTCATGTCCCAGCGATGTGGCGGTTCGGACACGCGAACGCAAGGGAAAGGCGGGGTTGCGCCGCACGTCCGGTCGCGCGAAAGGGGCATATTCCGGCACCGACCGCCCATGAAGGACGCCCATGCACGACGCGACGCTGCAACGCTTTCGCCAGAGCATCGACAATATCGATGCCGCGCTGGTCTTTTTGCTGGCCGAGCGGTTCAAGGTGACGCAGGCGGTCGGCCGCTACAAGGCGGACGAAGGGCTGCCCGCCGCCGATCCGGGGCGCGAGGAAGCGCAGATCGCGCGGCTGCGGTCGCTGGCCCGCGATGCCGATCTCGACCCCGAATTTTCGGAGAAGTTCCTGCGGTTCATCATCGACGAGGTGATCCGCCATCACCGGTCGATGCAGGACGGCGGTCCGGCCGCGTGAGCGACGACCGGATCGTCTTCGCCCCCGACGATGTCGACCTGACCCGATCGCCGCTGCGGCGGGGCATCTTAGAGCCGACCTATGTGCTGGGGGCGTTCAATCCGGCGCTGACGCGGTTGCCGAACGGCAATCTGCTGCTGCTGGTGCGGATCGCCGAGGCGTTGCGCGAACCGGTGCGCGACGGACAGGTGCGATCGATCCGCTGGACGCCGGGCGGCTATGTGCTCGACGGGTTTGCGGCCGACGCGGCCGATATGCGCGATCCGCGATTCTTCGCGCTGACGGGCGGGGCCTATCCGTTTCTGGGGCTCACGTCGCTGTCATGGCTGTTGCCGGTCGAATTGTCGGCCGATGGCCAGCGGGTGGTGGCGGTGCATTACGACCGCGCGGTCGAACCCTCCGCAGAATACGCGCAATATGGCATCGAGGACCCGCGGATCGTGGCGATCGACGGCGTGTACTGGATGACGGTGTGCGGCGTGTCGGGCGGGCGGCTGTGCACGGTGATGTACCGGTCGGACGACGGACTTGGCTGGCAGTCGCAGGGCATGGTGCTCGACCATGGCAACAAGGACATGGTCCCGTTCGAGGGGCGGGTCGGCGAGCGGTTCGTGTCGCTGACCCGGCCGCTGTCGGATGCGTGGTTCGTGGCATCGCCCGACGGTGCGGAGGGCAGCGGGCCGAGCATCAACCTCGCCACCTCGCCCGACATGCTGCACTGGCGGCCGCTCGCCGAACCGGCGCTGCGGCCGTTGAAGGGCGCGGCGGCCTATAAGCTGGGCGGGGGCACGCCGCCGGTGCGGACCGCGCGCGGGTGGATGCTGCTGTATCATGGCGTCGAGAAGCAGGGGGCGGTCGGGGTGTACCGGACCTATCGCGCGCTGATCGATGCGGATGCGCGCCGGGTGCTGGAGCGCGACGAACCGGTCGTGGTGCTGGCGGCGGCACCAGCGCTGATCGCACCGTTCGCGCATCAGGCATATCTGCCGCAGCCGGTGGTGTTCACGACCGGCATCGTCCGCGACGGCGACGACTGGATCGTCGCGTCGGGGGAGGCGGATCTGGCGTGCCGGCTGACCCGGATCGCGGGGCGGCGGCTGGATTGAAGCGTCTCTTTCCCGTTCGGTTCGAACAGCTTCGAGCCTGTCGAGAAGCGTCCGTCGAGAACTTGGTCGCTTGGGGCAACGCCTTCTCGACTTCGGTTCTCGACAGGCTCGAACCTGCGCTCGAAGTAAACGGATGGGCGTGTAAGGGGCCGGATTAAATACCCAGCCACATCCGCAGCGGGTTGGCCGGGTCGGCCAGCAGCTTCACCGTCAGTGCCAGCGACAGGACGACCAGCAGCGGCCGGATCGCGCGCCCGCCCCAGCGGATCGCGAGCGCTGCGCCGACCTGCCCCCCGGCAAGGCTGGCGAGCGCCATGGCAAGGCCCAGCGTCCACCACACATGGCCGCCCGCGACCAGCACGGTGACCCCGGCCAGATTGCTGGCGAGGTTCAGCAGCTTGGTATGCGCCACCGCGCGCGTCGCGCCCATGCCGGCGGCGGTGACCAGCAGCAGGGTGAAGAACGATCCGGTGCCGGGTCCGAAAAATCCGTCATAGCTGCCGATCGCCGCGATCGCGAGCAGCAGGCCGGCCGGGGCAAGGCGGACATGGGTATCCACGTCGGACAGGCGCGGCCCGAACAGAAAATACAGTGCCATCGCGACCAGCAGGACCGGCAGCACCGCCGACAGGAAATGCGGGTCGATCGCCTGCACCAGTGCCGCGCCGCCCGCCGCCCCGGCGAACGAGGCGAGCGCGGGCCAGGTGAAGCGGCGCAGGTCGATATGCCCCTTGCGCCAGAAGGCGAAGGTCGCGCCGGCGGTGCCGCACGCGCTTTGCAGCTTGTTGGTGCCCAGCGCCGCGACCGGCGGCACCCCGGCGGCAAGCAGCGCGGGCAGGGTGATGAGCCCCCCGCCGCCCGCCATCGCATCGAGCGTGGCCGCGCCGAACGCGACCAGCATGAGCAGGGCGATGAGATCGAGGTCCATGGGACGCGGGCTTAGCGGGGGTCGTGGCGGCGGGAAACCTCTTGCCCCGGCCCAATCGTCATTCCCGCGCAGGCGGGAATCGATAGCCTATGGCGTCGCTGCTTCATCGCTAGTGCCAGCGTATCTGGATTCCCGCCTTCGCGGGAATGACGAGAAGCTGCGACGGAACCGCGCAACGGTGGTGGGACCAGACGATACCGGCACGGCGTGCTTCCCTGCCACAAACGTCATGCCGGCGCAGGCAGGGATCTCCCGGTATGACCGGGGAATGCTGACCGCGGGCGACGCTCCGGACGGGCTGCACGCAAGAGCCGCAGGAGACCCCAGCCTTCGCTGGGGTGACGTGTTAATCTGGAAATATGTCAGTGGGGAGCTTCTGTTGCCCGGTGCCCCCCGTACCGCTGGAATCCGATTCTGTTGCCCGGTTCGGTCCAACCGCGCTATTTTGGAGTAACTTCAGGCCGTGAGGCCCTTAGTTACGCCGCAATCGCGAGTGCTTCGTTATCGTTGGCACTTGTGTGTATGGGCCGTTGCGGTGGTCCCATTCCGAACGAAAACAGCGCTTTTCAACACACGTCGATCCTGGTTCGGCCCCGTCAGAAACGGTGTCCAGAAACACCACCTTATGGTGGAGCCGCCGGGTACTGCCCCCGGGTCCGCTGCGTCTATTGCACGCCGCAATTTATCGTCATAGCCGGCTGGAAGCCGGCACCGACCCATATAGGCGGTTGTCCCGGCTTTGAAAAGAAGCCGACTTCCATTGCTGTAGCGCAAGTGGCATGGCGGGGGACGATGTTGACCCAGCGTTCCCGCTATGCGTTGCGCGCGATGCTGTTCCTTGCCGAACAACCCGCGGGCGAGGCGCCCATGCCGATGCACCGCATCGCCACCGCCGCGAACGTGCCGCGCAAATTCCTCGAACTGATCCTCGCCGACCTGCGCGAGGCCGGCTTTCTGTCGTCGACGCGGGGCAAGGCGGGTGGCTATCACCTCGCGCGCGCGGCGCATCTGATCTCGCTGGGTGAGATCATCCGCGTGATCGAGGGGCCGCTGGCGCTGGTGCCGTGCGTCAGCCGCACCGCCTATCGCCCGTGCGGCGACTGCAAGGACGAGGCGAGCTGCGCGATCCGCCACGCCATGGCACGGGTGCGCGACGAGACCGCGCGGATTCTCGACGGCACCAGTCTGGCGCAGGCGGCGGCGCTGGAGTTGGCGGCGGCGTAAGGTGCCACAGCCCGTCCCCACAGGGAGGGGCGGCAGGTCACATTTCCGGCCGTGCCCGCGCCGCGCGCAGTTCGTCGCGGATTTCGCGGAGCAGTGCGATGTCAGCCGGATCGGCGGCGGGCGGGGCTTCGCCGGTCTTCTGCTCTTCGTGCACCACCGCGATCGCGCGGTTCACGAACTTGACCAGCAGGAAGACGATGAAGGCGAGGATCAGGAAGTTGATGATCACGCTGATGAATTCGCCATAGCCGAACAGCGGCACGCCTGCCGCCTTGAGTGCGGCATAGTTGTCGGGCGAACCGGTATAGCTGGCCGGAATCGGGCCCAGTTGCAGGAAATAACTGGAGAAATCGAACCCGCCGAAGAGATAGCCGATCACCGGCATGATGATGTCGTCGGTCAGCGATTTGGTGATCGTACCGAATGCCGCTCCGATGATGACGCCGACCGCCAGGTCGAGGACGTTGCCGCGCGCGACGAAGGTTCGGAATTCCTTGATCATTCCCATGACCATCTCCCCATGGTTGAGGCCGCTGTTGTGCTTCGATACGGTGGCGGCACGCAAGGGCCATGACAGGAAGTTCGATGATCGACAGCGACGCTCCCGAAGAAGTGATGTGGGCAGGACGCTTCATCACCGCGAAGAAACGCGGGCGATGGGAATATGTCGGGCGCGCCAACGGCATCGGCGCGGCAGTGATCGTGGCGATCGACGACGGGCATGTGCTGCTGGTCGAGCAATATCGCGTGCCGCTGGGCCGGGCCTGTATCGAACTGCCCGCCGGGCTGGTCGGCGACGACAGCGCCGGCGAAGCGGCGGCGGTCGCGGCGGCGCGCGAGCTGGAGGAAGAGACCGGCTATCGCGCGGGCAGCATAACCTCGCTCGGCGAATATCATTCGTCGCCGGGGATGGTGTCGGAAAGCTTCACGCTGTTCCGTGCGGGCGCATTGACGCGGGTCGGCGATGGCGGCGGGGTGCCGGGGGAGGACATCATCGTCCACCGGGTGGCGCTGGCGGAACTGGCCGGGTTCGTCGCGGAACAACGGGCGGCGGGGAAGGCGGTCGATGTGAAGTTGCTGTTGCTGCTGGCACCGGTTTTGTTGACCGAAAGCAGATAGCCGTTTGTCCTGCGTAGCCCCTTCGACTGCCTGCCTGCGGCCGTCGCTCAGGGCAGGCATCGAGCTTGTCGAAATGGTGTATCGAAGGATACGTGCCGCGGGTTCTTTGATACGGTTTTCGACAAGCGCACCCCCTACTCAGCACGAACGGAAAACGTCCCAAATTTCCCTCTTCCGTTTGCTTCGAGCGCAGGTTCGAGCCTGTCGAGAACCGAAGTCGAGAAGGGGGTGCCCCAAGCGGGCCGGTTCTCGACGGACGTGTCTCGACACGCTCGAAACTGCTCGAACTGAACGGGTTGGGATCAGGTTGGGTAAGGCCGTCAGCCCTTGTGGTTGCCGCTCGGACTCGCGCTGGGCGTGGGTACGCGGCACGGGACGATCCTGTCCGGCGCGGGCCGTGCGCCCTGCGGGGTGAACATCGCGATATAGCCGCCGGCCGAAGGCATTTTCCGCAGCTCGACCATCGTATAGCCGACCGCCTCGAATTCGCATTTCAGCAGCGCCGGCGGGGTGCCGTGATTCTGGGTCGGGCGGTCGGCGTCGACCACCACCACGCGGCCACCGGGGCGCAGCGACGGGCGCAGGTTCCACAGGAACGCATAGGGTTCGGCGATCTCATGGTACATATGCACCATCAATACCCGGTCGAAACTGTTCGCGGGCAGCTTCGCGTCGTCGGGTTCGCCCAGCCGCACGCTGACATTGTCGAACCGTTCGCGCGCCACGCGCTGCGCCAGCGCGTCGCGGATCTGCGGGATGATGTCTTCGGCCAGCACCCGCCCGTCCGGGCCGACGCGCTGCGCCATGCGGATGGTGTAATAGCCCTCGCCCGCGCCGATATCGGCGACGGTCATGCCGGGCGCGATGCCGGCGCGGTCCATCACCAGTTCGGCCTCGTTCAGCCGGTCGCGCGCTTCCTCGGTCGACCAGCGCGCCGACACGATCGTCGCCACCGGCCGGTCGGCCTTTGGAAAGTCGTGTTCGTCCTCCCGCTGCGCATTGGCACCCGCACTCGGCTGCGTCGCATCGCAGCCGGCCAGCAGGAACAGCAGGGCCGGGAGGACGCGGCGCATCTCAGTCGACATCCTCGACTTCGACCGCTTCGCCGGTCACCCGCTGCGACAGTGCCGCTGCCATGAACGGGTCGAGCGCGCCGTCGAGCACGTCGCCCGGCGCGGTCGAGACGACGCCGGTGCGCAGGTCCTTCACCATCTGGTACGGCTGCAACACGTACGACCGGATCTGGTGACCCCAGCCGATATCGGTCTTGGTCGCGTTCTCCGCATTGGCCTCCGCCTCGCGGATCGCCAGTTCGCGTTCGTACAGGCGGGCGCGCAGCTGGTTATAGGCCTCCGCCTTGTTCTTGTGCTGCGATCGCTGGTTCTGACACTGCACGACGATGCCGGTCGGAATGTGCGTAATCCGCACCGCCGAATCGGTGGTGTTGATGTGCTGACCACCGGCACCCGACGCGCGATAGGTATCGATGCGCAGGTCGCTTTCGTTATACTCGACCTCGATATTATCGTCGATCACCGGATAGACCCAGATCGACGCGAACGAGGTGTGCCGGCGCGCCGCGCTGTCATAGGGGCTGATGCGGACCAGCCGGTGGACGCCGCCTTCGGTCTTGGCGAAACCGTACGCATTCTCGCCCTTGATCAGCAGCGTCGCCGATTTGATGCCCGCCTGTTCGCCGGTATGCTGGTCGACCAGTTCGACCTTCATGCCGCGGCGTTCGGCCCAGCGGGTGTACATGCGTTGCAGCATGCCGGCCCAGTCCTGGCTCTCGGTCCCGCCTGCGCCGGCGTTGATCTCGATATAGGTGTCGTTGGCATCGGCTTCACCCGACAACAGCGCCTGTACCTTGTCATGATCGGCACGCCGGGCGAGTTCGGCGAGGTTGGCGAC
Source organism: Sphingomonas sp. Leaf62 (assembly GCF_001421915.1). Classification (NCBI taxonomy): domain Bacteria; kingdom Pseudomonadati; phylum Pseudomonadota; class Alphaproteobacteria; order Sphingomonadales; family Sphingomonadaceae; genus Sphingomonas; species Sphingomonas sp. Leaf62. The sequence continues at coordinate 106,664 of NZ_LMLN01000002.1, read as the reverse complement.
GCCTTCGTCGGCCATCTCGGCATCGCCTTCCTCGTCGGCCATCTCGATCAGTTCGACGGTGTCGGACAATTCACGCTCGATGGTGCGGGTGGCGGTGATCGCCTCGTCCAGCCGGCGGCGTTCGCGCATGACGTCCTGCGCGGCCTTGGGATCGTTCCACAATGCCTGGTCCTCGACGCGCGCGTTCAGCTCGTCGAGCCGACGCAGCGCGCGGTCCCAGTCGAGGAAGCGGCGCAGCAGCGAGAGCGCATCGTTGATCTTGTCTACATGGGCTTGCGCTTCGGCGCGCATGGGGAAACTCCGGGAATAAGCGTAATCAGGGGGAATGCCGTCGATATGGGCGGCGCGCTAGTAGATTCCCCCTTCGCGTTGCAAGAAGTCGCTGTCACGCGGTTGCGCCTGTTGTTGGGTGGGCATGGCGCGGGTCGGATCGCGGGTCACCGGCGCGCGTGCTGCGCCCAGCCGTCCGGTGGCGCGGCGCGCCTCGGTCTCGGGCTTGAACGCTTCCCAGATCACCGCCGCCTTGGGATCGGTCGTCGGCCACGCGCCATAGACCGGGCGACCACTGGCACGATCGATGCGGACCATGCGGATGCCGGCGGGCGCGCGGAACGGCAGTGCCTCCATGTCCTGATAGGCCTTGACCGCGAATGTCTTGTAGATCGGCGCGGCGATCGTCCCGCCCTGCGCATAGCCGCCGAGATTGCGGGGGCTGTCGAAACCGAGATAGAGGCCGGCGATCATCTGCGGCGTGCCGCCGACGAACCAGACATCGGTCGGACCGGTCGAGGTGCCGGTCTTGCCCATGATCGGACGATTGAGGTCGCGCAGCGTCGTGGCGGTGCCGCGCTGGATCACCCCTTCCATGATGTGGACCATCTGGTACGCGCTCATCGCGTCCATGACCTGCCGCGACCTGATCTGCGGACGCGGCATCGGCTTGCCGTCCCAATCGGGCGCGTTGCAGCCGTCGCAGGCGCGCCAGTTTTCGGGCAGGATCACCTTGCCGCGCCGGTCCTGCACGAAATCGATGACCGTGGGTTTCAGCTCGCGGCCCTGATTGGCGAGGATCGAATAGGCGTTGACCATGCGCAGCACCGTCGTCTCGCCTGCGCCCAGTGCATAGGAGAGATAGGGCGGGAATTTCTCGTCGCTGATGCCGACGCGCTGGATCAGGTCGTTGACCTTGTCCATGCCGGTCTGGGCGGCGGCGCGCACCGTCATCAGGTTGCGCGACTGTTCGACGCCCCAGCGCATGGTGTGCGGGCCGGCCCCGCCACCGCCGAAGTTGCGGAAGCATTTCTGGCCCAGCCGACCGCCCTGATTGACGCAGAACGGGCCGTCGACGATGATCGAGGCGGGGGTCATCCCTGCCTCCAGCGCGGCGGCATAGACGATCGGCTTGATCGTCGATCCGGGCTGGCGCATCGCCTGCGTCGCGCGGTTGAACGACTGGATACGGCTGTCGAACCCGCCCTGCATCGCGAGGATGCGGCCGGTGCGCGGGTCCTCGACCACCATCCCGCCCGACACGCGCGGGACCGAGCGCAGCGACCAGTCGCCGCCCGCCGGCGCCACGGCGAGGATGTCGCCACGCCGGATCGCGCCGAATGCGTTGCCGGTGCCGCCGCGGACCGGCATCTGCGCATTGCCGCGCGGCAACGTGCCGGTGCGGCCGTCGGCAAAGCCGATCCGCGCCTCGCCGGCCTCCTTGTCGATGACGATCGCGGCCTGCCAATCCTGATAATCGACGCCGATATTGGTGTTGAGCAGCGCCTGTTGCCAATTGTCGCCGTCGATCGTCGTGCGCGGCTTGTTGAGCGGACCGGACCAGCCGCGCCCCGCATCGAACCGGATGAGGCCGCTGCGCAGCGCGTCCTGCGCATCGACCTGAATCTTGGGGTCGAGCGAGGTGCGGACCCACAGGCCGCCGGCATAGACGCTGTACGGACCGTCCTTTGCATTTTCCCCGAACTGGCCGAGCAGCTGGCGGCGGACTTCCTCGATGAAATAGCCACCCGCCGTTTCCTGTCGCGGGGTCTGGCGCGGGATGGTGCCGAGCGGCTGGACGATGGCGGCGGCGCGCTGGGCACCGGTGATGAAGCCGTTGCGCTCCATTTCGCCCAGCACCCAGTTGCGACGGGTGATCGCGCGATCATATCCGCGTTCGGGCGTGTAGTTCGACGGCCCTTTCGGCAGGATTGCCAGATACGCCATTTGCGGCAGCGTCAGCTCGCGCAGTTCCTTGCCGAAATAGGCGTGGGCGGCGGCCTCCACGCCGAACGCGTTGCGGCCAAGCGCGATCTGGTTGAGATAGAGTTCGAGGATCTGCTGCTTGGTCAGCGCATTCTCGATGCGATAGGCGAGCAGTGCCTCCTTCGCCTTGCGGACATAGCTGACCTCGCTGGTCAGCAGCAGGTTCTTGGCCACCTGTTGCGTGATCGTCGACGCGCCGATCGGGCGACCGTCGTTGCGCAGATTGGTGAGCATCGCCGATGCGATGCCGGGATAGTCTACGCCGTGATGCTCGAAAAACGTCCGGTCCTCGGCGGCGAGGAACGCGCGGACCAGCAGCGGCGGATATTCGGCGTAGGACAGCTGCACGCGCCGTTCGCGAGCATAGCTGTGAATCGGATCGCCCGCGATCCCGCGGACATTGGTCGGCAGCGGGGGTTCATAGGCGCGCAGCGAATCGACGGAGGGCAAGGTGCGCCACAGCAGCAGCCAGATCAGGAACACGCCGATCCCCGACAGCAACAACGCAAAGGCAGGCAGGCGGAACCACCACCGTCGCCGAATGCGGGCGAAACGGTCCCGCCGGCCAGGCGCGGGGGAGGTGTCGGTATTGGATACGCTCATCGCCCGCGCGGTTTAGCAGGTTTGGCCGTCGGGGAAAGCGGCGCGTGGATCGGCCGATGGTACAGTGCTGCGTCGGCACGCCGCCCTGCTAATCGGCCGCGTTATCGGCCGCCAGCGCATCGGCGAGAAGCGAGCGAATCGCACGCAATTCGATGATGCGGGCGGCACGGCGCGGGATCGGAGCAACGGGTATGGCAGGGGCCTTCGCCTCCTGCGCCAGCAATTGCTGCACGCCGCGCACGGTATAGCCCTGGTCGCCCAGCAGCGTCTGGATACGGCGCAACAGCGTCACATCCTCCGGCCGGTAATAGCGGCGGTCGCCGGCGCGGGTCAGCGGGCGGATCTGCGGGAAACGCCCTTCCCAATAGCGGAGCCGATGCTGCGGCACCCCCAGTTCACGCGCCACTTCGCCGATCGTGCGATAGGCGTTGGCGGATTTGTCGACCGGGGGTGGCAATCGGCCTCGTTCAGTTGGTGGTGATGCGGTCGCGCATCATCTGGCTGGCACGGAAGGTCAGGACGCGACGCGGCGCGATCGGCACTTCGACCCCGGTCTTGGGATTGCGGCCGATCCGCTCACCCTTGTCGCGCAGCACGAAGCTGCCGAAGCCCGAAATCTTGACGTTTTCGCCCTGCGACAGCGCTTCGCACATATGATCGAGTATCTGTTCGACGACACGCGCGGAATCGGCACGCGACAGACCGATCTCGCGATGCATCTCTTCAGAGAGATCGGCGCGGGTCAGGGTGCCATCGGAAACCATTGGTGAAATCCTTTTTCATCTACACCAGTTGCCGGTAGCACAGCGTATACGAAGATTCAAAAATACTAAAGGATTACCAACGCACTACGGCGGCGCCCCAAGTGAAACCACCGCCCATCGCCTCCAGCACGACGATGTCGCCGCGCTTGATCCGCCCGTCGCGCGTGGCGACGTCGAGCGCGAGCGGGACCGACGCGGCCGAGGTGTTGGCGTGAATGTCGACGGTCACCACGACCTTCTCGCGGGGCAGGCCCAGCTTGCGCGCGGTCGCGTCGAGGATGCGGGCATTGGCCTGATGCGGCACGACCCAGTCGACGTCGTCGGGGGTCAGTCCCGCCAGTTCGAGCGATTCGCCCATGACGCTTGCCAGATTGACCACCGCATGGCGGAACACTTCCTTGCCCTTCATGCGCAGCTTGCCGACCGTGCCGGTCGTCGACGGACCGCCGTCAACATAGAGCAGGCCGTTGTGCCGGCCATCGGCGTGGAGGCGGGTGGCCAGAATACCCTGCGGCGTGTCGCCATCGGTTTCCCGTGCCTCGAGGACGATCGCGCCCGCGCCGTCGCCGAACAGGACGCAGGTGGTGCGATCCTCCCAGTCGAGCAGGCGGCTGAACGTCTCGGCTCCGATCACCAGCGCACGGCGGTGGATGCCGGTGCGCAGCATCGCATCGGCGACCTGCACCGCATAGAGAAAGCCCGAACACACTGCCGCCACGTCGAACGCGACGCAGTCGTCGATGCCGAGCATCGCCTGCACCTTGGTCGCGGTCGCCGGAAAGGTCTGGTCGGGGGTGGCGGTCGCCAGCACGATCAGGTCGATCGTTTGCGGTTCGATCCCGGCGGCGGCGATCGCGGCGCGCGCGGCATCGGCGGCAAGCGTCGCGGTCGTCTCGTGCTCGGCGGCGATATGGCGGAAGCGGATGCCGGTACGCTCGACGATCCATTCGTCGGAGGTGTCGACCTGTTCGGCCAGTTCGGCATTCGTTACCCGCCGGGCGGGGAGCGCCGAGCCGGTGCCGGTGACGACCGAGCGGATCATGCCGCGCGCGCCTCGATCGCCGCAAGATCGCTGGCGATGCTGCGGGTCAGGTCGTCGCGCACCATCTTGGCCGCGACCTGGATCGCGTTCGAAATGCCGGCTTCGTTGGCGCTGCCATGGCTTTTGACCACCAGCCCGTTGAGGCCGAGAAAGACCGCGCCGTTGTGGTTGTTGGGATCGAGGTGATGGCGCAGCAATTCGGTCGCCGGGCGCGAGATCAGGAACCCGATCTTCGACCGGATCGACGAACGGAAGGCGCGCTTGAGCAGGTCGGCGACGAATCGCGCGGTGCCCTCGGCGGTCTTCAGCGCGATATTGCCCGAAAAGCCGTCACAAACGACGACATCGACCTGTCCGCGCGACAGGCGATCGCCCTCGATATAGCCCGAAAAGGTCATCGGCAAATGCGGCGAGGCGCGCAGGATCGCTGCTGCTTCCCGGACGCTGTCGATGCCCTTCAGCTCCTCGGTGCCGATGTTCAGCAGCGCGACGCGGGGCGATTCGAGGTCGAGCGCGGTGCGGGCATAGGCCGCCCCCATCACCGCGAACTGGACGAGGTTGCGGGCATCGCACTCGGCATTGGCGCCGAGGTCGAGCATGACGAGGTCGTTGTCGCCGAGACTGGGCAGCAACGCCGCCAGTGCCGGGCGATCGATGCCCGGCATGGTGCGCAGCGCCAGCTTCGCCATCGCCATCAGCGCGCCGGTATTGCCCGCCGACACCGCAGCGGCGGCACGGCCCTGCTTCACCAGCCCGATGGCGACGCCCATCGACGTCGTCTTGGCCCGGCGAATCGCCTGGCTGGGCTTGTCCGACGATCCGACGACTTCGGGGGCGTGAACGATTTCCGATGCGGCGGACAGGTTCGGATGCGATTCGAGCCCCGCAAGAATCGCCGCCTCGTCCCCGACCAGCAGGAACCGCATCGATTCGTGGCGGCGTCGCGCATGGGCGACGCCCGCCAGCATGGTGGCAAGCCCTTCGTCACCGCCCATCGCGTCGATGGCGATCCAGGACCCGTCGGCCATGCGTGCTTCCCTGTCCGGTCCGGCGGTTACGCTTCGACCGAGACGACTTCGCGACCGTTGTAATGGCCGCAGGCGTTGCACAGGTTGTGCGGACGCTTCAGTTCGCCACAGTTCGGGCATTCCTGGAATGATTCGACGCTCAGCGAATCGTGGCTGCGACGCATACCGCGCTTGGAGGGCGAGGTCTTTCTCTTGGGAACTGCCATTTCGGCACCTTTATCACTTGGGTATCGGTTGGTTTCACCACCAACTGACGACGCGGCCCAGGCAAGTGCCCGACCGCTTTTCGCGACCGGCGACCCGCCGGACCGGCAGACAGGCTGGTCGCGAAGCGAACCGCGCCTATAGCGTTTTCGCGCGGGGTTGCAAGCTTCGGGTTGCCGGCAAGCTTCCTATATCCCGGCGCAGGCCCGGATACGAGGTGGTGTAGCGCTACTTGCCGAGCGCCTTATCACCGACAAACGGATTCGTCGCCCGCTCATGGCCGAAGGTGCTGCCCGGACCATGGCCCGGCACGAACGCGATATCATCGCCCAGCGGCCACAGCTTCGTCACCACCGAATCGATCAGCGCCTGCGTATCCGACAGCGGAAAGTCGGTGCGGCCGATCGACCCCTGGAACAGGACGTCGCCGACCAGCGCGAATTTGGCGTCGGCGTGGTGGAAGATGACATGGCCGGGCGTGTGGCCGGGGGTCTCGTACACCGCGAAGCTCGCCTCGCCGACGGTGACGGTGTCGCCCTCGACCAGCCAGCGATCCGGTTCGAACGGGACGCCGCGCAGGCCCCACCGCTTGCCATCCTCGTCCAGCCGCGCGATCCAGAACCGGTCGGCCTCGTGCGGCCCCTCGATCGGCACGCCCAGCTGCTCGGCGAGCGGCTTGGCCTCCCCGCAATGATCGATATGCCCGTGGGTGAGCAGGATCTTTTCGATTCGCACGCCATGTTGTTCGGCGGCGGCGAGCAGTCGCGGCAGGTCGCCGCCGGGATCGACAAAGGCGCCACGCATCGTCTTCGTGCACCAGAGCAGCGTGCAATTCTGCTGGAGCGGCGTCACCGGAATGATCGCCGCGCGGATCGGGGATGGGGTCATGCCCGTGCCTTACCGTCGAATGCCGTACCGACAAAGCGCGGTTCGACGCTTGCCCCGCGCGGCGGCAGGCGGCAAGCGTGGGCAATGTTCGATACGACCCGGCCTTTCGTGCTGTTCGACGATGCCCGGCCGGGCGGCTCGGCAACGCTGTATCGGGCACCGTCCCGCATCATCCGCGCCGATGGCGTCGGCGAGGTGACGGCGGCGCTGGCGGACCTGTCGACCGCGATCGGTGAAGGCGCGTCGGTTGCAGGCTATCTGCACTATGAAGCCGGCGCGGCACTGGTGCCAGGGCTGCGGATGCGCAGCGGTACCGCGCCGCTGCTGTGGTTCGGCGTGTTCGCAGCGGCCGAAACGGTCGACGTCGTCGCCGCATTGCCCGATCCGCACGGTGCATGGATCGGTGAGGTCGAGCCGGCGATCGATGCCGATCGCCATACCGCGCACTGCAACACCGTCCTCAACCTGATTGCGGCGGGCGACCTGTATCAGGCGAACCTGACCTTCGGCGCGCAGGTGCCGGTCGCGGGCCATCCGCTGGCGCTGTATGCCGCGATTCGGCCGTGCGCGGCGGCGGGGCATGGCGCGGTGGTGTGGACCGGAGAGGACTGGATTCTCTCCTTCTCGCCCGAACTGTTCTTTGCGGTCGAGGGGCGGCGCATCACCGCGCGGCCGATGAAGGGGACCGCCGCGCGCGATCCCGATCCGGCGCGCGATGCCGCCGCCGCGCGCGCACTGGCCGCCGATCCCAAACAGCGCGCCGAAAATCTGATGATCGTTGACCTGATGCGCAACGACCTGTCGCAGGTCAGCGTCGCGGGCAGCGTGCACGTGCCCGAGCGATTCGTCGTCGAAACCTATCCGAGCATCCACCAGATGGTGTCGTCGGTCACCGCCGACCTGCTGCCCGACCGGAATGCGGTCGATGCGCTGGCGGCGCTGTTCCCGTGCGGGTCGATCACCGGCGCGCCCAAGAAGCGGGCGATGGAGGCGATCGACGGTATCGAGGATCGCGCGCGCGGCATCTATACCGGGGCGATCGGCTGGATCGACGGCACTGGCGACGCGTCGTTCAACGTCGCGATCCGCACGCTGCATCTGGTACCCGACGCCGCCCATGCGACGCTGGGGCTGGGATCGGGCATCGTCGCCGATTCGCGCGCCGCCGACGAATGGTCCGAATGTCTCGCCAAGGCACGGTTCCTGAACCTGCCGCCGGCGCGCTACGATCTGGTCGAAACGATGGCGTTCGATCCGCTGGAGGGGATCACCCTGCTCGAAGGGCATATCGCCCGCCTGACGCAAAGCGCGCGGCGGCTGGGCTTCGCGTTCGATCGCCATGCGACGCGCAACGAATTGCAGGCGGCGACCTTTCGCCTGCGCAATCCGTCGCGCATCCGGCTGTTGCTGTCGCGATCGGGCGCGATCTCGGTCGATGTCACGCCGCTGCCGACGCTGCCCGCCGGGCCGGTCCTGGTGGCGGTCGCGCCGCTGCCGCTGGCCGCGACCGACCTGCGCATCGTCCACAAGACCAGCGACCGGCGCTTCTGGCCCGCGCCGCCGCCGGGCTGTTTCGAAACGATCTTCACCCGCGCCGATGGCGAGGTGACCGAGGGCAGCTTCACCTCGATCTTCGTCCGGCGGGAGGAGGGCGGGCAGTTGCTGACCCCGCCGCTCGATCGTGGATTGTTGCCGGGGGTGCTGCGCGCCGAACTGATCGCGCGCGGCGATGCGGTCGAAATGCCGCTGACGCCGGCCGATCTCGCGCAAGGATTTTACATCGGCAACGCCGTTCGCGGATTGATTCATGCGCGACTGGTTGCGGCGGGGGAACGGGGCGGCTAAGGGCGCGGCACCTGTTCCTTCTCAGCATCGGACGTCCCATGAAGCCCTCCGCCGCGCTCGACCGCATCAATCCGTCGCCGACCCTCGCCATCACGTCGAAGGTGCTCGAACTGAAGCGGCAGGGCGTCGACGTCATCGGGCTGGGCGCGGGCGAACCCGATTTCGACACACCCGATTTCGTCAAGGACGCCGCGATCGAGGCGATTCGCGCCGGCAAGACGAAATACACCAATGTCGACGGCACCGCCGAGCTGAAGGACGCGATCATCGCGAAGTTCAAGCGCGACAACGGCCTGACCTATGCCGCGAATCAGGTGAGCGTGAATGTCGGCGGCAAGCACACGTTGTTCAACGCGCTGGTCGCGACGGTCGACGCCGGCGATGAAGTGATCGTGCCGGCCCCCTATTGGGTCAGCTATCCCGACGTCGTCCAGTTCGCGGGCGGCACGCCGGTGTTCATCGCCGCCGGGGCCGACCAGCAGTACAAGATCACGCCCGAACAGCTCGACGCCGCGATCACCGAACGCACCAAGTGGGTGATCCTGAATTCGCCGTCCAACCCGACCGGGGCCGGCTATACCCGCGCCGAACTGCGCGAACTGGGCAAGGTGCTGGAGCGGCATCCGCACGTCTGGATCTTCGCCGACGATATGTACGAGCATATCGTCTATCCGGGCTTCGAATTTGCGACGATCGCGGAGGTGAACCCGACGCTGTACGATCGCACGCTGACCGTGAACGGCTGTTCGAAAGCCTATGCGATGACCGGCTGGCGGATCGGCTATGCCGGCGGCGCGGCATGGCTGATCAAGGCGATCGCCAAGCTGCAGTCGCAGTCGACCTCCAATCCGTGTTCGATCGCGCAGGCGGCGGCCGTCGCCGCGCTGAACGGCGATCAGTCGTTCCTTGCCGAGCGCAATGCCGCGTTCCAGCGTCGTCGGGACATGGTCGTCGCCGAACTGAACGCGATCGACGGCGTGACCTGTCCGATGCCGGAGGGTGCCTTCTACGTCTATCCCGACCTGTCGGGGCTGATCGGCACGTCGACGCCCGCGGGCCGGCGGATCGCCACCGACGAGGATTTCGTCGGTTATCTGCTGGAGGATGCGAAGGTCGCGGCGGTGCAGGGCGCGGCGTTCGGCCTCTCGCCGGCGATGCGGATCAGCTATGCGACGTCGGATGCATTGCTGCGCGAGGCTTGTGCGCGTATCCGTACCGCGTGCGCCGCGCTGAAGTAACCACCGAGTAGAAAGAGACTATTAGGCCTTTTTGATCTATCGCGACTTTGGTTGCGATAGTGAGGACGGCTTGCTCGATCTTTCCACAATGTACGTCATGGTAGCGCTGGCATCGATCGTTGCCGGCATCATCCATGTCGTTCCGTGGGCGACCGGGCGATTCGACAACTGGGCCGCATGGTGGGGGTTCGGCCATATCCTGCTCGGTGTCACCGCGGCCGGCGCGGTGTTCCGCGATATGGGTGGTGGCGACTATATCGTCTGGCTGGGCAACCCGCTGGCAGTGGTCGCCTATGCCGCGATCTTCATCGGCCTGCGCACCTTCGCCTATCCGGACGGCAGCAACCGCCTGATCCTCGCGGCGGCGCTGGTCGCGGCGACTCCGCTGTTCTTCTCGGTCCGGATCGAGGAACTCGGGTTCCGGGTCGGGTATCTCAGCAGCCTGCGCGCGCTGTTCGACCTCGCCATCGTGCTGACCGCGATCCGGCTGGCGCGACGCGAATCGCTGCATACCGCATGGATCGTCGTCGCGCTGTTCGCACCGACCGTGCCGCTGTTCGTCGCGCGATCATGGTCGGCCTATCACGGCGATATCGGCACCAGCCTGACGGGGATGAAGCACGGGCTGGGGGCGTGGCTGACCGTGCTGCCGATCTCGTTCATCATGTTTCGCGGCGTGTCGCTGCTGACGATGGATGCCGAGCGCGGGCACCAGGCGCTTTCGGCGCTGCTCGAACGCGATCCGCTGACCAATGCCTATAACCGCGCCGGGTTCGACCGGCGGCTGGCGCGATGGCGGGGCGGGGGAGCGGTGCTGATGATCGACCTCGACCATTTCAAGCCGTTGAACGATCGCTGCGGCCATGCGGTGGGCGATGCGGCGCTGGTCGCGCTGGTCCGCGCGACGTCGGCGGCCTTGCCCAAAGGGGGGCGGGTATTCCGCTGGGGCGGCGACGAATTCGTCTGCGTCCTGCCCGACGCCGATCAGGCGGGGGCCGATGCCACCGCCGCCGCCATCGCCGTCCGCTATGCCCATGCGATGACGGGGATCGCGCCGCCCGACCTGCCCGTCGCGCTCAGCATCGGTACCGCGATCGGGACGCTCGACCATATCGCCGACCTGATCGTCGCTGCCGACCGCGACATGTATGTCGTCAAGCAGCGCAACCGCACCGAAACGCTGGTCGCGCAACGCAGCGTTTCCGAAATGCACCCCGTCATCGACTTGATTTCGCACACGCAACATGGTTGAGGCTGTGCAGGAGATGAACGGATGCGCCAGCATCGGTTCACCGCCCCCAACTATATCTTGCCGCTGAAGAACGGGTCGTCCGCCGCCATGGCGATCGACCCGCTGTCGCGCACCATCCGGGTGTGCGGCCGGGCAAGAGGATGAGACAGATGACAGCCAAGCGCACCGGATTCCTTCGCCATTTCGTCAGCGGCTTCGCCTTGGGCGCCGTCGCGCTGTTCGCGGTGCAGATCGCCGATCCGAGCGATGCGAAGTCGGTCCGTTCCGCACCGGCGGTCGTCGAACGCATCGGTTGATCTGGCGGGGCGCACGCCCGCGCCCCATCTTGGGTCGGTCCGCGTCAAGGAACCGACCATGAAGCCCCTGCTACCCCTGTCGATCGCCGCTATCGGCCTTGCCGCTGCGCTGACGATCCAGCCCGCCACCGCCGAACGCGCGGTCCCGGTTCCCGCCATCGCCAGCGATGTGCCGGCCAGACCCGGCCTTGCCACCGCCGTGCTGGCAGGTGGCTGTTTCTGGGGCATGGAGGCGGTGTTCGAACGCGTGAAGGGCGTGCGATCGGTCGTCAGCGGCTATGCTGGCGGCACCCGTGCCACCGCGACCTACGATCAGGTATCGACCGAACGCACCGGCCATGCCGAGGCGATCCGCATCACCTACGACCCACGCATCGTCAGCTATGGTACGTTGCTGCGCCTGTATTTCTCGGTCGCGCACGATCCGACGCAGGTCGACGGCCAGTATCCCGATCGCGGCCCCAGCTATCGCTCGGCGGTCTTTCCGCAGACCCCGGAGCAGGCGGCGGTGGCGCGCCGCTATATCGTGCAACTGACCCGGGCAAAGGCCTTCCCCAAGCCGATGGCGACGAAGGTCGAGACGGGTGCCTTCTATCCCGCCGAAGCCGGTCATCAGGATTTCGCACGCCGGAATCCGTCGCATCCCTATATCATGCGCTGGGACAAGCCGAAGGTCGCGGCGGCACGGGCGGCGTATCCGGGGCTGGTCGGCTAGAAGAAGATTCGGTTTCACGCGAAGGCGCGGAGACGCGGAGGAGGTTGCGGCTTCCCGCCATTCCGCGTCAGCGGAACCCTCAAATCGGTGGAAGCGCAGCCGACAGGAGATCGCTACGCGATCAGGTGGCAGCGAGCGAAACCTCTTCGCGTCTTCGTGCCTTCGCGTGAAAACCACCTTACTGCCTACAGCAACCCCAACGCCATCAACTCGCCAATGAGACGCGGCGGCAGTTCATCCGCGCCCGTCCCCGTGCCACCAAGATCGGCGGGCGCGTCAGCCTCCTCCAGATAGCGCCACCCCTGATGCGCGCGCTTGGGTCGCGCCTCGACCAGCACCAGCTTTGGTCCCAGATGGATCGCAACCCGCCCGCCCTCCGCCTCACCGAAGCCAAGGATCGGCGAACGCGCGACCAGCCGGTGCTTCAGGATCCAGAACAGCGACCCGCCCGCGATCTCGGCAGCGCGTTTCGGCAGATAGCGGGTGGTCAGCGCCCCGCCCTCGGCATGGCGCACGGCCAGCCGTTCGGCGAGTTGTTCGACCGATTCGATGGCGAAGGCGACTTTGGTGAGATGCAGCGGCACGCGACCCACATGGGAAGCGCAGTCGCGCGCCTCAAGCCGTCAGTCCGCTGACCGTCGCAAGGCCAAGAAACACCAGAAACCCCATCGAATCAGTGGTCATCGTCACGAAGATCGATGACGCGACCGCCGGGTCGGCATTGAACCGGTCGAGTGTCAGCGGCACGAACACCCCCGCAAAGCCGGCGATGACGACGTTCAGCAGCATCGCCGTGCCAATCACTGCCCCCAGTTGCGGGTTGCCGAACCAGAGCGTCACGCCGGTTCCGATCAGCGCGGCGACGGTCAGGCCGTTCATCAGCGCGATCACCATCTCGCGCCGGATCGCGCGCAGCGTGTTCGACTGGGTCAGCTGATTGGTAGCCAGCGCGCGGACGGTGACCGCCATGGTCTGCGTCCCCGCATTGCCGCCCAGACCCGCGACGATCGGCATCAGCGCGGCCAGCGTCACCATCCGGTCGATCGTCGCGCCGAATGCGCCGATGATCGTCGCGGGCAACAGCGCGGTGATCAGATTGGTGATGAGCCACCGTACGCGCGCCTTGTACGAATCACGGATCGGTTCGTTGATGTCGCCTTCGCCGGCACCCGACAGCAGCAGTGCGTCCTCGCCCGCCTCGGCCTGGATGATGTGGACGACGTCGTCGACCGTAATCATGCCGACCAGCCGCCCGCTGCCATCGACCACCGCCGCGGAGATCAGCGCATATTTCTGGAAACGGAGCGCGACTTCTTCCTGGTCCATGTCGACCGGGATCAGCGTCTGTTCGCGCGCCATCACGTCGCCGATCGCAACGTCGCGCGGCGTCCGGAGAATCCACGATAACTGGCAGGTGCCGATCGGTTTGTGCGCCGGATCGACCACGAAGATTTCCCAGAAATCGGTGGTCAGCACCTCGTCGGCGCGCAGATAGTCGAGCGCGTCGCCGACGGTCCAGTGTTCGGGCACCGCGACCAGTTCGCGCTGCATCAACCGGCCGGCGGATTCCTCGGGGTAGGACAGCGCCTCCTCGATCGCGGCGCGATCGTCGGGGTCGAGCGCGCGCAGCACCGCGCGCTGGTCGGCGTCGTCGAGATCCTCGATGATCGCGACCGCGTCGTCGGTGTCGAGCTGTGCGGCGAGATCGGCGACCTGCGTCGTGGTCAGCGCGTCGATGACCGCGTCGCGCACCCAGTCGTTCATCTCGGCGAGCACGTCGCCGTTCAGCCGCTCGGCGATCGCCGCCGCCAGTGCCGCGCGCTGTTCGCCCGGCACCAGTTCGAACAGGTCGGCCAGATCGGCGGGGTGGAGCGGCTCGACCAGCTCGCGCGCCGCTTCGTCATCGCCGCGGTCGACCGCTTCGCAAACCGCGCGGACGAATTCGGGCTTCAGCCGGTCGTCCTCGTCCAGTTCGCTGGTCGTTTCGGGAAGGTCGAGTTCGGTCATGGGTGCAACCCTCCTGCCACGTGCGTCCGGCCGCTGTAGCCATGCTGCACCGCCGTGCAAACCCTATGCGGTTGCCAGTGCCCCTCCGGCACCCTAGCTAGGCGCGACTTTCAAGGAGCTTTCAATGGCCGATACCCCCAGCACGCTCGTGATGACGCTCGACACGGGCGAAGTGCGGATCAAGCTGCGCCCCGATCTGGCGCCGAACCATGTCGAACGCATCGTCAAGCTTGCCGACTCGGGATTTTATGACGGCGTGGTGTTCCACCGCGTGATCGACGGCTTCATGGCGCAGGGCGGCGACGGCGGTCGCGGCGACGGCACCGGCGGGTCGAAGGAACCGAACCTCAAGCAGGAATTCAACGCCGAACCGCATGTGCGCGGCGTTTGCTCGATGGCGCGAACGCAGGACCCGAACTCGGCCAACAGCCAGTTCTTCATCTGCCTCGACGATGCGACCTTCCTCGACCGTCAGTACACCGTGTGGGGCGTGGTCGAGAGCGGCATGGACGCCGTCGACGCGCTGCCCAAGGGCGAACCGCCCCGCAACCCGGGCAAGATCGTGACCGCGCGCAGCGAGGCGTAAGCGGTTTGCCCCCGTCCGTCATTCCGGCGCAGGCCGGAATCCACGGATGGGGGACGGCAGCGATCGTTCGATAGCGTCCGACACAATGGATTCCGGCCTTCGCCGGAATGACGCCTTTGCCGTAAATCCCTTCGTCATTCCCGCGCAGGCGGGAACCCATTGCCGCTGGCGGTTCGGTTCGATCGCCGAGGTCAGCGTTTATGGACCCAGCGTTCGCGGGGGTGGCGACGGGAGCTTGGCATATCCCTCCTCCGTCATTCCGGCGCAGGCCGGAATCCATGGATGGGGGGCGGCAGCGATCGATCGAGACCATCCGACACAATGGATTCCGGCTTTCGCCGGAATGACGGACGGAGCGGCGAAGGCGCTCCCGCCCCTACTCCGCCGGCGCGCCCAGCGCCTTGACCAGCCAGTCGTGAAACAGCTTCACCGGCCGCTGCTGCAACATGCGCGGGCGGCACACGAACCAGTGGCTGTAGGTCGAATTGACCGCCCGATCGAACAGCGGCACCAGCCGGTCGTCGCGGGCCGTCTCGAAATGCGATTCCAGCATGAAGGCGACGCCCAGACCCTGCGCCGCCGCTTCCAGCATCAGCGTACCCGAATCGAACCGGTCGATCGCGGCGGGTTCGAGGTCGGGCAGGCCGGCGGCGTGCATCCAGTCGGAAAAGGTATCGGGCATGTCGCGGTGAATCAGCGCGGTATGCTGCGCCAGTTGCGCGGGATCGGTGATCGGCGACCGGTCGATCAACGCCCGTCCGGCGATGGCATAGACGCGGTTCCGGTCGAGTCGCCGGGCATAGAGCGCCGGGTCGATCGCATGGTCCAGCACGATCGCGACGTCGATCCCTTCGCCCAGCCGTCCCAGCCCATGATGCGCGGTATCGAAATCGAGATGCAGTTCGGGATGCTGGTCGTGCAGGTCGCCCATGCGCGGCATCAGCCGCTGGATCGCGAACAGCGGCAGGACGCCCAGCCGCAGCCGCAGCACCTCGACCGCGCCGGACATTTGTTCGACCGCATCGGACAGCGTGTCGAGCGCGCCCGACAACAGCGTCAGCAACCGTTCGCCATCGTCGTTCAGGCGCAATGCCTGATGCCGTCGTTCGAACAGCGGTTTGCCGATGAAGCGTTCGAGCGCCTGCACCCGGCGGCTGAGCGCGGGCGACGACAGCGCCAGTTCGTCGGCGGCAAGTTTGACCGAGCCGAGGCGCGCGACGTGCACGAAGGCTTCGATGGCGGTCAATGGCGGAAGGCGACGCATCCGATACCCTAACTTCGTTGCGGTGCGATACAGGCTGCACCGCGATTGTCCGTATGGCAACTGCCGACCGGAGGCGTGTTGCAGAAACTGCAATATCGATTGCTTCGTTCGCACTTGCACAAAAATACGCCGCGCTGCAATCAGAGCAGGCCTTTCAGGCATCCTCTCCTAAAAACTTTCCGGCCGGTCCTTTGTGACCGGCCTTTTTTTCGTCTTGTTGCCGGCGGCGCACCGCCCATATCCGCCGTTCGGTTGCGTTGAGCATGGCAGGAATAGATGGCGGACAGCGAAACAGGCGGGCGGCGGTTGCAGGTAGCGAATGCGCGGCCCGAGGATAGCGGGCGCGGCATCGCCCATCTCCCGCGATCGGTCATGGCATTGCTCGGCATCAACGAGGGCGACGTGGTCGAGATCGTCGGCAAGAAGACGACGCCCGCGCGCGCCATCGCCCCCTATCCCGAGGATGAAGGCCTCGACATCGTTCGCATCGACGGGTTGCAGCGCGCCAATGCCGGCGTCGGGTCGGGCGATCAGGTCGAGGTCCGGAAGGCCGAATCACGCCCGGCCACCCGCGTCGTCTTCGCACCCGCACAGCAGAATTTGCGGCTGCAGGGTTCGTCGAACGCGCTCAAGCGCACCTTTTTCGGGCGGCCGCTGTGTCAGGGCGATATCGTCGCCACTACTGGTCATCAGCGCGTCGACAATCTGTCGCCCAATGTCCGCCGCTATGTGAACGCGCCCGCCTTTTCGTTGCAGGAAATCCGCCTCCTCGTCGTCTCGGCGACGCCCAAGGGCGTGGTGCATATCGACGAATCGACCGAGATCGAGCTGCGGTCGGAATATGAGACGCCGCGGGAAACGCGCCGGGCCGACGTCACCTATGACGATATCGGCGGCATGGGGCAGACCATCGACCAATTGCGCGAGATGGTCGAACTGCCGCTGCGCTATCCCGAATTGTTCCAGCGCTTGGGCGTCGATCCGCCCAAGGGCGTGTTGCTGCACGGGCCGCCCGGCACCGGCAAGACGCGGCTCGCGCGCGCCGTCGCCAACGAATCCGACGCCGAATTCTTCCTGATCAACGGTCCCGAAATCATGGGGTCGGCCTATGGCGAGTCGGAAAAGCGGCTGCGCGAGGTGTTCGAGGAAGCGACCAAGGCATCGCCGTCGATCGTGTTCATCGATGAGATCGATTCGATTGCGCCGAAACGCGGGCAGGTGTCGGGCGAGGCCGAAAAGCGGCTGGTCGCGCAGTTGCTGACGCTGATGGACGGGCTCGAATCGCGCGCCAACATCGTCGTCATCGCCGCGACCAACCGGCCCGAGGCGATCGACGAAGCGCTGCGCCGGCCGGGCCGGTTCGACCGCGAGATCGTGGTCGGGGTGCCCGACGAACGCGGGCGGCGCGAGATTCTGGGCATCCACACCCGCGGCATGCCGCTCGACGAACATGTCGATCTGGGCGAGCTGTCGCGCACCACCTATGGCTTCGTCGGCGCCGATCTGGCGGCACTGACCCGCGAGGCGGCGATCGATTCGGTGCGGCGGATCATGCCGCGCATCGACCTGTCCGCGGGCACGATCCCGCAGGACGTGCTCGACAGCCTGTCGGTCACCCGTGACGATTTCGTCGAGGCGCTGAAGCGCGTGCAGCCCAGCGCGATGCGCGAGGTGATGGTGCAGGCCCCGACCGTACGTTGGGACGATGTCGGCGGTCTCGACGATGCGCAGGTGCGGTTGAAGGAAGGCGTCGAGCTGCCGCTCAAGTCGCCCGAATCCTTCCGCCGCCTCGGCATCCGGCCGGCAAAGGGCTTCCTGCTTTATGGCCCGCCCGGCACCGGCAAGACGCTGTTGGCGAAGGCGGTCGCGCGCGAGGCGGAGGCGAATTTCATCGCCACCAAGTCGAGCGACCTGCTGTCGAAATGGTATGGCGAGAGCGAACAGCAGATCGCGCGCCTGTTCGCCCGCGCGCGACAGGTCGCCCCGACGGTCATCTTCATCGACGAGCTCGACTCGCTGGTGCCCGCACGCGGCGGTGGCCTCGGCGAACCGCAGGTGACCGAGCGGGTCGTGAACACGATCCTTGCGGAGATGGACGGGCTGGAGGAACTGCAATCGGTGGTCGTGATCGGTGCGACCAACCGGCCGAACATGGTCGATCCCGCGTTGCTGCGCCCCGGCCGGTTCGACGAACTGATCTATGTCGGCGTACCCGACCGGGCGGGGCGCGCGCGCATCCTCGGCATCCAGACGCAGAAGATGCCGCTGGCCGACGATGTCGATCTGGATGTCGTCGCCGGCCGGACCGAACGGTTCACCGGTGCCGATCTGGAAGACGTGGTCCGCCGCGCCGGCCTGTTCGCGCTGCGGGAGTCGCTGGAGACACGTGCGGTGACGATGGCCCATTTCGACGCGGCGCTCGGCGAATCGCGGGCGTCGGTGACGCCGGAAATGGAGGAGGAATATCGCGCGATGTCGTCAAAGTTGAAGCAGGATGCGCTGTCCATCCAGCCGCTGGGCTTCATCACGCCCGGCATGGTCGAGGGGCGCGGTCCGAAAGGATAGCGCCGTTCGCGCGTCACGCCGGACCCGGTTCGGGGTGACGCGACGACCCGCCCACACCCGTTATCGCCAGCGTACCGCAATGGGTCGTGCGGCGTACCTGCGACGGCCCGCGCAACCGATATGCTTGCAAGTTGGTTTCGCTTTTGCGACGACGCGATGACCATGGCCGCCCGGCCATCCGTTCGAGGATTTCCATGACGACGACTTCCAACGCCGCGACCCGACGGAAGCCGCGCGGCGTACCATCGCCGGCCGGCATTTTCCTGCGTGGGTTCGTGAAGCATCCGGTCATGGTCGGGTCGGTCATCCCGTCGTCGAACCGCCTGATCCGCAAGATGCTCGGCCCGATCGACTGGGCGGCCGCCAAGGTCGTGGTCGAATATGGTCCCGGCGTCGGCACCTTCTGCCGTCCGATCCTGCAACGGCTCGCGCCCGACGCGCAGTTGATCGTCATCGATACAAACCCCGATTTCATCGACTACCTCAACGCGACGATCCTCGATTCGCGGTTTTCGGCGGTGCATGGATCGGCGGCGGACGTCGAACGGATCGTCGCCGATCATGGTCAGCCCCACGCCGATTACGTGCTGTCGGGCCTGCCGTTCTCTACGCTGCCGGCCGGGGTTGGTGACGAGATCGCCGCCGCGACGCAAGCGGTGCTGCGGCCCGGCGGGGCGTTTCTGGTCTATCAGTTCAATCCGCGTGTCCGCGATTTCCTCGACCGGCAATTCGCGCGGATCGATCACGACATGGAATGGTGGAACGTGCCGCCCGCCCAGCTTTGGTGGGCATGGAAGGACTGAACCCGTACCTGTTTGCGGCTTTGGCGCGTTGGGGATGCAATGACTTCTACCGCCGCGCCCGTCGCCTGGATCAACGCGATCGCCACCGCGACGCCGAACCACGATATCCATCACGCCTTTATCGAATGGGCGCGCGAGCGGCTGCCGCCGCGTGAGGCGCGGCTGTTCGACCGGATGGTCGAGCGGGCCGGCATCGGGCGGCGCTGGTCGGTGCTGCCGGTAGGCAGCGACGGCGGATCGCCGGTCGCGACGGGCGGCTTCTATGCCGATGCAATGCCGGGCACTGCCGCGCGGATGCGCATCTATGCCGATGCCGCCCCGGCGCTGGCGCTGTCGGCGATCGAACGTCTTGCTGCGCAGCATCCGCTAGAGGCAATCACCCATATCGTCGTGGCGAGCTGCACCGGTTTCGTCGCGCCCGGTATCGATCAGATCATTGCCGCTCGGCTCGGTCTGCCCCCGGCGACCGAGCGGTTGCTGATCGGGTTCATGGGCTGTTACGCTGCCGTCGCGGCGCTGCGCAGCGCCCGCCATATCGTCCGATCCGAACCCGATGCACGCGTGCTGGTGGTCACCGTCGAACTGTCGACGCTGCACCTGCAACCGGCGGTCAGCCTCGAACCGTTGCTCGCGATGCTGCAATTCGGCGACGGTGCGGCGGCGGCGTTGGTGACCCGCGATCCGACCGGCTTCGCGATCGAGACGCCATTTGCCGCCGCGCTGCCCGATTCAGCCGAATTGATCCGCTGGGACATCACCGATGCCGGCTTCGCGATGCATCTGTCGGGTGAGGTGCCGGGCCGTATCGCCACCGCACTCACCGATCCCGGTTTTGCGGCAGCGGCGACCGGCGGTCGGTCGCTGGCGCAGGTCGATGGCTGGGCGGTCCATGCCGGCGGGCGGTCGATCCTCGACGCCGTCGAACGCAGCCTGTCGCTGTCGCCCGATGCCCTCAACGCTTCCCGCCACGTGCTGGCCGCGAATGGCAATATGTCGTCGGCGACGCTGATGTTCGTGCTGGCGGAACTGCTGGCCGGGCCGCCGGTCGCCGATGGCATCGCGCTCGCCTTCGGTCCCGGGCTCGCCGCCGAAGGGTTCGGCTTTCGGAGCGCCGCATGAGCTTCGCCCGCGTCGATGCCGAGGAGGCGATGGACGATCCCGCGCTCGATCCGGCGGTCTATGCCGCGGTCCTGCGCGATCTGGCACGGGTAAACCGGGTGACGATGGCGGCGCGACCGACGCTCGCCTTCCTGTCGGGCATCGCGGGGCGTGGCAACCGGCTGAAACTGCTCGATGTCGGCTACGGCGACGGCGACATGCTGCGCCGCATCGCGCGCTGGGCGGCGGCGAGGGGCGTCAAGGCCGAGTTGGTCGGCATCGACCTGAATCCGCGCAGCGAAACCATCGCGCGCGCCGATACGCCCGCCGATCTGGCCGTAACCTACCGCACCGGCGATTATGCCGATCTGGCGGGGCAGGGCTGGGACGTGATCGTCTCCAGCCTCGTCGCGCATCACATGACCCATGGCCATCTCGTCGCATTCCTGCGCTTCATGGAAGCGGAGGCGGCGCGCGGCTGGTTCGTCAACGACCTGCACCGCCATCGCTTCGCCCATCGCGGCTATCCGTTGCTGGCGACGCTGATGCGCTGGCATCCGATCGTGCGTGCCGACGGGACGCTGTCGATCGCGCGTTCCTATCGACCGGCCGAGTGGTCGCCGATCCTTGCCGAAGCAGGGATTGCGGACGCGCGGGTGCGACGGCATTTTCCGTTCCGGCTATGCGTCGAACGTCGGCGCTGATCGCGGGCGGCGGCCCGGCCGGTGCGGTCGCGGCGCTGCTGCTGGCGCGGCACGGCGCGGCACCGGTCATGCTGGAACGATCGCGCGGCACGCCCGATGCGCTGTGCGGCGGGTTCCTGTCGTGGCGAACGCTGGAGTCGCTTCGCCAGATCGGTGTCGAACCGGATGGCCATGTCGTGCGCCGGGTGGTGCTGTTCGTGGGTGGCGGCCGGTCCGAATCCCCCTTGCCCGCGCCCGCGATCGGCCTGTCACGGCGACGGCTCGACGCGTTCCTGCTCGAAGCGGCGCACGCGGCGGGGGCGGGCGTCGAGCGCGGCGTGACGATCCGGTCGGCGGAGGGGCGCACGCTGCACACCGGCGACGGCGGCACGGTCGCCGGCGAGACGCTGTTCCTCGCCACCGGCAAGCATGACCTGCGCGGGGCGATGCGCGATGCCGATCCCGGTGCCGATCCGGCGATGGGGGTGCGCGTCCGGCTGGGACCGCATCCGGCGCTGACCCGGCTGGTCGGCGATGCGATCGAGCTTCACGCCTTTGCCGGCGGCTATGGCGGGCTGGTCGCGCAGGAGGATGGCAGCGCCAATCTGTGCATGGCGCTGCGGCGGTCGCGGCTGCGCGCGGCGGGCGATCTGCCGTCGCTGCTGCGAGTGCTGGCGATCGAGTGTCCGGCGCTGGGCGAACGGCTGGCCTATCTCGGCGAAACTCCGGTGATCGATGCCGTTGCCAACGTCCCCTATGGCTGGCGCGCGCGCGCGACCGAAACGGGGGTCTATCGGCTGGGCGATCAGGCGGGGGTGATCCCTTCGCTCGCCGGCGAAGGCATGGGGATTGCCATCGCCAGCGCGATCCGCGCAGTGGCGGCGTGGCAGCGTCAGGGCGCGGCGGGGGCAATCGGCTATCAGCGCGATCTGGCCCGTACGCTACGCCGTCCGATCCTGCTGGCGGGGTTGCTCAGGACGCTGGCCGAAGATCGCCGGGGCAGCGCGCTGTTACTGGCCGGCGGGCGGGTGCCATGGCTGGTTGGCCGGGCGGCGGCATGGACCCGGGTCGATCAGATGCCGGCATACCAGTCGTAACCGGCGACATCCTCCCAGAACCCACCCTTGCCGCCGGCAAGTCCGGTTAGCGAGGCGACCGCCTCGATCCGCTCGACATATTTGGCGTGTTTATAGCCCAGTTGCCGCTCGACCCGCAGCCGTAGCGGCGCACCGTTCGGCACGCCCAGCAACCGGTCGTTGAGCGCCCATGCCAATATCGTCTGCGGATGAAACGCGTCGATCAGGTCGATCGACTCGTAATAGCGCCGCCCGCCGATCGCATCGGCGCAGTGGAACACCAGATAACGGGCATCGGGCCGCAGCCCGGCAAGGTCGAGGATGCGCGACAGCCGCGGCCCGGTCCATTTGCCGATCGCGCTCCACCCCTCGACGCAATCATGCCGCGTGATCTGCTGGCGCGACGGCATCGACCGGATCTGGTCGAGGCGGAGCGACAAGGGGCGCGCGACCAGCCCGTCGACCGTCACCCGCCAATCGGCGAAGCGGTTGGCGATATGGGCGGTATAGTCGGGCGTGTTCGGATTGTTGGTCCCGTTGGCACGAAAGATCGGCGAACGCTGATCGGACCGATATTCGACCGCCAGCGCGTCGCGTGCGGTGATCGCGCGTTGCAGCCCCCGATGCGCGACCTCCGCCCCGCCGAGCAGCTTTTGGGCGGCGGGCAACTGCGCCACCCGGTCGCACGCCGCGACCAGCCCGCCGGCACCGACCACCAGCGCCGATCGCCGCGACAAGATCCGGCTCATTCGGGCACCCGCCAGCGACCGGTGACCATCGACCGCACCTCGTTCACCGCTCCGGCCAGGATCACCAGCACCAGATGGACGATGACGAACAGGGTGATGCCGCTGGCGGCGAGGAAATGGATCGACCGCGCCGATTGCCGCCCGCCGAGCAGCTCCAGCAGCCACGGGAACGCCGCGTTCAGCCCCGGCGACATCGCGATGCCGGTCACGATCGCCAGCGGCAACAGGCCGAAGATCACCAGCACATAGCTCAGTTTCTGAAGTACGTTGTAATCGCCCGGCGCTTCCGGATCATGGAATCGAAACGCCAGATGCGCGCGGATATCGGCAGCCACATGCCGCCGCGACAATTCGCCCCGCCGGATCGCCAGGTCGCGCTGGAAATGCCGATTGAGCAGGCTCACGATCATATAGGCCAGCAACCCGAAGCCCAGTACCAGCGCGAAGCTCAAATGCCAGTTGCGGGCCAGCGCCAGATTGTACGTCTGCGGAATCGTCACCCATCCCGGAAACCGGTCGAAGGTCAGCCATGCGGCATCGAAATTCGCACCATAGCGTCCCCAATACAGCCGGGGATGCGCGTTCAGGATCATCAGCCCGCTGCCGATCAGGATGATGACCGCCACCGCATTGACCCAATGCCATAGTCGCGTGGCCAGCCGGTGGCGATAGATCGAACGCGTCATACCCTTGATCTAGGCCGGATCGCGGCAATTGCGAAGCATGGTTGCGCCATCGGTGCGGATCGTGCGTTGGGGGCGGACATGACCGATTTCCATTCCTATGCGCCGGCCGAGGGCCACCGCCTGCCGCACGATCCGTTCAACGCGATCATCGCGCCGCGTCCGATCGGCTGGATCGCCAGCATGTCGGCCGAGGCGAAACGCAATCTTGCGCCCTACAGTTTCTTCAACGCCTTCAACTATCACCCGCCGATCATCGGCTTCGCATCGACCGGGGCCAAGGACACGCTTGCCAATGTCCGTGCAACCGGCGAGTTCGTCTGGAACCTCGCGACGCGGGCACAGGCGGCGGCGATGAACGCGACGTCGGCAATGACCGAAGCCGACGAATTCACGCTCGCCGGGCTGGATATGCTGCCCTCGACGCGGGTCGCCCCGCCGCGCGTCGCCGGATCGCCGGTCCAGTTCGAATGCCGATCGACCCAGATCATCCGCCTGACCGACCATGTGGGCGGTGAGATCGATACGTGGCTGGTGCTCGGCGAAGTGGTGCAGGTCCATATCGACCCGGCGCTGCTGGAGGACGGCATCTATCGCACCGAACGCGCGCACCCGATCCTGCGCGGCGGCGGGGCAGGGGACTATTTCGAACCCGGCGAACGCTTCGACATGCGCCGGCCGCGCTGACGTTCAGCCATAGGCGCGGACGAAGAACACCACCGTCACGCTGAACGTCACCAACAGGGTCCACGCCCGCACCTGCCCCGGCGTCAGCTTCACCCCCAGCTTCGCGCCCAGCCAGCCACCGAAGATCCCGCCCAGCAGCATCGGCACGCACGCCGCCCATGCGACCATGCCGCACAGGATGAACACGATCGCCGCCGCGCTGTTGGCGGTGGCCAGCATCAACGTGCGCGGCGCCGCCATCGATTTGGGATCGGTCCCAGCCAGCAGGCCATAGGTCGCGGTGACCATCATGCCGACCCCGCCGCCGAAATAGCCGCCATAGATGCCGAGCAGCACCTGCGCGACGACCAGCGTCGCCGGACCGATCGTGACCCGGTCGTGCAGCCACACCGCCGCCCGCTTGCCCAGCGCAATGGCAAGGAACGCGACCAGCAACAGCCACGGCACGATGACGTCGAACAGGTCGCTGGGTGTCCATACCAGCAACAGGCTGCCGACCAGTCCCGATACGAAGGTGATGGCGGCCAGCAACCGGATCGGTAGTCCGCCCAGCGGCCCCAGTCCCCGGCGATACGCCCATGCGCTGGCGATCGCCCCCGGCTGTAACGCCACGTTCGACGTCGCATTGGCGATCGATCCCGGCAGCCCCAGCGCGATCAGCGCCGGCATCGTCGCGAACGTGCCGCCACCGGCCAGCGCGTTCATCACGCCGCCGACCATGCCGGCACCGGCGGCGAGACCAAGGGAAACGGGATCGATCATCGCGCCGCTAGAGCGCAAGCACCGCCGGCTGTCGAGGCTGTTTCTGGACCGAGCAGCTATGCTCGCGACCCCCCACTACCCGCCAGATGAACGTTCGTTCAGCATATACGAGGAAACATCATACCCTTGTATGAAAGCTTCGTAATTTCGGACCGGTTTGGAAACAAACCGCGGATTTGTGCGATTTTCGCGAGCCACATACGGAAAGGAGATGGCATCATGAAGAAGGTTCTTTTGGCAGTCGTCGCAGCTTCCACCCTCGCCACCGGCGGCATCGCCGTGGCGCAGCAGGCCAAGAAGCCATGGGTCACCGAAGCCGCCGAGGTACCCGGCCGTGCCGGGACCGAACGCACTGTCGCCGTCATCAAGAGCGGCAAGAATCTTGAAACCGTAAGCTGCCTCGACTTCAACGCGCTCGACGAGAACTTCAAGCCGGAAGCGATCCGCTACGCCGCCAACTATGGTCCGAAGGGCAAGCCGCACCCGACGCTGACTGTCAGCGGTATCGAATCGATCCGCCCGGCAGTGGTGGCCCACTGCGAGGCGCGTCCGGGCAACCATTTCGTCCAGTCGGTCCATGCCGCATTGAAAAACCACTGATCCTTCGCGACCCGGACGACATCGGTTGTCCGGGCCGGCTTTTGCCGAACGTCAGTTCGCGATCGCCACTGCGTCCGCCGCCTCACGGTCGCGTTCGGCGCGGCTCTTCTTTTCCGCCGCCGTCTTCAGCTGGCCACAGGCCGCACCGATATCCTGCCCGCGGGTCCGGCGGACGGGGGCGGAGATGCCGCCTTCGAACACGATGTCGCTGAACGCGCGGATGCGCTCGGGCGTCGAACATTCGTAGACGGTGCCCGGCCATGGGTTGAACGGGATCAGGTTCACCTTGGCCGGCAACTGATATTTGCGCAGCAACCGCACCAGTTCGCGGGCATCGTCGTCGCTGTCGTTCTTGTCCTTCAGCATCACATATTCGAACGTGATGCGCCGGGCATTGTTGGCGCCGGGATAGTCGGCGCAGGCCTGCAGCAATTCCTCGATGCCGTATTTGCGATTGAGCGGCACGATCTCGTCGCGCACTTCCTTGGTCACCGCGTGCAGCGATACGGCAAGGTTCACGCCGATCTCCGCCCCCGCGCGCGCCATCATCGGCACCACGCCCGACGTGCTGAGCGTGATCCGCCGCTTGCTGAGCGCCAGCCCGTCGCCGTCCATCACGACGCTCAGCGCATCGCGGACCGCATCGAAATTATACAGCGGCTCGCCCATGCCCATCATTACGATGTTGGTCAGCATCCGCCCTTCGGGCTGGCTCGGCCATTCGCCCAGCGCATCGCGCGCCAGCATCACCTGTCCGACGATCTCGCCCGGCGTTAGGTTGCGCACCAGTCGCATCGTGCCGGTGTGGCAGAAGGTGCAGTTGAGCGTACAGCCGACCTGGCTCGACACGCACAGCGTCCCCCGATCGGCGTCGGGGATGAACACCATCTCGTAATCCTGCCCGTCGGGCGAGGTCAGCAGCCATTTGCGCGTGCCGTCGTTCGACACCTGCGCTTCCTTCACATCGGGGCGACCGATGACGAAGTGCTTTTCCAGCGTCGGGTGCTGCGCCTTGGCGATGTCTGTCATCGCCGAAAATTCGGTTGCGCCACGATTATAGACCCAGTGCCAGATCTGCTTGGCGCGCAGCTTCGCCTGCCGGGCATCGAAGCCCGCCCCTTCCAGCGCGGCACGGATTTCGGGCTTGGACAGCCCGACCAGATCGGTCCGCCCATCGGGACGCGGCGCCAGCGGCCGCGGAACGGGCACGGGGTCGACATGGCCGGGAATCGGCATGGGGGGCGTCGATACTGTCAGCATCGGCAGGATATAGCCGATTTCGGGCGGGATTTCCACTCGGGCAAACTCGGCTCTTTCCGTTCGTCCTGAGTAGCCACTGAGCTTGTCGAAATGGCGTATCGAGCTACCCTACAAACACCCCAGCGCCGCCGCATCGATCGCGGTCGCCGCACCCGCCAGCGCATAGACGTCGACGAACGGGGCCCCGTTTTCGGCGACGCTCTCGATGCTCATCGACCGACCGCCACGCATCGCCGCGACGATCGCGCGGTCGGTGGCGGTGTCGGGGCTCCACGCATCGACCCGCCCGGCCTTCAGCTCGAACCGCCGCTCGCCGATCGCCAGCACCACGCGGGCGCGGTCGCTGCGCGCGCGGCTCAACCGGACATGGACCTGCCCCCGCGCGCCCGCACCGGGCCAGTTGCCGACGCTGGCGAACGACGCGCCGCCGCGCCCGCGCACCGGGCGGCTGATCGCATAGCAGCGTCTTGGCGCTTCGTCGCGAAACGCGCCCCAGCGCTGATGGATACCGATCGCCTGCGGTGCCGCCACCGCCAGCAGCAGCGCGATCAAGCCGGTGCCGCCATCGACGGCCCGCCGCTGCCCCGATGCGCGATCGTCTCGCGTCCGCCCTCGATCAGCGCGATCGATCCTTGCGGCAGATCGTCGGCGACCGGCGCGGCGAAGCGCGGATCGACCGGCACGCCGGTCAGGACGCCGCGCAGCACCCGGCTCGACATGCCGTGCATGATGACCAGCCGGTCGCCGGGATCGTCATCGGTATCGCTGGCCCAGCTACCCACGCGCGCCGCGATCGCGTCATACCATTCGCCGCCGGGGGCGGGGCGGCGATACAGCCGTGCCTCGACATCGAGGAAGTCGGCATCCGGCCCGGTCAGTTCGCGATAATAGCGCCCCGACCAGTCGCCCATGCCGATTTCGACCAGCCGGTCGTCGCGCCGCGCGGCATGCCAGTCGAGTTCGAGATGCTCGGCGATGATCGCCAGCGTCTGGAGTGCCCGCCCCGCGCTCGACGCCCAGAGCGTCAGCTTCGGCTTGACCCCCAGCAGGTCGCGCAGCGCCGCGCCCATCGCATCGGCCTGTGCGAACCCCGCGCGGGTCAGCGGGGTGTGCGGGTGATCGCCCTGCATCCGCTGCGCGATATTGTACACGGTCTCGCCGTGGCGGGCGATGAAATCGCGTCCCTTGCGGGCGGCGTGGGGGTGGATCGTCATGGTCCTGCTTTCAAGCCCGTGTTGCGCGAATGCAACGGTTTTCGCTGTTTAGGTGAGGTTCATGCAACGCCCGGCGAATGCGTCCATTGAACCCCGGCGTCCATATGGACGGTGTTTATGGAGTTTTGACGATGCGTACCCTCATCCTTGGTCTTGCCGCTGCCGGCACCGCCCTTTCCGCTGCACCCGCCATGGCGCAGGACGTGAACCCGGCTTTCACCGGTTTCCGCGTCGGCGCGCTCGCCGGCTATGACGGCATCCGTCCGGGCAGCACCCAGGATACCGACCTCGACGGCGATAACCAGACGGTCAACGGCCTGCTCTATGGCGTCGATGCCGGGTATGATTTCGCGCTGAGCAACTTCCTCGTCGGTGTCGAAGGCGAATATACCGGATCGACCGGCAAGGTCGAAACCGCGCGCACCGACCCGAACTTCTTCGGCTTCGGCAGCGTGTCGACCGGCCGCGACCTCTATGTCGGTGCCCGTGCCGGTCTGGTCGTCGCGCCGACCACGCTCGCCTATGTGAAGGGCGGCTACACCAACGCCCGCCTGAACGTGCTGGCCAGCGACGGCACCGTCGACAGCCGCGAGAATTTCGAACTGAACGGCTACCGCGTGGGTGCCGGTGTCGAACAGGCGATCGGGTCGCGCGCCTATGCCAAGCTCGAATATCGCTATTCGAACTACAACAACGCCGATTTCCAGCGCGTCGACGGCAGCACCACGTCGCAGTTCGACATCGATACCGACCGGCATCAGGTCGTCGCCGGCGTCG
>NZ_LMLN01000002.1:77519-77681 GCF_001421915.1 Sphingomonas sp. Leaf62 | reverse complement strand
GGTGCCGCCCCGCTCCCCCGCCCCGCGACCCATTCAAGATACTGTCGTGGGTGGCGGGGCGGGGGAGCGGGCCGGCACCGCAAGTCGCCCGAAAGAGCGACCGAACCGCACCCGTTTACATCCCGGTAACCAAGTTGCGCGAGGAGGGTCGGAGCAGTTTGC
>NZ_LMLN01000002.1:47530-77482 GCF_001421915.1 Sphingomonas sp. Leaf62 | reverse complement strand
GCCGGCCCGAGTGCGAGCGCATCCGCGCGGGGGAACATCATGAAGGCGACGATCGAACGCGCGACCCTGTTGAAGGGCCTCAGCCACGTCCAGTCGGTGGTCGAGCGGCGCAATACCATCCCCATCCTGTCGAACGTGTTGATCGAGGCCGGCGAATCGACGCTGCGCCTGATGGCGACCGACCTCGACCTGCAGATCGACGAGACGATCGCGGCGGCGATCGATCAGCAGGGCGCGATCACCGTATCGGCGCACACGCTGTTCGACATCGCGCGGAAGCTGCCCGATGGTGCGCAGGTGCAATTGTCGGCGGCCGAAGGGCGGCTGACCGTGGTGGCCGGGCGCGCGCGCTTCAGCCTCGCGACGTTGCCGCGCGACGATTTCCCGGTGATCGCCGAGGGCGAGCTGCCGACCCAGTTCGAACTGCCCGCGACGACGCTGAAGGCGATCATCGACAAGACACGCTTCGCGATCTCGACCGAGGAAACGCGCTATTATCTCAACGGCATCTTCCTGCATGTCGCCGAAAATGACGGCAAACCGGTGCTGAAGGCCGCCGCGACCGACGGCCACCGCCTCGCGCGGATGACGGTCGACCGGCCCGATGGCGCGGAAAAGATGCCCGACGTCATCGTGCCGCGCAAATGCGTCGCCGAACTGCGCAAGCTGCTCGACGAGGTCGACGGTTCGGTCGGCGTGTCGCTGTCGGGCAGCAAGATCCGCTTCGATCTGGGACAGGCGATCCTGACCAGCAAGCTGATCGACGGCACCTTCCCCGATTATTCGCGCGTCATCCCGACCGCGAACGACAAGCTGCTGAAACTCGATCCGAAGAGCTTCATGGCCGGCGTTGACCGCGTGTCGACCATCGCCACCGAAAAGACCCGCGCGGTCAAGATGGCACTCGATCGCGACAAGATCACCCTGTCGGTGACCAGCCCCGAAAACGGCGCGGCGGCGGAGGAAGTGCCCGGCGAATATACCGCGCTCCCCTTCGAAATCGGCTTCAACAGCCGCTATCTGCTCGATATTCTCGGGCAGATCGACAGCGACCTGTGCGAAGTGCATCTGTCGGACGCCGCCGCCCCGACGCTGATCCGCGAGAATGACGCGTCGCCCGCGCTCTATGTGCTGATGCCGATGCGCGTCTGACGCATCGCGTCCCGACCGATCCGACGGCTCCGTGCGCAGCCTGCGTGCGGGGCCGCCATTCGTTTGGGGCATCGGTGTGGACACCACTTTACTCGTCCGGCCATCCGGCTATTTATCGCTAGACGATAAACGAAGGAATTGCCGTGAAACTGGTCCGGGGTGCGTGGAAGCTGTTGGTTGGAATCAAGGACGCACTGGTCCTGTTCCTGCTGCTGCTGTTCTTCGGCGGTCTGTTCGCTGCCCTGTCGACACGGCCCAATACGCGGGTGACCGATGGCGCGCTGCTGCTCGACCTGTCGGGATCGATCGTCGAACAACCCGCCGAGGCCGATCCGGTCGCGGTGCTGAGCGGCCAGCCGGTCGCCCAGCAACTGCGCCTGCGCGACGTAGTCCGCGCGCTCGATGCGGCGAAGGGCGATGCGCGGGTCAAGGTCGTCGTGCTCGACCTCGACAAATTCGCCGGCGGCTATCCGTCGACGCTGGCCGAGGTCGGCGATGCCGTGCGCCGCGTCCGCGACGCGGGCAAGCCGGTGCTGGCCTATGCCACGCTCTACACCGATGGCGGCTATCGCATCGCGTCGAACGCCAGCGAGATCTGGCAGAATTCGTTCGGCGGCACGCTGTTCCGCGGCCCCGGCGGGTCGCAGCCTTATTACAAGGGCCTGATCGACCGGCTGGGCGTCAACGCGCACGTCTACCGCGTCGGCCAGTTCAAGTCGGCGGTCGAACCCTTCACCCGCGCCGACCAGTCCGAACCGGCCCGCGCCGCCAATCAGGCGCTGTACGGCGCGATCTTCGACCAATGGCGCGCGGCGGTTCAAAAGGCGCGGCCCAAAGCGCAGCTCGACGCCTTCCTGACCCGCCCGGCGGAAACGGTGCAGGCGGCGGGCGGCGATATCGCGCAGGCCAATCTGCGCGGCGGGCTGGTCGACCAGCTCGGCGACCGCATCGCGTTCGGCAAGCGCGTCGCGGCGCTGGGCGGTGAGGATGCGGGCAAGGCAGCGGGCAGTTTCCGCACGATCAAATATGACAACTGGCTGGCAGCGAACCCGGTCCCGACCGGCGGCGACGCAGTGGGCGTCATCACCGTCGCCGGCACGATCGTCGATGGCGAGGCGAAGGCCGGTACGGCGGGCGGCGACACCATCGCCAAGCTGCTGCTCGACGGGCTCGCCACCAAAAACCTCAAGGCACTGGTCGTCCGCGTCGATTCGCCGGGCGGATCGGTGCTGGCCTCCGAACGCATCCGGCAGGCGATCCTGCAGGCCAAGCAGGTCGCGAAGATCCCGGTCGTGGTGTCGATGGGCGGCCTTGCCGCATCGGGCGGCTATTGGGTGTCGACGCCGGGCGACGTGATCTTCGCCGAACCCAATACCATCACCGGGTCGATCGGCGTGTTCGGCGTCATCCCGACCTTCGAAAACACGCTGGCGAAGATCGGCGTCACTGCCGACGGCGTCGCCACCACCCCCTTGAGCGGCCAGCCCGACGTGATGCGCGGCACCAGCCCGGCCTTCGACGCGATCATGCAGGGCAATGTCGAGGATATCTATCGCCGCTTCACCGGCCTCGTCGCCACTTCGCGCAAGCTGACGCCGCAGCGCGTCGACCAGATCGGGCAGGGCCGGGTGTGGGACGGCGGCACCGCGCGCCAACTGGGCCTCGTCGACCGCTTCGGCGATCTGAACGATGCCGTCGCCGAGGCTGCCCGCCGCGCGAAGCTCGACCCCGCCAATACCCGTGCGGTCTATCTCGACCGCGAACCCAGCGCCTATGAAAAGCTGCTGAAGAGCTTCGCCGACCGCGAGAAGGGCGAGACGACCGACGCCGCCACCGACCTGCTCGGGGCTGCCGCGATCGAACAGCGGGCGTTGATGGCGCAGGCGCTGGGCGATGCCCGCCGGATGCTGACCGCACGGACCGGCGTGCAGGCACGCTGCCTCGAATGCGCCGGGCTGGGACCGGTGACGGTGTCGGCGGACGATGCGTCGCTGCTCGACCTGATCGTGGCGCGGCTGTTCCGATGATCGCGATCCGCGCCGCCCGGCCCGAGGACGCCGCCGCGATCGCCGCGATCTATGCGCCCTATGTGTTGGGCGGCACGGTGTCGTTCGAAACCGACGCCCCCGACACGCGCGCGATCCGTCACCGCATGGCCGCGAGCGACGGTTTCAATCCGTGGCTGGTCGCGACCACCGGGGAGGCGGGGGGCGATGCCGTGCTCGGCTATGCCTATGCGACGAAGTTTCGCGAGCGCCCGGCCTATCGCTATGTCGTCGAAACCTCGATCTACATGGCCGGCAGCGCGCAGCAGCGCGGGACCGGGCGGCTGTTGTACGAAGCGCTGATCGATACCCTGCGCGCGCAGGGGTTCACGCAGGCGATCGGCGTGTTGTCGCTGCCCAACGACGCCTCGATCACGCTGCACGAGGCGGTCGGCTTCCGCCGCGCCGGCGTGTACCGTGAGGTCGGGTTCAAACAGGGCCGCTGGATCGATGTCGGCTTCTGGCAATGCCGGCTGAACGACGGCACCGTGCCACCGACCGAACCCCGCCCGTTCCGCGATGTCGGCGTGGTACGGGGCTGAAGTTCGCCTCCCGACGGATCCACACCCACCCGTTCGGTTCGAGCAGCTTCGAGCTTGTCGAGAAGCGTCCGTCGAGAACGCGCCGCCTAACGGCACCCCCTTCTCGACTACAGTTCTCGACAGGCTCGAACCTCCGCTCGAAGCAAACGGAAGGGGAAGGGAATGAGAAAAACGACTGCAACGGATCGGAAGACGCCGGGCCCCATCAACGACCGTTCATGCCGAGTAGGGACTGAGCTTGTCGAAGGCCCGTATCGAAGCACCTGCCCCAAACGATCCTTCGATACGCCCCTTCGACAAGCGCAGGACTACTGAGGATAAGCGGAAACGGTCAAGAAACTTGGGCCCCCCTACCGCTTCCCCCGATACGCCGGCAACGCGATCCGGAACCGGATCGCTGCCCCGCGCAGCGCGAAGCCCGCCGTCGCCGCCGGCAGCGCCGCCACGAACGGCGGGAGTCCGCAAGCGACCAGCACGACATGCAGCCCCGCCGCCAGCGCCGCCGCCGTCACATACAGTTCCGGCCGCATCAGGATCGACGGCACCCCCGCCAGAACGTCGCGCAGGATGCCGCCGACGCACGCGGTCAGCACCCCCATCACCGCCGCCTGCAACGGTGGCACGCCATAGGTCAGCGCCTTGGCCGCGCCGAACACGCCGTACGCCGCCAGCCCCGCCGCATCGAGCCAGTCGAGCGCCTTGTCGCGCCACCAATGTTCGGGGGTGATCCACACCAGCATCGCCATGCCGACACAGATCGCCGCCACCGGCGATCCATGGACCCAGAAGACCGGCGCCCCGATCAACAGGTCGCGCACCGTGCCCCCGCCGACCCCGGTGATCAGCGCGAAGAACGCCGCCGTGACGAACGTCTGCGCCGCCCGCGTCGCCGCCAGCGCCCCCGACGCCGCGAACACCGCGATACCGATCATGTCGAGCGCCCCGAGCATCTGCCCCAGCGCCTGCGGAGAAGGAACCATGGCGTCTCGCTAACGTACCGCAGGGGAAGAGTCCGTTCCAAAAACATGCGGGCCGGTCGGTTTTTCTCGATCGTTCCTTGGTCGCCACGCCGGCACCGGTGCGTAAAGCCGATGGAGGTCGAGTCGGCCGCGCCACGCCCTTGCCGCCCCACCGCCCGATCGGGCAAAGGAACCGCCATGCGACGCCTGTCCTCCGCTGCCACGCTCACCACCGTCCTGCTGGCCACGCTGGCCGGTATTGTCGACGCGCTGGCGTTCAGCGGGCTGGGCGGCTTCTTCGCTTCGTTCATGAGCGGCAATTCGACGCGCTTCGGGGTCGGCCTCGCCCATGGCTGGGACTATGCGGCCGCGACGGCCGCCGCGCTGGTGCTGTCGTTCGTCGCCGGGGCGATGCTCGGCACCATCGCCGGCGCGGCAGCGGCCGAGCGGCTGGGGCAGGCGCGTCGGGCGGAGGCGGTGATGGGTGTCGTCACCCTGCTGCTCGCGATCGGCGCGGCGATGGCCGCCTTTGCACCGCTGACGCTTGCCATGCTGCTGCTTGCCGCGGCGATGGGTGCGCAGAACGGCGTCGTCGCGCCCGATGGCGAGGTGCGGATCGGCCTCACCTATATGACCGGCACGCTGGTCCGCATCGGCCAGCGCGCCGCACGGCGGCTGCTCGGCGACCGCTCGGCACCGGGGGTGCGTCGAGACGTTCTCCTGTGGCTGGGCTTCGTGGCGGGGGTGACGATCGGTGCGATCGGCTGGAACTGGCTGGGGCTGGCGGCATTATGGGTCGTCGCCGCCCTGTCGGCGCTGCTGACGATGCTGGTCGCCCGCGTCGACCTGCGATAGCTGCCGCAGACTTCTGCGCCTCGCCACCCGCTCGATTCCGTTACCCGTTTGGTTCGAGCAACTTCGAGCTTGTCGAGAAGCGTCCGTCGAGAACTTGGTCGTTGGAGGCGCCCCCTTCTCGACTTCGGTTCTCGACAGGCTCGAACCTACGCTCGAAGCAAACGGGGGTAATGGGAGGAGAAAGCGGAACCCTAAGCCTCCCCCTCGGTCGGCAACAACCCG
Source organism: Sphingomonas sp. Leaf62 (assembly GCF_001421915.1). Taxonomy (NCBI): domain Bacteria; kingdom Pseudomonadati; phylum Pseudomonadota; class Alphaproteobacteria; order Sphingomonadales; family Sphingomonadaceae; genus Sphingomonas; species Sphingomonas sp. Leaf62. The sequence goes on along the minus strand of NZ_LMLN01000002.1, from coordinate 71,707 downwards.
CGCACTTCGCCGATGAACCGCACCACCGAAATCGGTTTGGTCACGTAGGCATTGGCCCCCGCACCGCGCACCCGATCCTCGTCGTCGCGCCCCGAATAGGCGGTGACCGCCATGATCGGGATCGTCCGCAGCCGGCTATCGCCCTTCAGCATCGTGATGAGTTCGAGGCCGGTCATATGCGGCAGCTGGATATCGGTGATGATCAGGTCGGGCAGAAAGGCGCGCGCCCGCGTCACCGCCTCCCGCCCGTCGCGCACCGGTTCGGTGTCGTACCCGTGCGCGCGCAACAGGTCGCAGAACAGTTTCAGGTTGAGTTCGTTGTCCTCGACAACGAGTACCCTTTTTGCCACGCGCGTTGCATCCCCTGATGGTTCCAACGACGGTGTAAGCGATGCGACAGCGCGAGACAAATCAAGACGCGGCAACCTTGGCGTTACAAGCACTTGGCTGGGTGATCGGCGATGCGACCCGTGCCTCGCGCTTCCTCGCGCTGACCGGCATCGACCCCGCCGATCTGCGCGCGCGGGCCGGTGAGCCGTCGTTTCTGGTGCAGGTCGTCGCCCATCTCGAATCCCATGAACCCGATCTGCTGGCCTGTGCCGATGCGCTGGATGTGCCGCCCGCCGCGTTGGTGCAGGCCCGCGCCGAACTGGAGACCGCATGAAACCGCTGCTCATCACCGATTGCGACGAAGTCCTGCTGCACATGGTCCGCCATTTCGGCAACTGGCTGAAGGATGCGCACGCGATCGATTTCCGCATGCAGGGGGGTGACTTCGCCAACGCGATGACCCGCGCCGATGGCAGCGTGCTGGAGCGGGAGGAGATGTGGGGAATGCTCGACGGGTTCTTCCCCGGCGAGATGGCGCGCCAGACGCTGGTACCACATGCGCGCGAAGCGCTGGCGGTGCTCGCCGAACAGGCGGACATCGTCGTCTTGACCAACTTGCAGGATCATTGCCGCACCCACCGCATCGACCAGCTGGCAACGCACGGCATCGTCCACCGCGTCGAATGCAATCAGGGCGGCAAGGGCCCCCCGGTCGCGCGGCTGGTCGCGGAATATGATCCCAGCGTCACCGTGTTCGTCGACGACCTCGCCGTGCATCACCAATCGGTCGCCGATACCGCGCCGGACGTGTTCCGCCTGCACATGGTGTCCGAACCCGATCTCGCCGTCCATGTCGAACCAGCCCCCGCCGCCCATGCCCGCATCGACGACTGGGTGGAGGCCAGGGGCTGGATCGAGGCACGGTTTGCCGAAGGACGCCCGGCACAGGCTTGACCTTGTCCCCGATCAACGAAAGGAACGCATCCATGGCATATGACATCCCCGCAAAGCTGGCCGAACGCGGCCTTTCGCTCCCCGCCGCCGCCGCCCCGGTCGCCGCCTATGTTCCGGCGGTCGAGGCCGGCGGGCTGCTCCACCTCTCGGGCCAGCTGCCGTTCGAGGACGGCAATCTGATGACCGGCCGCGCCGGCGAGGACCGCGACCTCGCCTATGCGACCAGCGCCGCGCAGAAGTGCGCGCTGATGATCCTCGCCCAGGCCGAAAAGGCGCTGGGCAGCCTCGACCGCATCGAACGCGTCGTGAAGCTCGGCGTGTTCGTCAACTCAGCGGGCAGCTTCACCGACCAGCCAAAGGTCGCCAACGGCGCATCCGAACTGATGGTCGAACTGTTCGGCGACGCCGGCCGTCACGCCCGCAGCGCGGTCGGCGTGCCGGTCCTGCCGCTGGGTGCCGTGGTGGAGATCGACGCGATCCTCGCCATCCGCGCGTAAGCATCGAAACTCGTCCCCGAACGAGCGTTCCTCAACCGCCCGCTGTTGCGATCGCGCAACAGCGGGCGCGTCGTATCTGGCCTGTGCGCAATTCCGATTGTGCGGCGCGGTACGCTAGGACATATTCGATCGCAGAGCATCAGACCGCACGGGCCAGCAGGCCCACCGAATCGCGGCGATGTTCGAACGCAGGAGAATCACCACGGAACCTAGAAAGGGTTTACGATGCGATTCTCGATCATTCTCCCGGCCGCCATCCTGGCCGCCACCACCGCGATGCCCGCCATGGCGCAGGAAGAAACCGCGCCGCCCGCACCGATCACGATCAGCGGCAGCGCCGGCGTCACCTCCGACTATCGCTTTCGCGGCGTCTCGCAGAGCGACAAGAACGTCGCCGTTCAGGGCGGCATCACCATCGCCCATGACAGCGGCGTCTATATCGGCACCTGGGGCTCGAACCTCGCCGGTTGGGGCACGTTCGGCGGCGCGAACCTCGAACTCGATCTGATCGCGGGCTACAAGAAGACCTTCGGCACGGCGACCGTCGATGCCGGCGTCACCTGGTACACCTATCCCGGCGGTGCCGACGAAACCGACGTCGTCGAATTCTATGGCAAGCTGTCGGGCACCGCCGGTCCCGCCACGCTGACCGCAGGCGTCTTCTACGCCCCCAAGCAGACCTCGCTAGGGTACTTCACCGCCTCCCTCACGCCGCCGGTCGAAGGTGACGGCAGCCGTCAGAAGAACCTGTATCTCTCGGGTGACGCCGCGGCCGGCGTACCGTCGACGCCGGTCACGCTGAAGGCGCATATCGGCTATTCGGACGGCAACCCCGGCCTTGGCCCCAACGGCACCAGCCTTGCCCCGACCGGCAAATACTGGGACTGGCTGGTCGGCGCCGACTATACCTACAAGAACCTGACGCTGGGCGTCGCCTATGTCGACACCGACATCTCGCGCGCCGAATCGGCCTATATCCAGCCGAACTTCAGCAAGACCACCAACGGCAGCCCGATCGCCGCCAGCACGGTGGTGGTTTCGCTGACCGCGGCGTTCTGATCGGACGAAGAAACGTAACAACCCCGTTCGTGCTGAGTAGGGGCTGAGCGAAGTCGAAGACCCGTATCGAAGTACCTGCTTCAAGCGGTCCTTCGATACGCCATTTCGACAGGCTCAATGGCTACTCAGGACGAACGGATATCCTCTCCCCGTTAGGTTCGAGCAGCTTCGAGCTTGTCGAGAAGCGGCAGTCGAGAACCTGGTCGTTTGTGGAAACCCCTTCTCGACGTCGGTTCTCGACAAGCTCGAACCTATGCTCGAAGCAAACGGGGATGGTGGCGAAGGCCCAAGGCTCAAGCCCACACAAACCAAAAAGGCCGGCCACCCGACAGGGCGACCGGCCTTTTCGCTTGTCCGAACCCGCAACCCTTACGGCGTGGTCGTCCGCGCGCTCTGTCCGTCGCCGGCAGGAGCGGCGATGATGTCGCGGGTCGTCGACCCCTTGTCGACGACGTTGGTGCCCGGATCGGCCACGGCCGAACGGATGCCGGTATCGGCGTCGGCATTGCCCGCCTGCTCCAGCGTCAGCCGCTCGGTCGCGCTGCGCGGGGCCGGACCGCCGAACAGCGCCTGCATCGCCTGCGTCGATGCGGCGGTGTCCTGCGGACGCGCGGCACCCGGCTGCGGCGGCACCAGCGAATAATCGGGCGGGATCACCAGCGGTGCCTGCCGCGCGACCGCGAATTCGTCGGGGCGCGTCCGGTTGAGGGCATTGCCCTGACACCCGGCAAGGATCAGGCCCAGGCTGCCGAGAACGATGAACTTACGCATTGGCCTTCTCCACAGGAACGTCGGTTTTCGGCTCTCGGGTGAACAATGCCCGGATGAGCAGGATCACGACGCCGATCGAAATCGCCGCATCGGCGAGGTTGAATACCATGAACAGGCTGTACCCGAAAACGTGCAGGTCGGCATAATCGACGACATAGCCGAACCGGATGCGGTCGACGATATTGCCCAGCGCCCCGCCGAGGACCAGCCCCAGCCCGATCAACTCGGGCTTCTGCGTCTCGCGCCGGATCCACACCGCCACACCGGTCGCGATCAACGCGGTCATCGCCACCAGCGCCCAGCGCGCGGTATCGCTGCCCGCCTGCAACAGCCCCAGCGAGACGCCGAAATTCTGCACGAACCGCAGCGTGAAGATCGGCAGCACGTTCAGCTCGGCACCCGGATAGTCGATGCCCATCGGCCCGGTGACCCAGTATTTCACCAGCTGGTCGAACGCGAAGACGGCCAGCGCGATGATGATCGCGACCTTGCGCATCACGCCACCACCGCTGCACAGCGCCCGCACAGGTCGCCGTCGGTCGCCACGTCGGGCAGATGCCGCCAGCAGCGCCCGCACTTCGCTTTTTCGGTCCGGGTCACCGCGATCTCGCCATCGCCCGCCGCGACCTTCGCCACGATGAACAGCTCGGCCAGTTCTTGCGCCGACAGCGGCAGCGCCGGCACGGTCACTTCCGCTTCCAAACTCGACCGCACCGTCTTGGCGCGACGCAGCGGCTCGATCGCCTCGGTGACCTGCTGGCGCAGCCGGCGCACATCGGCCCATTCGGTGCCGAGCGGCTGGTCGGCGGGCAGCGGCGGCACGTCGGGCCATTCGAGCAGATGCACCGATCCATCTTCGCTCGGAAACCGCGCCTGCCACACCTCTTCGGCGGTGAACGCGAGGATCGGCGCGGCATAGCGGACCAGCGCGTGGAACAGGACGTCGAGCACGGTGCGATACGCCCGCCGCCGCACATCGTCGGCCGCGTCGCAATAGAGCGAATCCTTGCGGATATCGAAGAAGAACGCCGACAGATCCTCGTTCGCGAAATCGGTCAGCGCGCGGGCATAGCGATTGAACTCGAACGCTTCCGCCGCATTGCGCAACTCGGTGTCGAGCGACCCCAGCAGATGCAGGACATAGCGTTCCAGCCCCGGCATCTCCGCCACCGGCACCCGCTCGTCCTCGCTAAACCCGTCGAGCGCGCCCAGCATGTAGCGGAAGGTGTTGCGCAGCTTGCGATAGGTATCGCCGGTGCCGGCCAGCACTTCCTTGCCGATCCGCACATCCTCGAAATAATCGGTCTGGGCGACCCACAGGCGCAGGATGTCCGCGCCCGATTCGCCGATCACTTTCAACGGATCGACGACATTGCCGAGCGACTTCGACATTTTCCGGCCATTGCCGTCCAGCGCGAAGCCATGCGTCAGCACCGCCTCATAGGGCGCCTGCCCCCGCGTCCCGCAGCTTTCGAGCAGCGACGACTGGAACCAGCCGCGATGCTGGTCCGACCCTTCGAGATACAGGTTCGCGCGGGTGCCCGCCCCGAACCTTTTCTCGATGGTGAAGACATGGGTACAGCCCGAATCGAACCACACGTCGAGAATGTCGGTTACGACCTCATAATCGGCCAACGCATAGTCCGGCCCCAGCAGCGCCTGATGATCCGCCGCATACCACGCATCGGCCCCGCCCTCGCGAAACGCGGTCAGGATGCGGTCGTTCACCGCTTCGTCGCGCAGATAGTCGCCGGTCACGCGGTTGACGTACAAGGCGATCGGTACGCCCCATGCGCGCTGGCGGCTGATGACCCAGTCGGGCCGCCCCGACACCATCGCCCCGATCCGGTTGCGCCCCTTTTCCGGCACGAACCGCGTGCGTTCGATCGCGTCCAAAGCGATCTCACGCAACGTAGCCCCATTCGACTCCCTCTCCCCTTCAGGGGAGAGGGCCGGGGAGAGGGGAAGTGCGGTAAGGTTGGTTACAGAAAGCAGCGGATCGTCAATCCCCTCTCCCAACCCTCTCCCCTGAAGGGGAGAGGGCTTAGAAGAACGGTCCATCGGAATGAACCACTGCGGCGTCGCCCGGAAAATCACCTTCGCCTTCGACCGCCAGCTATGCGGATAGCTATGCGCAAAGTCGTCCGACGCCGCCAGCAGCGCGCCGCTCAAGCGTAGGTCGCGACAGATCGGCCCTTCCTCCAGCTTGCCGCCACGCCCGGCGGCGACGAACTTCGGGTTGATGACGCTGCCTTCACCGCCCAGCCACGCCCAGTCGTCGCGATACCGCCCATCGCCCTGCACCGCGAACACCGGCTCGATTCCATGCGCCTTGCACAACTCGAAATCGTCCTCGCCATGATCGGGGGCCATATGGACGAGGCCGGTGCCGGCATCGGTCGTCACGAAGTCGCCCGGCAGGAACGGGCGCGGCTTGGCAAAGAACCCGCCGCGCGCGTGCATCGGGTGACGGGCGGTTGCGCCGGCAAGGTCGGAGCCGTTACCAGACCAGTGTTCGGAGATAGCCGTGAAACCGAGACGCTTTTGAGTAGCCGGAATCAATTCCCGAGCGATCAACAGCTTCTTTCCCGAGACCGCGTCCGAATTCTCGAACGAAGCATCAGTAAGCTCCCGCCCATAGCTTGGCGTCAGCAGGACGTACTCAACGTCCGGTCCGTAGGCCAGCGCCTGATTGACTGGAATGGTCCAAGGAGTAGTGGTCCAGATTACGGCGTAGGCACCCGCCAACCAGGGCGCATTCGGCGCTTCCACAATCTCGAACGCCACGTCGATCTGCGTCGACACGACATCCTCATATTCGACCTCGGCCTCGGCCAGCGCGGTCTTTTCGACCGGCGACCACATCACCGGCTTGGCCCCGCGATACAGCTGGCCGCTCATCGCGAACTTCAACAATTCCTCGGCGATGGTCGCCTCGGCGTCGAACTTCATGGTGAGGTACGGGTCTTCCCAATCGCCCATGATGCCCAGCCGCTGGAACTGGCCCTTCTGCACCTCGACCCATTTGGCGGCATAGGCGCGGCATTCGGCGCGGAACTCGGCCGGGGGGACCTCGTCCTTGTTGCGCTTCTTGGCGCGATACGCTTCCTCGATCTTCCATTCGATCGGCAGGCCGTGACAGTCCCATCCCGGGATGTACGGCGCATCCTTGCCCATCAGCGACTGGGTGCGGACGACGATGTCCTTCAGCACCTTGTTCATCGCATGGCCCATATGGATGTCGCCATTGGCGTAGGGCGGGCCGTCATGCAGCAGGAACCGCTCGCGTCCCGCCCGCTCGGCGCGCAGCCGCTCGTACAGCCCGATCTTCGCCCAGCGGTCGAGGATCGCCGGTTCCTTGGCGGCAAGGCCGGCCTTCATCGGGAAGTCGGTCTTCGGCAGGAAGACGGTGTCGCGCCAGTCGCGCGGAGTGTCGGGCGTATCGGTCATAGGAATGCCCGCGATTAGCCGATGCGTGGGCGCACGCAAACCGCTTTCCTACACGGGCACCCCGGCGCAGGATCGGAGCGTTCTTTCCATCGTCGATTCCCGCAGCTGCCCGATCCGAAGGGGCAGCAGAAAAGTGGTTCACGCGAAGGCGCGAAGACGCGGAGAAGGTCACCCGCAATGCACCCGCGCGCGACCGGAAGACGCCGTACCCGCTGCAACGACGATCAAGGCCGCTGACGCGGATGCGCTACCCCGAAACGCAACGCCTTCGCGTCTCCGCGCCTTCGCGTGAACCAACCCCTTCTTCCAAACACGACCCGCGCCAACTTCCACCTCCGAAAGTGACGGAACGAGTCAGCAAGTCATTCAAATGATAGGAGTAACAAGCTCGAAACGACGCCGACATCGTGTCAACTTCGTCAACTTCCAAAGCTATGCCAGCACCGCCCGTGCCCGCTCGCAATCGACCGCCATCTGCACCTTCAACGCATCGAGCGACTCGAACTTCGCTTCCGCCCGCAGAAACTCGATCAGCGCGACCTCGATGACCTGTCCATACAGATCGCCCGAGAAATCAAAGAAATACGGCTCGAGCAACTCGATCGGTTCACCCGCGATCGTGGGCCGGATGCCCAGATTCGCCGCACCCTGCAACACTCGCCCATCGGGCAGCCGTCCGGTCACCGCATAGATGCCATAGGCCGGGCGCAGATACTTGCCCATCGACAGGTTGGCGGTCGGATAACCAAGTTGCCGCCCCAGCTGCGCACCCGGCTCGACCCTCCCCTCGACCGCGAACGGCCGGGTCAGCATCGCCGCCGCCTCGCGCGGACGCCCTTCGCGCAAGCAATCGCGGATGCGCGACGACGACACCACCGCCTGTCCGTCACCGACCGGCGCGACCGTTTCGGCGGTGAAGCCTTGGGCGTAGCCCAGCGCCTTCAGCACGCCGACGTCACCGCCGCGCCCTTTGCCAAAGGTGAAGTCGGTGCCGGTCACCACCCCGGCCGCCCCCACCATCGCCGCCAGCCGTTCGACCGCGAACGCCTCCGCCGACAACCCGGCCAGCGCCGCATCGAAGGCGAAGACCAGCATCGCATCGGCCCCGGCGGCGGCGAACAACCGCTCGCGCTGGTCGAGATTGGTCAGCCGGAACGGCGGCAGATGCGGCTGGAAATACCGGCGCGGATGCGGATCGAACGTCGCGACGATCGCCGGCCGCCCTTCGGCCCGCGCGCGTGCGACGACGCGGGCAACCACCGCCTGGTGCCCGGCATGAAAGCCGTCGAAATTGCCGAGCGCGACGATCCCCCCGCGCATCGCCGCCGGAACCGCCGCGCCTCCGTCGAGACGCTGCATCGCCGCCCCCTAGCGTCCGGCGGGCGCGGACGAAAGGGGCTGCATGCCGGCGCGCAATACGCGCAACGCATTGCCGCCCATGACCTTGTCGATCTCGCCCTGGTTCAGCCCCGCCTTTTGCAGCGCCTCGGCAACCAATCCAACCCATGCGGTGTCGAAGCCGGTCGTCACCGCCCCGTCGAAATCGGACCCCAGCGCGACATGATCGATCCCGGCGACGTCGCGGACATGGACGATGGCGCGGGCGATCGCGGCCGGATCGGTCGAACACACCGCGCCCGGCCAATAGCCGATGCCGACGATCCCGCCGGTCCGGGCGATGCCCCGCACCTCGGCATCGGTCAGGTTGCGGTTGATTTTGCACGTCGCCTGCACCCCGCCATGGCTCGACACCACCGGCCGCCGCGCGACCGCCAGCACCTCGGCCAGCGTGGCATGGCTGGCATGGGCGACATCGACGATCATCCCCATCGTCTCCATCCGCGCGACCACCTGCCGCCCGAACGAGGTCAGCCCGCGCTTCGCCTCGCCGTGCATCGATCCGGCGACCTCATTGTCGTAGAAATGGGTCAGCCCCGCCATCCGGAACCCGCTGCGATACAGCCGGTCGAGATTGCCGAGATTTCCCTCCAGCCCGTTCAGCCCCTCGACCGACAGCATCCCCCCGACCGGCCGCACCGGCCCGCCGGCCGCGCGTGCCGCCAGCAGCGCGTCGAGGCCCGCCGGCGTGGTCACCACCCGCAACTGTCCGCCCGACGCCCGCGCCGCCCGCCGCAGCCGCGTGGCATGCCATAGCGACCGGTTGAGCAGCGACCCCCAGGTTCGCACCGGCTGCAACTGCGCGATCACCAGCGGGGTGATATTGTCGCTGTCGCCGTCATTGGCGTCGTAATTCTGCCCGCGCGGCGTCTTCGTCACCGACGAAAAGATCTGGAGCGCGACATTGCCCTCCTGCAATCGCGGCAGGTCGACCTGCCCGCGCGTCGCCCGCGTCAGCAGATCGCGCGACCACAGCAGCGTGTCGGCATGCAGGTCGACGATCGGGCCGGCAAAGCTTGGGCGGGGCGAGGTCGCGATCCGTTTGGCCAGCGCCGCCGACGGCTCGACCTTGTTCATCGATCGCTCGACGATGCCCGGCATCAGCGCGAAAAAGGCAGCCGCCAGCACCGCCAGCAACGCGACGCCCCACCAAACCGCCTTACGCATCCGTCGTTTAACCCCTGCGGTGCCGGATTCGGCACCGACGGTCCCTTACGCGGTCGGGGCCGGGCGGAGCAATGTGACGAAGCTGTAGGCCGGACGATCTCCCTCGGCACTGTGGTCCTCGCGCCACGCTTCATGCCAGCCGGTAAATGGCGGCACGACCGCATCGCCCGCAGGTGCCGCATGGACCTCGGTCAACTCGATCCGTTCGATCCGGGACAGCAGCAGCGCGAGGATTTCCGCGCCGCCGATCACTGCGGCATCCGGTCCGGCCAGCGCCAGCGCCGCGTCGGGATCGTGCGCGACCTCCGCCCCCGCTGCCTGCCACCCCGGCGAGCGGGTCAGCACGATATGCCGGCGTCCGGGCAGCGGCGACGGAAAGCTCTCGAACGTCTTGCGGCCCATCACTATCGCCCGACCCATCGTCAGCGCCTTGAACCGCTTCAGATCGGCCGGCAGGTGCCAAGGGAGCCCGCCGTCGACGCCGATCACGCCATTGTCGGCGCGGGCGAGGATCGCATCGATCATATCGCCACCGCCGCTTTGATATGCGGTTGTGCGACATAGTCGTGCAGTACGAAATCCTCGAGCGCGTAGCCGTCGATCGCGTCGGGCCGCCGCGCGATCTCCAGCCGGGGCAGCGCGCCGGGCGTCCGCGTCAGCTGCTCGCGCGCCTGATCGAGATGGTTTTCGTACAGATGGCAATCGCCGCCGGTCCAGATGAACTCGCCTACGCCCAAATCGCATTGCTGCGCGAGCATATGGGTCAACAGCGCATAGCTGGCGATATTGAACGGCACGCCGAGGAAGATGTCGGCGCTACGTTGATACAGCTGCAACGACAGCTTGCCATTGGCGACATGGGTCTGGAACAGGCAGTGGCAGGGCGACAGCGCCATCGCGTGCACCTCGCCCGGATTCCACGCGGTCACGATCTGCCGGCGCGAGGCGGGGTTGGTGCGGATCGTCGCGATCAGCTCCGCGATCTGGTCGATATGCCGCCCGTCCGCCGCCTTCCAGTCGCGCCATTGCTTGCCGTAAACCGGGCCGAGATCGCCATTTGCATCGGCCCATTCGTCCCAGATGCTCACCCGCTGCTCCTGCAACCACCGCACATTGGTGTCGCCGCGCAGGAACCACAGCAATTCGATGATGATCGAGCGCAGATGCAGTTTTTTGGTCGTCAGCGCCGGAAAGCCGGCGGACAGGTCGAAGCGCATCTGGTGCCCGAACACCGACCGGGTGCCGACTCCGGTGCGGTCGTCGGTCGGCACGCCATGGTCTAGGGCGCGCTGCATCAGGTCGAGATAGGGGGTCATAAGCGCCGTCTTTAGGCCGCAAAACAGGGGAAGGAAACGGGTTCACGCGAAGGCGCGAAGACGCGGAGGAGTTGCGCTTGCTGCACCGTCCCCCGCGCCAGCGGCCACATTCCAGGCTGCCAGCGGGCGAACTGGTAGCGCTGACGCGCATCAGCACCAGCAAGCGCACCCCCTCCGCGTCTTCGCGCCTTCGCGTGAACCCCTTTCTGCTTTTTCCCCCCGCCGATGAAACACAAAAAAAGGGCCGATGCGTTTCCGCACCGGCCCAGGGGTTTTCCGCAGGAGGAAAGTGGTGACCGGACGGCAGGGGACTAGGCCGCCGCCCGGAAGAGGAGAAACTCAGTAGTTGTAGGCGCGCTCGCCATGCTCGCCGAGGTCGAGACCTTCCAGTTCGACTTCCTTCGAGACCCGGCCACCGGTCAGCGCCTTGGCAACGAACCATGCGATCGCGGTACCGACCGACGCCCAGACGATAGTCACGATCACCGCGAACACCTGTACGCCGAGCTTGGCACCCATGTCGTAGTCGGCCGCACCCGGGCCACCCAGCGACGGGGCATAGACCACCGCGGTACCGATCGCGCCGATGATACCGCCGACGCCATGAATGCCGAACGCGTCGAGCGAGTCGTCATAGCCGAGCTTCGGCTTGAGCACCGTCACCGCGAAGAAGCAGACGACCGAGGCAATGGCACCCAGCACGATCGCACCGAACGGACCCGAGTTGCCGGCAGCCGGCGTCACCGCGACCAGCCCGGCGATGATGCCCGAGCAGAAGCCGAGCGCCGAACCCTTATGCCCCGAGAACTTCTCGGCCAGCATCCAGAACAGCCCGGCCGAAGCGGTGGCGACGAAGGTGTTGATCATGGCGAGACCGGCGGTGCCGTTGGCTTCGAGCGCCGAGCCGGCGTTGAAGCCGAACCAGCCCACCCACAGCAGCCCGGTGCCGACCATGGTCAGCGTCAGCGAGTGCGGTGCCATGCGCTCGGTCGGGAACCCGATCCGCTTGCCCAGCAGGATGGCGAGCACCAGCGACGATACGCCGGCGTTGATGTGGACGACGGTGCCACCGGCAAAGTCGAGCGCACCCGCCTTGAAGAAATAGCCGCTGGTCGCCCATACCATGTGCGCGATCGGGAAATAGGTGATCGTCAGCCAGACGATGGCGAAGACCATGACCGCGGCGAACTTGATCCGTTCGACCACCGATCCCAGCACCAGCGCGATCGTGATCGCGGCAAAGGTCATCTGGAAGCAGATAAAGACATATTCGGGGATTTCGACGCCGACGGTGAAGGTCGCCGCCTGCGACGCGGCGGTGACGCCCGACAGGAACGCCTTGCCCGGGCTGGCGATGAAGCCCGACAGCGTCGCGTTCGCGACGTCGGGACCGAAGGCCAGCGAATAGCCGTACATCACCCAGATGAGCATCGCGAGCGACGCGACCGCGCCGATCTGCGTCATCACCGACAGCATGTTCTTGGTCCGGGTCAGACCGCCATAGAACAGCGCGAGGCCGGGGACGATCATCATCAGCACGAGGACGGTCGACACCATCATCCATGCCGTGTCGCCCTTGTTCACCGTCGCGACCGGCGCGGCGGCGGCGGCCGGCGCCTGCAGCGCCGCGTCCTGCGCCCATGCGGGCAGCGCGGCGAACAGGCCGAGCGCGGCCCCCGCCATCAATGTCTTCGGATGTTGCATGATGCCCCCCATCACAGCGCGGTCAGGTCGGTTTCGCCGGTGCGGATCCGCACCGCCTGTCCGACGTCGAGAACGAAGATCTTGCCATCGCCGATCGCGCCGGTGTTGGCGGCGGCCTGCACCGCTTCGACAACGCGCGCGGCGATGTCGGCATCGCACACGACCTCGATCTTGATCTTGGGCACCATGTTGGTGCTGTATTCCGCGCCGCGATAGATTTCGGTCTGGCCCTTTTGCCGGCCGAATCCCTTGACCTCGGTCACGGTCATGCCCGCGACGCCGATCTCGGTCAGTGCTTCGCGTACCTCATCCAGCTTGAATGGCTTGATGATGGCGATGACTAATTTCATGTCGCCCCCTCGTCGCATGATTGCTCATGAGGGAGCTCTGCATCCTTCGTGCCAAACAGGATTCTACTGGTTTTACGCCGGTTAGCGGCTTGGCAATATGGTTACCGAGCGGTTAATTTGTGCAGCGCCGCACGATTGCCCGTTTTTCAGGCAGCACGATCGATGATCCGGCGGGCATCGGACAAGTCGTCGGCATCGACCATCACCCGGACCGGGATCAACAGCCAGCTGCCGTCGCCGATGCTCGCCTCGCCATCGAACGCCACCGCCGGAATGCCTTCGCTCGTCAGCCGCCCGACGATGATCTGGGCTTCGACGCGCGGAAAGCGGCCGAGTTCCGCAAGCGCCATCAGGCGGTGCCGCCGACGGTCAGCCCGTCGATCAGCAAGGTCGGCTGTCCAACGCCCGCCGGCACCGACTGCCCGGATTTGCCGCACATGCCGACGCCCTCGTCGAGCGCGAAGTCGTTGCCGATGCCGCGCACCTGTTTCAGCACCTCCGGCCCATCGCCGATCAGCGTCGCGCCCTTGATCGGGTCCCCGATCCGGCCATTCTCGACCCGATAGGCTTCGGTGCAGGAAAACACGAACTTGCCCGACACGATGTCGACCTGCCCGCCGCCGAAGGATTTGGCGAAGATGCCGTTCTTCACCCGCGACAGCAGCTCGGCAGGATCGTCCTTGCCGCCCGACAGGAAGGTGTTGGTCATGCGCGGCATCGGCGCGTGCGAGAAGTCCTGACGCCGGCCATTGCCGGTCGGCGCGACGCCCATCAGCCGCGCGTTCAGCCGGTCGTGGATATAGCCTTTGAGGATGCCGTCCTCGATCAGGATATTTTCCTGGGTCGGCGTGCCCTCGTCGTCGATCGACAGCGATCCGCGCCGGTCGGCGATCGACCCGTCGTCGATCACCGTCACACCGGGAGCCGCCACCCGCTCGCCGATCCGCCCCGAAAAGGCGCTGGTGCCCTTGCGGTTGAAATCGCCCTCCAGCCCGTGGCCGATCGCCTCGTGCAGCAGGATGCCGGGCCAGCCATTGCCGAGCAGCACCGTCATCTCGCCCGCCGGCGCGTCGACCGCCTCCAGATTGACCAGCGCCTGCGCCAGCGCGACGTCGATCGCACGGTTCCACGTCTCGGGCGCGAACAGCGAATCGTACAGATAGCGCCCACCGATGCCGTAGCTGCCCGTTTCGCGCCGTCCGTTCGATTCGACCACGATCGACACGTTCATCCGCACCAGCGGGCGGACGTCGGTGGCGACGAATCCATCGGGACGGACGATTTCGACCACCGTCCACGACCCGAGCAGGCTGGCCGAGACCTGGCAGACGCGCGGATCGCGCGCACGGGCGGCGGCGTCGATCGACTGGCACAACGCGACCTTGTCGGCAAAGGGGATCAGGTCGAGCGGATCGGCGGCGGTATAGAGATGCCGGTTGTTGCCGCGCGGCGGCGGTGCCTTGGCCCCCCTGGCCGGATCGATCAGCGCCATCGTTTCGCCCGCGCGGCGGATCGCCGCTTCGGACAGTTCGTTGGCATGGGCGAACGCGGTCGTCTCCCCCGACACCGCGCGCAGGCCGAAGCCGGCATGGGTGTCGTACGACGCGGTCTTCAACCGGCCATCGTCGAACCCGAACGCCTCGGAGCGGCGATACTGGAGATAGAGTTCGCCATCCTCGGCGTGTCGCAGCGTCTCCTGCGTGGCGCGAAGGGCGGCGGCGGGGTCGAGGTCGCCGGCATAGAGGTACGAGCGGGGATCGGTCGGGGTCATTGGTGGAATATAGGGTGGCGGTGGCGTGGGGGAATGGGGGAACAGAGTTGGCGCAGAATGCGCAGGACGTGCGACACGGCGCACATCAGCGACCCAGATGACTCTTCGTATCTATTTGGGCATTGCAGGAAACCATCGATAGGCGGAGTGCCATGTGACCACTATTTTGCTGAACGCTTATGGTGAGCCATTCGACCCCGGTCCACTCATCGAGGCATGGCATGAAAGCGCGGCTTCTGAGGTCGTCCGCGAGCTGTGGGACAATCTATACCATCAAGGCTCGGTAAACTCGGCGTCCTATGCCGCCGTCCCCGGGATTGTGCGGATGCTGGAACAGGCGGAATTGCCCGATTGGAACGGCTATGCGTTGATTGCTTCGATCGAAGAGGCGCGTCTGGCGGGAGGCAATGTGCCAATGCCGGTCGAACTCGCTGGTGATTACGAAACCGCTTGGAAATCTGCATTGCCGTTGGCGTTGCGCGATCTGCGGGAGGCGCAGGACGACAGCTTGGTGCGCAGTTTGATAACGGTAATAGCGCTGGCGAAGGGACAGCGAACGCTAGCCGCGATCGCACTATGCACTGAGCACGAGCGGATCGCAATGCTCGGCGGATAAGGCGTTGCGCGGCTACGCCGTTCAACGTGCGTGCTTATGCCGGTCCGACCGGGGACGTTCGAAAGAACGTATTGTCAGCGACCGGATAAACCTTCGCCCCAGCGCAGGCTGGGGCCTTTAGCGGCTCCTGTCACGCGTCATCATCGGGAGATCCCAGCCTTCGCTGGAATGACGTTCGGAGAGACGGGAGGGAGTTCAGCACCGCCGCGGCAAAGCCGCGTCGTCAGTCGGCAGGCAAAGGCGAGCTTGCCCGCCGCCGGCCGGGCGGGCCATGCTGGTCGTCCGAACTGCGTTCGGCCTTACCGGCCCGCGCCGTCCCCATGATCCTTCAGCTTGCTCTGGTCCGCCCCATCGGCCGGACCACCGATCAGCACGAAGCGCCGGTCGCAATAGCCGCAATCGACGTAGCCCGTTTCGTCGATCTGCAACCACACGCGCGGGTGGCCGAGCGCGGCGGCGATTTCGCCGGAGCCGTCGCAGGCGACGCGAGGGGTGGAGACGCGGAGGAGTTCGGGCGGGGGCAGCATGGTTCCTGCGATAGCAATGCCGCGAAGGCTCGACAAGTTGGATCGGTGCTTGGCTTGGGGCCGGGGCGGGCGTATCGGCGGACCCTATGGAAACCCAAGCCGCCATCTCGATCCGCGACCTGTGCAAGACCTATGCCGCCGGAAAGGGCGGGGCACCGGCCAAGGTCGCACTCGACGGCGTGTCGTTCGATGTGCCGCGTGGCCAGATCTTCGGTCTGCTCGGCCCCAACGGCGCGGGCAAGTCGACGCTCATCAACACGCTGGCGGGACTCGTCAACAAGACCGGCGGCAGCGCGTCGATCTGGGGCTTCGACATCGACCAGCATCCGCGCAATGCCAAGGCGTCGATCGGTATCGTCAATCAGGAAATCCTGTTCGACCCGTTCTTCACCCCTGCCGAGACGCTGGAAATTCAGGCCGGCCTGTACGGCGTGCCGAAGGCGAAACGCCGCACGATGGACCTGCTGCGCGCGGTGCATCTGGAGGACAAGGCCAACGCCTATGCCCGCACCCTGTCGGGGGGCATGAAGCGGCGATTGATGGTGGCCAAGGCGATGGTCCATTCGCCGCCGGTGCTGGTGCTCGACGAACCGACCGCCGGCGTCGATATCCAGCTTCGCCAGCAGCTATGGGACTATGTCCGCGAACTCAATGCCGACGGCGTGACGGTGGTGCTGACGACCCACTATCTGGAAGAGGCGGAGCAGTTGTGCGACCGCATCGCCATCATCAACCATGGCCGCGTCGTCGCCAACCAGCCGACCCGCGAATTGCTGGGCATGGCGCAGGAAAAGGCGGTCGAACTGACGCTCGATCGCGACCTCGCCGAGCTACCCGCCGCCGGGGTATTCGAGAAGGTCGAGCGCAAGGGCGACCGGCTGCTCGCGATCACCTATCGCAAGGATGTGGCGAACGCCGGTGAGGTGTTGGCGGCGGTCGCGGCGCAAGGGTACGGCATCGTCGACGTCGTGACACGCGAGGCGGACCTCGAGGACGTGTTCCTCAACCTGACGAACAACTGAGTCGCTTACTCCCCTTCCAGGGAGGGGAGTAGGCACATTCGCCTTTTGTTCTTGCGCCACGCCGCGCCGCAGGGCAAACCCATCCGCAGGCCATTGTAAACCCGCGAGATGTCGGACCTCACCCGCAAGATCATCCACATCGACATGGACGCCTTTTTCGCGTCGGTCGAGCAGCGCGATGCGCCTGAGCTTAAAGGAAAGCCGGTCGCGGTCGGCGGGTCGAGCGGGCGTGGCGTGGTCGCCGCCGCATCCTATGAAGCGCGCGTGTTCGGCGTGCGCAGCGCGATGCCGTCGGTCACCGCGATCCGGCGTTGCCCCGACCTGATCTTCGTCCGTCCCCGCTTCGAGGTGTACAAGGCGGTCAGCGGCCAGATCCGCGACATCTTTCTCGACTATACCGATCTGGTCGAGCCGCTGTCGCTCGACGAGGCCTATCTTGACGTCACCGCCAACCGGCGCGGCCTGCCCAGCGCCACCGCGACCGCGGAGGAAATCCGCGCGCGCATCCTGGCGGTCACCGGCCTCACTGCATCGGCGGGGATCAGCTACAACAAATTCCTCGCCAAACTGGCGTCCGACATGAACAAGCCCAATGGCCAGTTCGTCATTCCGGTAAAGGCCGGCCCGCGCGTCGTCGCGTCGCTGCCGGTCGGCAAGTTCCACGGCATCGGCCCCAAGACGGTCGAGCGGATGGAGGCGCTGGGCATCCGCACCGGCGCCGATCTGGCGGGCTGGACGCTGCCCGACCTGCAACGCACATTCGGCAAGGCGGGCAGCTGGTATCACGGCATCGCCCGCGCCGAGGACCACCGCCCGGTCCGCCCCAACCGCGTGCGCAAATCGTCGGGCTCCGAAACCACCTTCCATAGCGACCTGACCGACGCGCAAGCGATCGAGGAACGCGTGCTGGCGATGGCCGACGACGTCTGGGACTGGGTGGAGAAGACCGGACAGCATGGCCGCACCGTCACCGTAAAGGCGAAATACGCCGATTTCCGCATCGTCACCCGCAGCCGCACGCTGGGCGCCCCGGTCCGCGACCGCGCGACGCTGCACGCCACCGCGCGCGGGCTGATCGCGACGCTCTATCCCTTGCGCATGGGGTTGCGGCTGGTCGGGGTGACCATGGCCGGCTTCGGTGCGGGCGAGCCGCCCAGCGGGCAGCTCGACCTGTTGTAGCGGCGGGGCGGCACCCCAGCCGACCATCGTCCTTCTGGCGAAGGCCGGAAGGATGGCGGATCGTCGCCGGCCCGTACCATTGCTTTGACGCCCGCCCGCAACGCGCCTACAACCGCACCGTCCCCGGGGGAGCGTTCCGTCACGCTTGAGAGGAAGGCCGCAGCCTTCGACCCGCTGAACCTGATCCGGCTGACACCGGCGTAGGGAGGGCGCGGTCACGACAATTCCGCCCCCTCCGCATGGAGTGGAATATGGCAGACATCCCCGCAAAGACCGAAATCGGCGTCACCACCGGCCCGATCCGTGGCAGCCGCAAGGTGCATATCGGCCCCCTGAACGTCGCGATGCGCGCGATCGACCTCGACCCGTCTTGCGGAGAACCGCCGCTCAACGTCTATGACACGTCGGGGCCGTACACCGACCCCAATGCCCGCATCGACATCATGGCCGGCCTGCCGCAGCTGCGCCGCGACTGGATCATGGCCCGCGGCGACGTCGAAAGCTACGACGCCCGCGAACTGCGCCCCGAGGATAACGGCCAGCTCGGCCCCGACCGCTCGGGCGGCGTCCAGCCCTTTCCGAACGTCGTCAAGCGCCCCTTGCGCGCCAAGGCCGGCGCGAACGTCAGCCAGATGCACTATGCCCGGCGCGGCATCATCACGCCGGAAATGGAATATGTCGCGACCCGCGAAAATCTCGGTCGCGAAATGCTGCGCGACTATGTCCGCGACGGCGAGAGCTTCGGCGCGGCGATCCCCGATTACGTGACCCCCGAATTCGTCCGCGACGAAGTGGCGCGCGGCCGGGCGATCATTCCCAACAACATCAACCACCCCGAAACCGAACCGATGGCGATCGGTCGCAATTTCCTCGTCAAGATCAACGCGAACATCGGCAACAGCGCGGTCGCATCGAACGTCGCCGCCGAAGTCGACAAGCTGGTCTGGTCGATCCGCTGGGGTGCCGACACGGTCATGGACCTGTCGACCGGGCGCAACATCCACGACACCCGCGAATGGATCCTGCGCAACTCGCCGGTGCCGATCGGCACGGTGCCAATCTATCAGGCGCTGGAAAAGGTCGGCGGCATCGCCGAGGAACTGACGTGGGAGATCTTCCGCGACACGCTGATCGAACAGGCCGAACAGGGCGTGGATTACTTCACCATCCATGCCGGCGTCCGCCTGCCCTACATCCCGATGACCGCGAAGCGCGTGACCGGCATCGTGTCGCGCGGCGGGTCGATCATGGCGAAATGGTGCCTCGCCCATCACCGCGAATCGTTCCTCTACGAACATTTCGACGAGATCACGGAGATCATGAAGGCGTATGACATCGCCTATTCGCTGGGCGATGGTCTCCGCCCCGGTTCGATCGCCGATGCCAATGACGAAGCGCAGTTCAGCGAGCTCTTCACGCTCGGCGAACTGACCCACCGCGCCTGGGCGCAGGACGTGCAGGTCATGATCGAAGGCCCCGGCCATGTGCCGATGCACAAGATCAAGGAGAATATGGAAAAGCAGCTGCAGGTCTGCGGCGAAGCGCCCTTCTATACCCTCGGGCCGCTCACCACCGACATCGCGCCGGGCTACGACCATATCACCAGCGGCATCGGCGCGGCGATGATCGGCTGGTACGGCACGGCGATGCTCTGCTACGTCACGCCCAAGGAGCATCTGGGCCTGCCCGACCGCGACGATGTAAAGGTCGGCGTGGTCACCTACAAGCTCGCCGCCCATGCCGCCGATCTGGCCAAGGGCCATCCGGCCGCACAGATGCGCGACGACGCCCTGTCGCGCGCCCGCTTCGACTTCCGCTGGCGCGACCAGTTCAACCTGTCGCTCGACCCCGACACGGCGGAATCCTACCACGACCAGACCTTGCCGGCCGAAGGCGCCAAGACCGCGCATTTCTGTTCGATGTGCGGTCCAAAATTCTGCTCGATGAAGATCACGGCCGAAGTCCGCGAATTCGCCGCCAAGCAGAACGCCCCGGCCGACACCTTCCTCGCCGCCGACAAGGCGGATGCGGACCGCGCGCTGTTCGCCAACGGCCCCGCCTCGGTAGCGGCGGCCGAGGCCGGCATGGCGGAAATGAGCGAGAAGTTCCGCGAGAAGGGCAGCGAGGTGTACCTGCCAGCGGAGTAATCGGACTAAAAACTCCTCCCCGCTATGCGGGGAGGGGAACCATGNTCCCGCCGGCCTTCAGTTTATGCGTAAAGGATCAACGTCCAAACGCTGGTACCATCATCAGTTGGAGGAATGCGATGCCCCTGCGCGATGTATGTAGGGGAACCGGACGCTCCATGACGCCAGTATCCGGTTTCCGGGCAGTAATCACCGATGTCGACCATCGTTCCCAGTTTCACGCGCCCGTTAGTCATGCTTTGTCGCCTCTGTTGAGAATGAGTGCAACGTCGGATGCGCGCGTTGACTCTTATGTGAGGGCAACTAAGGTTCAACCTCGTTCTCCAGAGCGAGGTAGGCATCCGCCTCCAGCTTGCACCACCTCCGGCAAGAGGTGGTGCAACGCTGATACAGTCGAGCAGTTACTTTAAAGAACGTTACGCAAGCCCCGCTGCGCGGGGGAGTTGTGCCCGCACGACTGTGCATCGAAGCGTCAACGGGGCGATCACCGCTATGCGGTGGAGCCATTCAGCTTCGACATTGGTAAGGTGTCAGAAACTAAATCGCGGTGCAAGTGTTAGAAGCCTCAACGTTCGGTTATTTTGATCGTTGTGGTTCTTTAAGCTCAATAATGATACCGGC
Organism: Sphingomonas sp. Leaf62; assembly: GCF_001421915.1. Taxonomy (NCBI): domain Bacteria; kingdom Pseudomonadati; phylum Pseudomonadota; class Alphaproteobacteria; order Sphingomonadales; family Sphingomonadaceae; genus Sphingomonas; species Sphingomonas sp. Leaf62. The sequence continues at coordinate 50,828 of NZ_LMLN01000002.1, read as the reverse complement.
ACTGCGCCACCTCCAGCATCTGCATCTCGCCCGACCCGGCCTCTCGATACACCAACCGATGCTCATGGCTGATCCGACGCGACCACCAGCCAGACAGGTTTCCGCCCAGCGGCTCGGGCTTGCCCGTTCCCTTGAACGGATGCCGCCGACATTCCTCGATCAGCGCGTTGCACTTGGCGAACAGCTTCGGATCGGTCGCGTGCAGGTCGAGATACTCCGCCCACGACTTCGACGAAAACCGGACGTTCACGGCTGAATCAGGTCGTGGACCTCGCCACCGCCGGCTTCCAGTTCGGCGATGCTCTCCAACAACCGCTCCGCATTCTTCGGTGACCGCAGCAAATACAGCGTTTCCTCGATCGACGCCCATTCGCTGGCCGAAATCATCACGACGCCCTCGCCGCGCCGACGGGTGATCGCCACCGGCACCCGGTCGGTGACGACCCGGTCCACGACCGATTTCAGGTTGGCGCGTGCAGCGGAAAGGCTGATCGATTCCATCCGTCGAATGTATCCAAAACAACGCTCGCAGCAAAGCTAACCCCAAAAACCACTGTCCTACAAGTTCCCAATATGTTCCCCTCCCGCCCATGCGCAACCAAAGCCAGCTCTCCGAGCATTCGCCCGCGCCCTTCCCGGCGCACGCCCCCTCGAACCTGACCGTTCCGTCCGAGACACCCTATCTCGACGCCAACGGCTATGACCCCGCCGACTATCAATGGGTCCCCGTCCGCCGCAAACCGCGCAGCGACGGCTGGTCCGATAAGAAACAGCGCGATTTCATCGAAACGCTCGCCGATGGCGGGTCGGTCGCCGATGCGGCGCGCGCGGTCGGCATGTCGCCCAGCACCGCCTATCGCCTGCGCCGCTCGCCCGGTGGCGAGGCCTTTGCCCGCGCATGGGATGCGGCGGTGGCGCAGGCGGTGGGGATGCTGGTCGACGTCGCGTTCGACCGGGCGATCAACGGCACCGTCGAACCGGTGCTCGATGCGGAGGGGCGGCGGGTCGGGTCGCGGCATCGCCCCGGCGACCGGATGCTGATGTTCCTGCTCGCCGCCCATTATCCCGACCGCTACGGCAAACAGCAGCGCCGCCGGTCGGCGCGCGGCGAGGCGGAGGCACCGGCGCCAACCCCGACCCCCAGCGTCGCCGAGGCGCTCGACGCGCTCACCCCCGTGCCGCCCGCCGAGCCCGAAAAGCTGATGGCCCCCGCCGATCTCGACGTCGCAATCGAGGTCGCCGACCTGAGCGATGGCAAACTGCCCGGCTGGCTCGACCCCGACCGCCGTCCTGAACCGGTCATGGCACCGGTCGAGCCGCCCATGCCCGAAGCACTGGCGGCGGCATGGGCCGCGCAAGACGACCTGCATCTGTCCGAACCCGGCCCGCTGGGCGAGGCGTTCGAGATCGAACTGGAACTGGCCAAGCGCGGCATCACCGTTCCCCGCCCCAAACGCCCGAAACCGCCACGTGCGGCGCGCAAGACGCGGCGAGTGTGACCTTCGTGACCTTTGGACGGGGCTCCCGGCACAATCCGGCGTCCCGACCCCATGGCAACTGCCCGCGCCCCAAGCGGCCACGCACGGGGCGCACGATGCGGCGAGTGTGACCTTTGTGACCTTTGGACGGGAGGTGGGGCGTCATCCGGCGTCCGCCGCCCGTCCGGATCCTGTCCCGCCTGCCTGCGGCTGCCCGCTTCCCTGAACCGGATACGATGCTATCATCTCCTTGGACCGGCCTCGGGGGCGAGCGCCGGCAGGGGGGTAAGATGAAACGTTCGATCCTGATCGCGGGAATGGCGGCGATGTTGCCTGGGCAGGTGCTGGCGCAGGCGGTGCAGACGACGCAGGCGCCGACGGGCGGCGGGGCGGCGACGCCCGTCGCGCAGGACGCGGTCGCGCCGGTCGACGATCCCAAGGAGATTGCCGAGGATGCCGCGCGCGACCTGACGCCGTCGCGCTTCTACAACCGGCCCGGCGCGACGCGGGCTGATTATGATCTGGCATGGCAGCAATGCCGCCTGATCGCGCGCGGATCGCGCACCCCGGCGGGGACGGTGCCGATGGTCTATAACCCGGCGGTGATCTCGCCGATCGCGGCGGGGGCCGGTGGCCTGCTCGGCGGGCTGATCGCCGGCGCGATCGCGCAGGGGCAGCAGCGGCGGGCGAACCGGCAAAGCTGTTTGCTGATCCGTGGCTGGCGGCTGGTCGAGCGCGACGATGCCGTCGCCGCAAAGATCACGGCGATGCCAGAGGCCGAGCGGATCGCCTATCTCGACCGGCAGATCGGCGAGGCGGAGGTCGCCGGCAAGGTAACCGAGCGCACCGGCTTCACCACGCCGGTCGATCCGTCATGGCGGATCGATGCCCCGCTGACCCTGCCGGGGACGGTGTTTCTGGGGAAGAAGGTCGATGCCGCCGCGCCGTTCGTGCTGGCACCGGGCGAGGCGGCGATCGTCGTCGCCTTTCGCCGGCTGGACGCGGCCAGCGCTGGCCGCTCGGCGCAGTTGCAACTGCTGCGCTACGATGCGGGCAAGCACGACGCGCTGTACCGCCCGCGCGACTGGAAGGCGAAGAACGACCTGACCACCTATGGCGTAACGGTCAACAGCGGCGACCGGAAGTCGCCCTACGAGGTGCAGGTGCTGCGCGTGACGCCGGGCGACTATGTGCTGAACGCGACGTCGGTCGCGAACTTGCCGGTCACCACCACCAACTGCTTCGGTGCGCCGATGGTGCATGTCGAACCGGGACAGGTCGCCTATCTCGGCGACTTCGTGCCCTATCTGAATGCGCGCCATGCCGATGGGAAGCGGTTCGACGGCGTGCTCTTTGCGGGGCAGGGCGAGGATGCGGCCAGGACGCTGGCGACGCGGCAACCTGCGCTGGCGGCGAAGCTGACCAGGGCGCAGTGGCAGAACCGGGCGACCTATGGCTGTGCCGGGATCAGCATGGATCGCTATGACCTGCCGGGCGTGCCCGACCTGCCACCGGTGGTGGCGACGCCGGACGCATCGGTCGCGGGATAGGCAAGGGAACGGTGCCGCACCCCCGCGATCGGGGGTGCGGCGGTTCGGCTTACATCTGGTTGCGGACGGCCTGTTCGACCTGCGCATTGTCGTTGTCGTCGGCCTTGTCGGCGGCGTCCTCGCCCATGTCGCGGACGTTCTCGGCCTGCGCTTCCAGCGCATCCTCGACCTGCTCGTTGCTGGTCAGGTCGGCCTGATCTTCCAGCGCGTCCGCCTTGTTCTCGGTCATCGCCTCGATATTGTCGGCGGCCTTGTCGTCGGCATTGCCGC
>NZ_LMLN01000002.1:16617-47514 GCF_001421915.1 Sphingomonas sp. Leaf62 | reverse complement strand
CCCCTTGAAGTTGGTCCCGCCGAGTTGGCGGTCGGCCGCATCAATCGTCGACGGGGAAGGATGGTTCCGGCATCGTATCGAGCGCGGGCAGCGACCAGTCGATCGTGCCCCGACCGTGCTCGGCCAGAAACGCATTGGCCTGGCTGAACGGACGGCTGCCGAACCAGCCGCTATGCGCCGACAGCGGGGAGGGGTGACGGGCGCGCAGCACGAGGTGGCGACCGCCTGTGCCCACGTCGCGGACGAACGCCGCCTTCTTCTGGGCATGCGCGCCCCATAGCAGGAACACGGTCGGTTCCGCCCGGTCGGCGACGGCATGGACGACCGCGTCGGTGAACGCCTCCCACCCGCGCCCAGCATGCGATGCCGCGCGGTGTTGCTCGACCGTCAGCACGGTGTTCAGCAGCAGCACCCCCTGTCGCGCCCAATGCTCCAGAAACCCGTGCGCGGGCGGCGTCAGGCCCAGATCGGTCTGCAATTCCTTGAAGATGTTGCGCAGCGACGGCGGCACGGCGACGCCCGGCCGGACCGAAAAGGACAGGCCATGCGCCTGTCCCGGCCCGTGATACGGGTCCTGCCCCAGAATGACGACCCGCACCTGGGGAAGCGGGGTCAGCGCCAGCGCCGCGAACCAGTCGCGCGAATGCGGCAGGATGCGCTTGCCCGCCGCCTTCTCGCCTTTCAGGAAATCGCGCAAGGTCGCCATCGTGTCGCCGGCCAGCAGAGGCCCAAGCGCCGCCTCCCAACTGGGATCGATCCCGGCGATCATGTCCGCTTGCGGACGAACTCGGCGCGCAGCACCAGCCCCTTGATGCCGTCGAACTTGCAGTCGATCTCCTGCGCGTCGCCGGTCAGGCGGATCGACTTGATCAGGGTACCGCGCTTCAGCGTCTGGCCCGCGCCCTTGACGGTCAGGTCCTTGATGAGCGTTACCTGATCGCCATCGGCCAGCACGTTGCCGACCGCGTCGCGCACCACCACCGCGTCGTCCGGCGCGGCAGTGGCCGTCGCCTGCGACGCGGGCACCCATTCGCCGGTCGCCTCGTCATAGATATAGTCGTCGTCGCTCATGCCGTCCCCCTTGTCGCCGCCGGGGTAGCGAGCGGGCCGGGTCAGAACAAGCCCGGCACCTCGCGCTGCACGGTCGACGGGCGGGCGGGTTGCAACAGGGCGCGTCCCTCGACCCCGTCGCCGGCGACGCGCAGCCCGTCGCGGGTCGCGGCGGTCGCCGCCGCCGATCCGATCCGCGAACAGCTGCGCCCGGCAAGGAAGTCGAGCGCGCGAGCGACCGATTGCTCGCGCGGGTCGCCCAGCGGATAATTGATGTCGTCGGTCGCCGAACAGGTGTTGGGCACCACCGATGCGAGGCCATCGAAATAGGCCGCCGAGCGCGCCGAATTCTGCACCGACAGCGCGACGATGCGCAGCCGGTCGTCGCACGCTGCCTGATCGACCGCGATCTGCCCGACCGGCTTGCCATAGGTGTTGGTGCCGATCAGCGCCATGTTGTTGCCGAGATAGGGGACGAAGGCGTTGATGACCAATTCGCTGGCCGATGCGGTGCTGCCGGTGCCGATGAACGCGATCCTGGTCGGCGTCACCGACTGCGCAGTCGGCGCGAAGTATTTCGTCTCGTTCTCGGACGATTTTTCGGGGCGGAAGGTGGTGTAGCTATAGACCTGGCTGGTCGATTTGCCGCCACCCAACAGGTCGCCCATCAGATCGGCGACCGAGATCAGCCCGCCGCCATTGTAGCGGAAATCGATGACGAACTCGGTGATCCCCTGCGCCCGGAAACTGGCGAAGGCGTCGCGCAGCGGCTGGTTGGCGGTGGTGATGAACGTGCGCAGGTTGACGTAACCGACCTTCTTGCCGCCATCGGTCAGCACCTTGGCGCCATAGCGGGTCGATACCGGCAGCAGGGCATAGTCGGCCTTGGCGACGGTCTCGGTGCGGGTGGTGCCCTCGGCGGTGCGGAACTCGAACGTGCGCGCGGTGCCGACCGTATCGGGGCCCAGCGCATCGTTCAGGCCATCGATACCGGTCGCGTCGATGATCGCCGACACGCTGCGCAGACTGCCGCTGCCGGTGCCGATCTGCAGGATCTCGGTCCCGCGATCGATGCCGGCGTTCAGTGCCGGCGTCCCTTCGAACGATTCGATCACGAACAGGCGACGGCCGGTCGTGTCGAGCGCGAAGCGGGTGCCGAAGCCGGCGGTCTCGCCCGCGTCGTAATAGGCATTTTCCTCGGCGATCGACGTCAGATAGGTGAAGTACCGGTCGCGCCCCTGCGCCCGCGCGGTCGCGGTCAGCGCGTCGACATAGGCGTCGACCGTGGCGTAGGGCGCGGGGCTCAGGCTCGCCGGCAGGGTTTCGGGGAACAGATACCATTCGCGCAGCTGGGCCAGCGCCCAGTCCTGCCGCTCGCGCAGCGAACAGCCCGCCGTGGTGGTGGGCGTCGGTGTCGGCGTGGCGGAGGGCGTCGGGGAAACCCCGCCGCTGCTGCCGCCACCCAGGACGCTGCCGCTTCCGCCCCCGCCTCCGCAGGCCGATAGCATCGCCAATACGCCCAACGCCGCACCGAATCCTGCCCGCACAACGCGCACTCCATAGTGTCTCGACAGCCTAGGCTGCGTACCGGCGAAGGGAAGGGGGTTTCGCCGGTGCGCCAACGTACTGGTTCGGTTCAGTTCGCCTTCATCGCTTCCAGCAAGCGCTTGACCTCTTGCGAACGTCCGCGCGGCAGGATCATGACGTCGTTGCCGCTGGCGACGACGATCAGGTCGCTGACCCCCACCATCGCGATCCGCACCCCGTCCGACCGGACGAGGCAGCCGCTGGTGTCGACCAGCGTCACGTCGCCGCCGGTGGCATTGTGCGCATCGTCGCGGTCGCTGATCGCGTGCAGCGCGTCCCAGCTGCCGACGTCGCTCCATCCCATCGCCACCGGCGCGACCGCCACCCGGTCGTCGCGCTCCATCACCGCATAGTCGATCGAGTCGGACGGGCTGGCGGCGAACGCCTCCGCCTCGGGGCGGATGCAGATGCCGTCGCGCTGCGCCCGGTCCATCGCCCCTTGCGCCGCTTCCAGCATCGTCGGCACGAACCGACCGATCGCGTCGAGGAACCGGTCGGCGCGGAACAGGAAGATGCCGCCGTTCCACGCATGGTCGCCCGATGCCAGCATCGCTTCCGCCGCATCCAGCGGTGGCTTCTCGACGAAGCGGTCGACGCGATTCACGCCTTCGGCCAGCGGCTCGCCGACCTTGATCCAGCCATAGCCGGTTTCGGGCGCATCGGGGGCGATGCCGAACGTCACCATCCAGCCATCCTCGACCAGCGGTAGCGCGCGGTCGATCGCGACGCGAAATGCGTCGAGGTCGAGGATGACATGGTCCGACGGCATCACCAGCAACGGCGCATCGCCGCCGCCCGCGGCGATCGCCGCCAGCGCGATGGCGGGCGCGGTGTTGCGGCCCATCGGTTCGAGGATGATCGCCTGCGGGGTCGAACCGATGGCCGACAGCTGTTCGGCGACCGCATCGGCATGGGCGGCATTGGCGACGACGATCGGCGCAGCATAGCCTTCGCCCGCGGCACGGCGCGCGGTCAGCTGCAACATCGTCTCGGCGGCGGTCAGCGCGAGGAACTGCTTGGGCCGTTCCGGCCGCGACATCGGCCACAGGCGGGTGCCCGCCCCCCCGGACAGAATGACGGGGACGATGGCGGACGAAACGGGCATGGATCGGATCTCCGAACAGGATCAGGCAGGCAAAAACGGCCCGCCCGGACGGGCAAGCGAGTGTTGCGATACAACAACGATGTGACGATGCGTATCCATCCCGTTCAGTATTTCTTTGCGCTTTCGCGCGATACGGGGTGGGTGTCGGACTGGCTTACACCTGTATCGAGAGCCCGGCGATGATTCGGCTGTTCAAACATTATATTCCGCACGCCGTCTTGCTGCTGGGTCTGCTCGATTTTCTCGTCCTGCTGGTGGCGGCCGAACTTGGCTGGGTCACGCGGGCGATGCAGATCGACATGGCGGTCGAGCCGATTCACACCCGCATCCCGCAATTGCTCAGCTTCGCCGTCTGTCTCGAAACCGCACTGGTCGCGGTCGGCATTTATGGCACCGATGCGTTGCAATCGATCAAGTTCGCCGCGGCGCGGCTGATCGTCGCGGTCGCGGTGGGGGCGATCTTCCTCGCCGTCGTCTTCTTCCTCGCGCCGTCGATCACCTTCTGGCGGTCCAATCTAGCTTACGGGCTGGGCTTCGCGGCGGTGCTGCTGCTGACCTTGCGCATCCTGACCGGTACGCTGTTCGGGGGGCAGGCGTTCAAGCGGCGGGTGATCGTGTTGGGGGCAGGCCCGCGCGCGCAGCGGCTGAAGGATCTCGGCCGGACGCCCGGCGCCGGTTTCGTGGTCGTCGGCTATGTCGCGATGAGCGAGGCGAACCGGGTCATCCCCGAAGCGATCGCCCGCGACGCCATCTATAATCTTGCCGATCACGTCGTGCTGCTCGGCGCGTCGGAGGTCGTGCTGGCGCTGGAGGAGCGGCGCAACGCCCTGCCGCTGAAGGACCTGCTGCGCATCCGCACCACCGGTGTCCATGTCAACGAAATCTCGACCTTCCTCGAACGCGAAACGGGTCGCGTCGACCTCGACAGCGTCAGCCCGTCGTGGCTGATCTTCTCCGACGGCTTCTCGTCGGGGCGGATGGTGTCGAGCGTGTTCAAGCGGATGTTCGACATCGCCGCCAGCCTGTTGCTGCTGACGCTGACGCTGCCGGTCCTGCTGGTCGCGGCGATCGCGGTCAAGCTCGACAGCCGCGGCCCCGTCTTCTACCGCCAGCGCCGCGTCGGGCTGTACAGCAGCGGATTCGACATTCCGAAACTGCGGTCGATGCGCACCGATGCCGAAGCGGCGGGGACCGCGGTCTGGGCCGAAAAGAACGACCCCCGCATCACCCGCATCGGCCGCATCCTGCGCAAGACGCGGATCGACGAGCTGCCGCAATGCTGGAGCGTACTGGTCGGCGAAATGAGCTTCGTCGGCCCCCGCCCGGAACGCCCGGAGTTCGTGTCGGCGCTGGAGGACAAGCTGCCTTATTATGCCGAACGGCATATGGTGAAGCCCGGCATCACCGGCTGGGCACAGATCAACTATCCCTATGGCGCATCGATCGACGATGCCCGGCAGAAGCTGGAATACGACCTGTATTATGCCAAGAACTATTCGCCGTTCCTCGACCTGCTGATCCTGCTCCAGACCCTGCGCGTCGTGATCTGGTCGGGCGGAGCGCGGTAAGCGCATGCTGATCGGCGTCATCGTCTGGGGCCATGCGATCGCGGCGCTGCTGTTCGGCGCGCTCGCTTTCTGGACGGTCCGGCGCGGAGCAGCCGATACGGCGCTGCCGCGAGGCTGGCTGGCGCTGGCGCTGGCGTTGACCGCGCTGTGGACCCTGTCGGTGGCGGGGATCGGCGATGCGCAGGCGGTGTCGCACCTGTTCGCGGGCGCACGCACGCTCGGCTGGCTGATGCTGTTGATCGTCCTCCAGCGTCGCGCCGGTAGCGACGATGCGGGGCTGGGCCGTATCCTCGCCTATGCTGCCGTCGCGGCGGTCGATATCGCGCAGCTCGTACTCGACCTCGCCGCCGCGACCATGCCGGGGTCGCAGGCGGCGGCGATGATCGGTGCGGTATCGACGGTGCTCGGCGCGCTGGCGGCGCTCGGCGCGCTGCTGCTGCTCCATGGCCTGTTCCCGGTGGCGGCATCGGCGGCGACGCGGATGGTGCTGGTCGCGGCCGGCGCGTTCTGGCTGATCGACGTCAATCTGTGCATCGCAGCCTATCTGGTCGGGCAGGCCCCGGCCGAACTGATCGCGGCGCGCGGTGTCGCCCTCGCGGCAATGGCGCTGCTGGTCGCACTGGCGCTGTCGCGGCCCGGCACCGGCGGCGTGCAACTGTCGCGGACCGCGACGTTCCACACGCTATCGGTACTGGGGCTGATGGCCTATTTCGCGGTGACGATCATGGCGACCAGCCTGATCGCGGCGCTGGGCGGCGACCATGCCCGGATCGGCCAGACCGCGTTCGTGTTCGGGTCGACCGTCGCGGTGCTGACCGCTGCCTCGTCCGGCTGGCTGCGGGCGTGGGTCAAGGTCAAGCTGGTCAAGCATCTCTTCACCCACCGCTACGACTATCGCTCCGAATGGACCCGCTTCACCGAGACGCTGGGCGAGCCCAAGGGCGGCGCGCCGCTCGACGAACGCTTGGTGAAGGCGGTGGCCGACCTGACCGACTCCCCGGCCGGGCTGTTGCTGGTCGCGGAAGGCGACGGGCTGGCGGTCGGCGCGTCATGGCGTTGGGAGGGCGACGCGCTGGGCACCGCCGCCGACAGCATGACGCTGGCGGAGCATCTGCGCGTGACCGGCCGCATCCTCGAACTCGATCCGCTGCGCGAGCGGCTCGATGGCGCCGATGGCGCGGCGGTGCCGGCGGCGATGCTGGCGCATGGTGAAGCATGGGTGGTCGTGCCGTTGCCGCATCTGGGGCGGATGGCCGGTGCGATCCTGCTCGCGCGGCCGCTGCTCGCCCGCGCGCTCGACTGGGAGGATTTCGACCTGCTGCGCATCGCCGGGCGCCAGGTGGCAAGCTATCTGGCCGAGGAACGCGCCCAGTCGGCACTGGCCGAGGCGCGCCGGTTCGAGGAGTTCAACCGCCGCTTCGCCTTCATCCTGCACGACGTGAAGAATATCGTCAGCCAGTTGAGCCTCGTCGCGCGCAACGCCGTGCGCCATGCCGACAATCCCGATTTCCGCGCCGACATGGTCGCGACGCTGAACGAATCCGCCACTCGGATGAACGACCTGCTCGCCCGCCTGTCCGAACGCGAACCGGCGCGTGGCGAGGCGCTGCGCCCGGTCGCGCTGTCGAGCGTCGCGGCCGGATCGGTGGCGCGCTTCCGAACGCGGGGAGCGGTGGTGGTCGAGGGGCCGGCGACGCTCCATGCCTCGGCCGACCCGGCACGGTTGCAGCAGGTGATCGACCATCTGGTCCACAACGCCCTCGATGCAGGCGGCAGCGATCCGGTCCGCATCGTGCTGGGCGATGCGGGCGACCGGGTGTGGGTCGAGGTGATCGACACCGGCATCGGCATGACCCGGCAGTTCATTCGCGACGAACTCTTCCGTCCGTTCGTCTCGTCGAAGCCCTCGGGCTTCGGCATCGGTGCGTTCGAGGCGCGCCAACTCGCGGTCGCGATGGGCGGCCATATCGCTGTCGACAGCCAGCCGGGACGGGGGGCGCGCTTTCGCGTCACCCTGGCGGCGGCGCGTCCGATGCTGGAGCAAGCGGCATGACGATACGCAAGTGCCTGTTGATCGTCGAGGACGATGCCGGGCTGCAACGCCAGTTGCGCTGGGCCTATGAAGGCTATGACATCGTCGTCGCGGGCGATCGCGATGCGGCGATCGCGGCGGTGCGTGCCGAGGAACCGCAGGTCGTGACGCTCGACCTCGGCCTGCCGCCCGATCCCGATGGCGTGACCGAAGGCTTTGCGACGATGGAGGCCATCCTCGCCATCAAGCCCGATACCAAGATCGTCGTCGCCAGCGGCCATGGCGACCGGGCGAGCGCGCTGCGCGCCATCGATCTGGGCGCATGGGATTTCTACGCCAAGCCGATCGATATCGACGCGCTGGGCCTGATCGTCGCGCGCGCCTTCCACGTCCATGCGCTGGAGGCGGAGAACCGCCGGCTGGCCGACCGGATCGAGGGGCAGGCGGTGCTGGGCGGCATGATTACCGCCGCGCCGGAGATGCTGAAGGTCACGCGCACGATCGAACGGGTCGCCCCGGCCGATGTGTCGGTGATGCTGCTCGGCGCGTCGGGCACCGGCAAGGAATTGCTGGCACGCGGGGTGCACGACGCATCGCGGCGCAAGCGCGGCAATTTCATCGCCATCAACTGCGCCGCCATCCCCGAAACGCTGCTCGAAAGCGAGTTGTTCGGGCATGAGAAGGGCGCGTTCACCGGCGCGGTCAAGACGACCGAGGGCAAGATCGAACAGGCGGCGGGGGGCACGCTGTTCCTCGACGAGATCGGCGATGTGCCGCTTGCCCTGCAGGTCAAGCTGCTGCGCTTCCTGCAGGAACGGGTGATCGAACGGATCGGCGGGCGCAAGGCGATCCCGGTCGACACGCGGATCGTGTGCGCGACGCATCAGGATATCGACGCGATGGTCGCCGATGGCCGGTTCCGCGAGGACCTGTATTACCGGCTGGCCGAAATCGTGGTGCGCATCCCGTCGCTGTCGCAGCGGCCGGGCGATCCGGCGCTGCTGGCGCGGCATTTCCTCGACCGCCATGCCGCGCAGATGGGGCTGGGCCAGAAACGTTTCGCCCTCGACGCGCTGGCGGCGATCGAGGCGTGGGGCTGGCCGGGCAATGTCCGTGAACTGGAAAATCGGGTGAAGCGCGCGGCGATCATGGCCGATGGCAAGGCGGTGACCGCCGCCGATCTCGACTTCGGCACCGCGCAGTCTCTGTCGGGACCGATCAATCTGAAGGCGGTGCGCGAGGCGGCGGACCGATCAGCGATCCGGTCGGCGCTGGCACAGGCGCAAGGGAATATTTCGAGCACGGCGCGGCTGCTGGGGATCAGCCGCCCGACGCTCTACGACTTGATGAAGAGCTATGACCTGCAACCCTGATCGATCGATCCGCGCGCTGCTCGGCATGGGCGGGCTGGCGATCGTGGCGGGAATGCTCGCCACGATCGGCGGCGTGCTGCCCGCGCGCGCCGATGCCGCCGATGCCCGGACCCGGCTGGCACAGGCGCTGGCGCACTATGAAGCCGGGCACTGGACGCAGGCGCGCGAAGCCGCGCAGGCGGCGACCGCCGCCGACCCGACATGGGGACTGGCGCAGGCGGTGCTGGCGCGCACCCATCTGGTGCTGGGCGAGGGCGTCGCCGCACAGGGCGCGATCGACCGGGCGGTGGCCGGCGGCTTCGATCCCCAGCGCATCCATCAGCTGCGCGCCCATGCCCGACTGCTACAGGGCGACGCGACCGGCGCGGTGACCGAGGCGGACAAGACTCCGGCGCGCTATCGCCCCTATGCCGACCGCATCCGTGCGCAGGCGGTCGCCGCGGGTGGCGACGTCGCCGGCGGACTGAACGCGCTGGAGGCGATCGTCGCGCGCGCACCACAGGACGCGGCTGCGTGGGTTGCGCTCGGACAGATACGGATGGGCGCGGGCGACATGGTCGGCGCGGTCAACGCCGCTGCGGCGGCAGTCCGCGCCGAACCCTCGTCGCCCGACGCGCTGCGCTTGCGCGCCGAAACGGTGCGCGTCCAATATGGACTGGTCGCGGCACTGCCATGGTTCGAAGCGGCGCTGAAGCGCGATCCGTACGGCTATGACACGCTGATCGAATATGCCGCGACGCTCGGCGACGCCGGGCGGGCGAGCGCGATGCTGGACGCGGTGCGGCGGGCGATGGCGGTGCGGCCGGGCAGCGCGCAGGGCTATTATCTGCAAGCGGTGCTGGCGGCGCGCGCCGGCGATTACGACACCGCGCGCAGCATCCTCGACAAGACCGGGCGCGGTGTCGCCGGCGTGCCGGGCGCATTGTTGCTGAGCGCCTCGATCGATCTGGCGCAGGGGAATGAGGGGCAGGCGGCAGTCGCGCTCCGCGAACTGGTCGCGCGGCAGCCGACCAACGTCACCGCGCGCAAGCTGCTGGCGCTGGCGCTGCTCAAGAGCAATGCCGCACAGGACGCGCTCGATTATATCCGGCCGGCAGCGATGCGGGGCGATGCCGACAGCTACTCGCTGACGCTGGCGGCGCGGGCGATGGAGCGGCTGGGCAACCGGGCAGGCGCAGCGGTGATGCTCGATCGCGCCGCCTCACCCGGACGCGGACGCTCGACCGCCTTCGCCCCCGATGAAGACCTTGCGATGCTGGCGGAGGATGCTCGGCTCACCCCCGGCGATCCGGCGGTGGCGGTCCCCTATATCCGGGCGCTGGCGGCGGCCGGGAAGAACGTCGAAGCGGTCGCGGCGGCGCAGCGGGTGGCAACGGCCAATCCCGGCGCGCCCGCCGCGCAACTGCTGCTGGGCGATACGCTGTCCGCCGCCGGACGGATGGGCGAGGCGGCCGATGCCTATGCGCGCGCCGCCGCGACCCGGTTCGACGAAGCGACGATGCTGCGGCTGGTCGATGCCCGCGACCGCGCCGGACAGCGTGCGCAAGCGAGCGCGACGCTGTCGCTCTATCTGGCACAGAACCCGGCAAACGTCGCCGGGCTCCGCCTCGCGGCGCAGTGGCAGGCGGCCGCCGGGGACGATGACGCGGCGATCGAAACGCTCGAACGACTGCGCGCGCTGGTCGGCGACCGCGATGCGGCGGTGCTGGCGGAACTTGCCAACGCCTATGCCGGTGCCGGACAGGCAGAAATCGCGCAGGAGTATGCCGCTGCCGCCTATCGGATCGCGCCGGCCAATCCGCTGGTGGCGGATGCGCTCGGCTGGGCCTTGTTCGCGAACGAAAATATCGGCGCGGCGATCCCGGTGATGGCAAAGGCCGTTCGGATCGCGCCCGCCCATGCCGGCATCCGCTGGCACATGGCACAGATCGCCGCCGCCGCCGGGGATCGCGCCGTCGCAGCAGCCAATGCGCGCGCGGCGCTGGCGGACAAGGGCTTTGCCGATCGCGCGGCGGCACAGGCGTTGATCGCGCCCTAGACGCTGGCTAGGGCGGCGACATGACCGATCCGCTCCTTCGCATCGCCGCCGCGCTCGAACGCCTGTCGCCACCGCCGCCGCCCGCCGCCGATCCGCTGGCGCACCGGGCCTATGGCTGGGACGGGGCGGTGCTGTCGGCGGCGCGGGGGTTCCGGCCGTTGCCGATCGACCGGCTGGTCGGGATCGAGGCGCAGCGCGACGCGCTGACCGCCAATCTCGACCGGCTGGCCAATGGCGCGGCGGCGCATGACGTGTTGCTATGGGGTGCGCGCGGTACCGGCAAGTCGGCGCTGGTCAAGGCGGCGGTCGGGCAGGTGCAGGCGGACGGCGGCAATCTCGCGCTGGTGGAGGCATCGGCCGGGGCGCTGGCGAAGCTGCCCGCGCTGTTCGCGCTACTGGCCGACATGCCGCGCGCGTTCGTCGTGTTCGTTGACGATCTCGGCTTCGATACTCCCGCCGATGGCCGCGCGTTGCGATCGCTGCTGGAAGGTGGCGCGGAGGGGCGGCCGCCGAACGTCCGGCTGATCGTCACCGCCAACCGCCGTCATTTGATCCCGCGCGACCTGAAGGAGCAGGATAGCGCCATCAACCCGCGCGACGGCATCGACGATGCGCTGGCACTGGCCGACCGGTTCGGCCTGTCGCTCGGCTTCCACGTTGTCGACCAGGATCATTATGTCGCGATCGTCGAGCGTTACTGCACGGCGTACGGCCTGCCGTTCGACGCGCAGGAGGCGATCGGCTGGGCAACGAAGCGCGGCAGCCGGTCGGGGCGCGTGGCATGGCAGTATGTGACTGATCTCGCCGGCCGCCACGGCAAGGTGGTTTAGAAGAAGATTGGTTCACGCGAAGGCGCGGAGACGCGAAGGGGTTTCGTCGGCGGCTTCTGTCGCCCTTCATCACCAACGTTGGCTGAAAGCGAAGGCGCTGCCGCGCGGATGTCGTCTTCGCGTCTCCGCGCCTTCGCGCGAACCAATCTCTGCTGTCGGCGGACGCATCGCTTGTGGCTGTCCCCCTCCATCAGCCTGCGGCTGGTCCCCCTCTCCGCGAAGCGGGGAGGGGCTTTACGCCTCCGCCATTTCCGCCAGCGCCAGCCAGCGCTCTTCCGCCGCGTCCTTTTCCGCCCGCGCCTTCTCGATCTGCGCGTTCAGCGCCGCGAAGCGCTTCGGGTCCTTGGTGTACAGCGCCGGATCGGCCAGCAGCGCTTCGTCGCGTTCGATCGCCGCTTCCAGTTCCTCGATCCGCTTGGGCAGGATGTCGAGGTCGCGCTGGTCCTTGTAGCTCATCTTGGACGATTTCGGTTTGGCCGGCGCGGCCTCGACCGGCTTCGCCTTGGCCTTCGCCGCGCTCCGTTCGCGCCGCTTGGCGACCCAGTCGGCATAGCCGCCCGGCACGACGTCGACATGGCCGCTGCCGTCCATGCCCAGCGTCACCGTCACCGTTCGGTCGAGAAAGTCGCGATCGTGGCTGACGATCAGCACGGTCCCGGCATAATCGCCGATCACCTCCTGCAACAAGTCCAGCGTCTCCAGGTCGAGATCGTTGGTCGGTTCGTCGAGCACCAGCAGGTTCGACGGTCGCGCGAATTCGCGGGCGAGCAGCAGCCGCGACCGCTCGCCACCCGACAGCGTGCCGATCCGCGCCTCGGCGATCGACGGATCGAACAGGAACTCCTTCAGATAGCCATGGACGTGCTTCTTCGACCCGTTGACCTCGATCCAGTCGCCGCCGTCCGCCAGCACGTCGCGCACCCGCTTTTCGGGGGCCATCAGCTTGCGCTGCTGGTCGATGACGATCCCGTCCAGCGTCTGCGCGCGCATGATCCTGCCCGAATCGGGGTCGAGGTCGCCGGTCAGCAGCCGCAGCAACGTCGTCTTTCCCGCGCCATTGCCGCCGACGATGCCGATCCGGTCGCCCCGCCGGACGCGCAGCGAAAAGTCCTTCAGCACCGTGCGGTCGCCGAACGCCTTGGTCACATGTTCGGCGTCGATCACCACCTTGGTCTTGGTATCGTCGGCCTCTACTGCCAACTTGGCGGTGCCCTGCGGCCCCTGCATCGCTGCGCGCTGCGCCCGCAATTCGTGGAGCTTTTCGAGGCGGCCCATGTTGCGCTTGCGCCGTGCGGTGACGCCGCGGTGGAGCCAATGTTCCTCGATCTTCAGCTTCGCGTCGAGCCGCTGCGCCGCGCGTTCCTCTTCGGCGGCGGCCTGTTCCATCCACGCCTCGAACCCGCCGAACCCGATCTCGGCGCGACGGATACCGCCGCGATCCAGCCACAGCGTCGACTTGGTCAGCCGCGTCAGGAACGTGCGGTCGTGGCTGATGACGATGAACGCGCCGTTATAGCGGTTCAGCCATTCCTCCAGCCATTCGATCGCCGACAGGTCGAGATGGTTGGTCGGCTCGTCCAGCAGCAGCACGTCCGGGTTCTCGGCCAGCGCGCGCGCGATCGCCGCCCGCCGCCGCTCGCCGCCGCTGGCGGTCGCCGCCTCGCGGTTCAGGTCGATGCCGAGCTGGTCGGCGATGGCATCGACCTCATGCTCGGCCGGCGCGCGCGGTCCGCGCAGGGCGAAGTCCCGCAGCGTCGCATAGCCATCGACCTGCGGGTCCTGTTCCAGCAGCACGACATGCGTACCCGGCACGATCGTCCGCCGGCCCTCATCGGCATCGACCGCGCCGGCAATCAGCTTCAACAGTGTCGTCTTGCCCGCGCCGTTGCGCCCGATCAGCGCCAGCCGGTCGCGTGTGCCGACATGGATGTCGAGCCCGCGAAACAGCCAGCCATTGCCCTGGATCAATCCAAGGCCCTCATAGGACAATATCGGTGCAGCCATGTGTGGCAGGTAAGCCGCAGTTGCGAACGAAGCAAGTTACGCCAGCCTGTCTGCCCTATTCACGGGCTGTTCAAGGCGTGGCCCCTATGCCAGGCCTGATGGTGATGATCGTTCGGTTCCTTGCCCTGGGATTGCTGGCGGTGTCGGGTGTCGCGCAGGCGACGGTCGACCAGCGGCTGCGCGATCACCGCGCGGCACAGGCAGCCCGCGAAGAGGGGCGCATCCTGCCGATGCGCGAGATCGAACGCCGGGTCGTGCCGCAGATGCGCGGCGCGCAATATCTCGGCTTCGACTATGATCCGGCGACCGGCATTTACACGCTCAAATTCCTGCGCGATGGCGCGGTGATCTGGGTCGATGTCGATGCCCGTACCGGTCAGATCACCGGCCGTAGTCGTTGAATCAAAAAGGGGAGAGAAGCCGATGCGCGTCCTGATCGTCGAGGACGAACCCAATCTCGGCCGCCAGCTGCGTACCACGCTGGAGGGTGCGGGCTATGCCGTCGACCTCGCCACCGATGGCGAAGAGGGGCATTTTCTCGGCTCGACCGAGACCTATGACGCGATCATCCTCGACCTCGGCCTGCCCGAGATCGACGGGCTGACCGTGCTCGATCGCTGGCGCAAGGAAGGCCGCAGCGCCCCGGTGCTGGTGCTGACCGCGCGCGACAGCTGGTCGGACAAGGTCGCGGGGCTGGACGCCGGGGCCGACGATTACGTCGCCAAGCCGTTCCAGACCGAGGAACTGATCGCCCGGCTGCGCGCGCTGATCCGGCGCGCGTCGGGTAATGCGTCGGCCGAACTGACCGCGGGCGATATCCGGCTCGACACGCGGTCGGGCAAGGTCACGCGCGCCGGCGAACCGGTGAAGCTGACCGCGCAGGAATATAAGCTGTTGTCCTACCTGCTCCATCACAAGGGCAAGGTGGTCAGCCGGACCGAACTGATCGAACATATCTACGATCAGGATTTCGACCGTGATTCGAACACGATCGAAGTGTTCGTGACGCGCATCCGCAAGAAGCTGGGCGCCGACGTCATCACGACGATCCGGGGGCTCGGCTACAGCCTCGACGAACCGGGCGCGCCGAAGCCGGCGGGCGCGGAGGACTGAAGGCACAGGCGATGGCGACCGGCGCCGACCCCGCCCCCCGCGCGCCGGCGCCGCGTCCCTATGTCCGGGTGACGGGGTCGCTGTCGCGGCGGATGATCGTCGTCGCGGCACTGTGGATCATGCTGTTGCTGGCCGGCGGCGGCTTCGCGCTCGACCGGGTGCTGGTGTCGGCGGTGACGCGCAATACCGATGACGGCCTCGAATATCTGCTCAATTCGCTGATCGTCTCGGCGGAGATCGACACCAGCGGCGAGGTGACGTTCAACCGGCAACTGTCCGATCAACGGTTCCTCGAACCCTATTCGGGGCTGTATTGGCAGGTCAGCGGACCGGGGCATGAAACATGGCCGTCGCGCTCGCTGTGGGATCGCAAGCTGCCGGTGGATCGCACTTATCGCTACACCGACATCCGGGTCTACGACGCCAAGCCCTTTCCCGAACAGAAACTGCGGATCGTCGAGCGTGACCTGACGCTGCCCGGATCGCCGACGGTCTGGCGGTTTCAGGTCGCGGAGTCGCGCGACGTGCTCGACGGCTTGATCGCGGCGCTGCGCAAGACGCTGGTGCGGTCGTTCGCGCTGCTGGGCCTCGGCCTGATCGTTATGGCGGCGTTGCAGACCTGGTACGGGTTGTTGCCGCTCCGGGCGGTGCGCGATGCCATTGCCCGGTTGCGTGCGGGACAGTCGGCGCGGGTCGAGGGATCGATGCCCGCCGAAGTCGCCCCGTTGGTCGAGGAACTGAACGCGCTGGTCGAACATAACGACCGGCAGGCGGAGGAGGCACGGCGCCATGCCGGCAACCTTGCCCATGCGCTGAAAACGCCGCTGACCGTCATCATGAACGCCGCAGCCGCCGGGCAGGACGACTTGGCCGACACCGTCATCCGCGAGGCGCGGACGATGCGGCGGCAGGTCGACCATCACCTTGCTCGCGCCCGCGCGGTCGGGCGGCGCGGATCGGCACATAGCCGGGCGGAGGTATGGACGTCGGTCGAGGCGGTCGAGCGTGCCGTCGCGCGTCTCTATCCCAATGTCCGCATCGATATCGATGGGCAGAAGGATCTGGTCGCGCGGATCGAGCGACAGGATCTCGACGAAATCCTCGGCAATCTGGTCGAGAACGCCGCCAAATATGGCGGGGGCAGCGTGTTCATGACGGTGCGCGCCGATGCCGGCTTCGTCGAGCTTCTGGTCGAGGACGACGGGCGCGGCATCCCGGAGGCGGACCGGCTGCGCATCTTCGATCGCGGCGTCCGGCTCGATTCGGGCAAGCCGGGCACCGGTCTCGGCCTCGCCATCGTCCGCGACGTGGCCGAGATCTACGAGGGTACCGCTTCCCTCGAAGAGAGCGAGGATCTGGGCGGGCTGCTGGTCAGGTTGCGGCTGCCCGCCGCCTGAAGCGCGCGCATCGCCTCCGCCGCAATCGTCACGCTGCGCTTGCGCGCCGCCGGTTCGAACATCGCGCCGGTGATGACGACCTCATCGACCTGCGTCCGATCGATGAACTTGGCCAGCCCGGCACGCACCGTTTCCGGCCCGCCGATCGCCGAGCATTCGAGCACGTGGTCGAGGATCGCATTGCCCTGCGCGCCGATCCGCTCACGATAGCCGGCGACGGGCGGCGGCAGTTCGATCGGCTGGCCGGTACGGATCGCCACGAACATCTGTTCGGTCGAACTGGCGAGCAAGCGGGCCTCCTCGTCGGTATCGGCCGCCAGCACGTTAAACGCCGCCGCGGCATAGGGCTTGTCAAGCACTGCCGACGGCCGGAAGTTGCGGCGATAGGCGTCCAGTGCCTGATCGAGTGCGGCGGGGGCGAAGTGTGAGGCGAAGGCATAGGGCAGGCCGAGCATGGCCGCGAGTTGCGCCCCGAACAGCGACGATCCGAGAATCCACAGATCGACCTTCGCACCCGCACCCGGCACCGCGCGAATACCGCCCCGCGCGTCGTCGGCGAAATAGCGCTGCAACTCGACCACGTCCTGCGGAAAGGCATTGGGATCGCTGTCGAGCGTCCGGCGCAGTGCGCGCGCGACGATCTGGTCCGATCCCGGCGCGCGGCCCAGACCAAGGTCGATCCGCCCCGGAAACAGCGCATCCAGCGTGCCAAACTGTTCGGCGATGGTCAGCGGCGCGTGATTGGGCAGCATGATCCCGCCTGCGCCAACGCGGATCGCCTTCGTCGCAGCGGCAATATGGCCGATCACCACCGCCGTCGCCGCGCTGGCGATGCCGGGCATGCCGTGATGTTCGGCTACCCAATAGCGGTGATAGCCCTCGCGTTCGGCATGGGCGGCAAGGTCGGCGGCAGCGGCCAGCGCTTCGCCGGGGGTGCCGCCCTGACGGACGGGGACGAGGTCGAGCATCGAATAGCGGGTCATGGGAGGTAAATGGGCACTCGGTTGCGGATTGCTACCGAAGCGTTGCTTGTGCGGTGTAGGGAAGAAGTTGGTTCGCGCGAAGGCGCGAAGTACGCGAAGGGGTTGCGCTCTTTGCGGGCCGCTCGCGGTCGGGAGACGTTTTGTCCCTGGCATCCATGAAATGAGGCCGCTGGCGCGGGAATGGTCGTGCCGCGCGCAACCCCTCCGCGCCCTTTGCGCCTCCGCGCCTTCGCGTGAACAATCAATCAGAGCAACAGTTCGCCCTGCATCACCGTAACGCACTGCCCGCCCAGCACCGCGCGTTCGCCGCTGAGCCTACAGGTCAGATGCCCGCCGCGTGCGCTCGTCTGATACGCCGTGAAACGATCGCGACCCAACCGTTCGGCCCAGAAGGGCGCGAGCGCGGCATGGGCCGATCCGGTCACCGGGTCTTCGTCCACGCCCCAGGCGGGCACGAACACCCGGCTGACGATATCGGCGACGTCGCCCGGCGCGGTGACGATCGCCATCACTTCGCATGTCGCCAGCGCGGCCATATCGGGCGCACAGGCCCGAACGGCGGCGGCATCGGGCAGCAGGATGATGCTGGTCTGCTGCGCGCCGGAGACGCTGGCAAACACCTCGCCGTCACAACCCAACGCCGCCAGCAACGCCACATCGGGCGCCGACGCGACGCGCGTCACCGGCAGGTCGAGCATATAGCCATCGCCATCGCGCCCGACGGTCAGCACCCCGGCCTTGCGCGTGGCGAAGCGGACGGCGTCGCGGTCGCCCAGCACGACATGGCCGCTCGCCAGCGTCGCATGGCCGCACATCGCGATCTCGACGGTCGGGGTGAACCAGCGAAGCTCGTAATCGGCAACGCCTTCCATGGGCACGAGGAACGCGGTTTCCGACAGGTTATGCTCCAACGCGATCGACTGAAGCAGCGCATCGTCGGGCCATGCGTCGAGCAGCATCACCGCCGCCGGATTGCCCGCGAACGGCCGATCGGTGAAGGCGTCGACGACGGTGAACGGCATCGCCATCAGTAACTTCCCACGCGCTTGCCGAACCAGTGCGGAGTTACATCGGCCTCGACCAGCGGGTTGTCGGTATCGACATGGCCTTCGGGATCGAGATGGATCAGCACTTCCACCTTGGGGAAGGCGCTGCGCAGCGCGCGCTCGACGCCCTCTACCACGTCGTGCGCGTCGGCGACGGTCATGTCGCGCGCGACCTCCATATGGAATTGCGCGAAATCATGGCTGCCAGAGCGGCGCGTGCGGAAATCGTGGATGCCGCGCAGCCCTTCCTGCCGGGCGGCAACGTCGAGGAACGCACGTCGCTCGTCCTCCGGCCACTCCTTGTCCATCAACTGGTCGATCGCCTGACTAGACGCCTGAAACGCACCCCAGCCGAGCCAGAGCGCGATCAGGATACCCATTACCGGGTCGGCACCACGCACTGCGAAGATCTGGTCGAGAACCATTGCGACGATGACGGCGAGGTTGAGCAACAGGTCGCTTTGATAATGGACGTTATCGGCACGGATCGCGACCGAACCGGTACGGTCGATGATCGACTTCTGATAGGCAAGCAACGCGAAGGTCGCGACCATCGCGATCACCGACACGCCGATACCGAATTCGACGTCCTGCGTCTCGCCCGGCGCACCGAAGGCGGCGATGGCGCGCCACGCGATTCCCGCAGCCGAGGCGGTGATGAGCATGACCTGAAACAACGCCGCCAGCGCCTCCGCCTTGCCATGGCCGAAGCGGTGGTCGTGATCGGCCGGCGTCGCGGCAAGGCGCACGCCGTACAGCGTGACCAGCGACGCCAGCAGGTCGAGCGCGGTGTCGGCAAGGCTGCCGAGCATCGCCACCGATCCGGTATGCCACGCCGCAAAGCCCTTCAGACCCAGCAGGAACATCGCCATCGTCACCGACGCAATGGCGGCACGGGTGGCGAGCGGGATCACCCGCTTGCGTTCGGTCTCGGTCACGGGAACAGCAATCCTTCGCTCCAGCCGCCTTCGACTGCGGTGAAGACGCGGCGTTCGTGCAGCCGGTGGGCGCGGTCCTGCCAGAACTCGATCGATACCGGCGTCACGCGGTAGCCGCCCCAGAAGGGCGGGCGGGGCACGTCCTGCCCCTCGAACCGATCCGACATTTCGGCAAAACGCGCTTCGAACGTTTCCCGGTCGGCGAGCGGACGCGACTGGTCCGATGCCCATGCCCCCAACTGCGAATCGCGACCGCGCGATGCGAAATAGGCATCCGATTCGGTGTCGGTTGCCAGCGTCACCGGCCCCTCGATCCGGATCTGCCGCCGCAGGGATTTCCAGTGGAACAGCAGGGCGGCGTTGGGATTGGCGGTCAGGTCGGCGGCCTTGCGCCCCTCGCGATTGGTGTAGAACACGAAGCCGTCGGGGCCATGGCCCTTCAACAGCACCATCCGTACCGACGGGCGTCCGGCGGCATCGGCGGTGGCGAGTGCCATCGCATTGGGATCGTTGGGCTCGCTGGCCTTGGCTCCAGCGAACCACTGATCGAACAGGGCAAAGGGATCGGTCATATCCCGGCACATACGCATTTTCGTCAGCAATTTCACCCCGGCGCATTCCGCACATGCGGAACGAGTCTTTCCCCTGCGGATTGAATCGGTTGAGCAACGATTTCGGGAATTCCGGCATGGCGGCACGCGCATATTGGCAGGGGCAGATCCGCCTTGCCCTCGTATCGATCCCGGTCGAAATCTACAGCGCGACCAAATCGGGCGCGAGCATCAGCTTTCGCCAGATTCACGAACCCAGCGGCAAGCCGATCCATTACGAGAAATCGGTAACCGGCATCGGCCCGGTCGATCCGGACGAAATCATGAAGGGGTACCAGATTGAAAAGGGCGAATATGTCCTGCTCGATCAGGAGGAGATCGACGCCGTCAAGCTGGAGTCGAAGAAGACGCTGGAACTGACCCAGTTCGTCGACGCGCATGAGATCGACGTGATCTATTACGAAAAGCCCTATTTCGTGGTGCCTGCCGACGATCTGGCCGAAGAGGCGTTCATCGTGTTGCGCGAGGCGTTGAAGCGCACGAGGAAGGTCGGGCTGGGCCAGTTGGCGCTGCGGGGGCGCGAATATGTCGTCAGCCTGAAACCCTGTGGGCGCGGCATGGTGCTGGAAACGTTGCGCTATGCCGACGAGGTCAACCGCGCGCAGGGCTATTTTCGCGACATTCCGGATGCCAAGCCCGACGACGACCTGCTCGATCTTGCCGAAACGCTGATCGCGAAAAAGACCGCGAAATTCGATCCGCAGGAGTTTCACGACCGCTATGTCGACGCGCTGAAGGATCTGGTCGAACGCAAGGTGAAGGCGAAGGGCCGCAAGATCGTCGACACCACCGAGGAGGAGCGGCCGAGCGGCGGCAATGTCGTCGACCTGATGGCCGCCCTCAAGAAGTCGCTCGAAAAGGGAGGCGCGGCGAAGGCGGGTGACGACAAGCCCGCGCCCAAGAAGCGTGCGGCACCGAAGGCCAAGCCGGCTGCGAAAACCACCGCGCGCAAGCCGGCGGCCGCCAAGCGCGCCTGACATGGCGGCGAAACCGGACCCGCTGGCAAAGTATAACGCGAAGCGCGATTTCGCGCGCACTGCCGAACCGGCGGGGACGCTGGCCACGGGCAAGGGCAATCGCTTCATCGTCCAGAAGCATGACGCGACCCGGCTGCATTATGATTTCCGGCTGGAGATCGATGGGGTGCTCAAAAGCTGGGCGGTAACGCGCGGCCCCAGCATCGATCCCGACCAGAAGCGGCTGGCGGTCCGGACCGAGGATCATCCGCTGTCCTATGCCGACTTCGAAGGGGTGATCCCGGCGGGTGAATATGGCGGCGGCACGGTGATGCTGTGGGATACCGGCACCTGGTCGCCGATTGCCGGCAAATCGGCGAAGGATCTGGACGAGGGCCATCTCCACTTCGTGCTCGCGGGGAAGCGGATGCGCGGCGAATGGTTGCTGGTCCGGCTGAAGCCGCGCGGCAACGAAAAGCGCGAGAACTGGCTGTTGCGCAAGGTCGCCGACCCGCACGCGGGGGGCACCGACCTGCTGACCGATACGCTGTTGACCAGCGTCAAGACCGGGCGGACGATGGAGGAGATCACCGCCGGCAAGCCGTCGGTGAAGCCGACGAGGCGGGGAAAGGGAAAGGTTGCGCGGCCCGCCTTCGCCGATCCGCAACTGGCGACGTTGGTCGATAGCGTGCCGACGGGCAGCAACTGGCTGCACGAGGTCAAATATGACGGCTATCGCATCCTGATCGCGACCGGCGGCGACGGACCGCGCCTCTATACGCGTACCGGGCTGGACTGGACGAGCAGGTTTCCGGACGTCGCTGAGGCTGCGCGGAGCCTGCCGCCGGGGCTGTTGCTGGATGGCGAGGTCGTGGCGCTCCGCGACGGAAAGCCCGATTTCTCGACGTTGCAGGCGGCGATCAAGGACGGCGGCGATATGCGCTGCTTCCTGTTCGACCTGCTGCATGATGCCGGCGGCGACCGGCGCGACGAACCGCTGGTCCGGCGCAAGGAACGGTTACGGGGGGTGCTGGCCGATGCCGATCCCCGGCTGGCCTATTCCGACCATGTCACCGGATCGGGCGAGCAACTGTTCGCGGCGATGTGCCGGGAGGGCTTTGAAGGGATCGTGTCGAAACAGGCCGACGCCCCCTATCGCGGCACCCGGACCAAGGGGTGGGTGAAGGTCAAATGTACCCACCGGCAGGAGTTCATCCTTGTCGGCTGGGTGCCGAGCGAGGCACGCGGCCGGCCGTTCAAGTCGCTGTTGCTGGCGGTGCAGGGCGAGGATGGCTTGCGCTATGCCGGCCGGGTCGGAACCGGGTTCGATGCCGCGACGATGGCGCAACTGCGCGATGCGCTGGCGCCGCTGGAGCGCAAGACCCCGCCGCTCGATCTGCCCGCCGCCGTCCGGCGGGGGGCGCGGTTCGTGACGCCGACGCTGGTCGCCGAGGTCGCCTTTGCTGAATTCACCGCCGACGACATCGTCCGTCATGCCAGCTTTCTGGGCCTGCGCGGCGACAAGGCAGCCAAGGATGTCGTGCGCGAGACGCCGGCACCGGTCGAACGGGCATCGAAGGCGCGCATCACCAGCGCCGGCCGGGTGATCTTTCCCGGCGATCGGCTGACCAAGGGCGATCTGGCCGACTATGTCGAGGCGGTCGCGCCGCTGTTGCTGCCATGGGCGGCGAACCGGCCGATCAGTCTGGTGCGCTGTCCGCAGGGGCGGGCCAAGGCGTGTTTCTTCCAGAAGCATGATGCCGGCAGCTTCGGCGATGCGGTCTTGTCGGTCGAGATCGCCGAGAAGGATGGCGGGCGCGAACCCTATCTGTTCGTGCGCGACGCCGCCGGGTTGCTGGCCTGTGTGCAGATGGGGACGATCGAGTTTCACGGCTGGGGCGCGGGGGTCGAGGATGTCGAGCGGCCCGACCGGATGGTGTTCGACCTCGATCCCGATGAGAGCCTCGATTTCGACGATGTGAAGCGCGCCGCGCACGACCTGCACCGACATCTCGCCGACCTCGGACTGGCGAGCTTCGCGATGCTGTCGGGGGGCAAGGGGGTGCATGTCGTCGTGCCGCTGACCCCCGATGCGCAGTGGCCGGCGGTCAAGGATTTTGCCGATCGCTTCTCCCGGGCGCTGGCGCAGGCCGAACCCGACCGCTTCGTGGCGACGATGGCGAAGGCGAAGCGGAAGGGGCGCATCTTCATCGACTGGCTGCGCAACCAGCGCGGAAGCACCGCCGTGCTCCCCTATTCGGCGCGGGCGCGGGCCGGCGCGCCGGTCGCGGCCCCGGTCGCATGGCGGGAACTCGATGATATCGACAGCCCGGCGCGCTGGACGATCCGCGACGCCGCAGAACTGCTCAAGCGCGCCGACAGCCGGCTGCTGGCCGGCTGGGGCGTCGCCGATCAGGTGTTGCCCGATCGGTAGGAGCATTTGCCGCCGGCGTATCCCCGCCTGCGCAGGGGTACGCCAGCGCTTCGGGATCAGCCCCCGTTGCGCTCCGCCAGCGCGCGTTCCCATCCCAGTGCGTCGCGGACGATCTGGTCGAGATCGGCATGTTGCGGCCGCCACGGCAGCGTCGACAGGATCGTGCTGTTGTCGGCGACCAGCGCGTCGGGATCGCCGGCGCGGCGACCTTCCAGCCGGCGGTCGATGGTCAGGTTGGTGACCCGGTCGACGGCGTCGAGCACTTCGAGCACCGAATAGCCGCGGCCATAGCCGGCGTTCATCGTGTGGTTGCTGGTCGGATCGGCCATCAGCAGGTCGAGCGCATGAACATGCGCGTCGGCCAGATCGCTGACATGGATATAGTCGCGCACGCCGGTGCCGTCGGGCGTGGCGAAATCGGTGCCATAGACGCCGACATGGCTACGCTTGCCGATCGCCGCCTCGACCGCGACCTTGATGAGGTGGGTGGCGCCGGCCGTCGACTGGCCCGAGCGGCCCTTGGGATCGGCACCGGCGACGTTGAAATAACGGAGCGCGGCATAGTTGATCGGATGCGCGGCGGCGACGTCGGCCAGCATGATCTCGGTCATCAGCTTCGACATGCCGTACGGATTGATCGGCTGTTTCGGGCTGTCCTCGCGCACCGGCACGACGTCCGGGATGCCGTAGGTCGCGGCGGTCGAGGAGAAGATGAAGTGCTTCACCCCCTCGGCAACCGCGCTTTCGATCAGGCTGCGCGAGGCGGCGGTGTTGTTGCGATAATATTTAAGCGGGTTCTCGACCGATTCGGGCACCACCACCGATCCGGCGAAGTGCAGGATCGCATGGACCTTGTGCTCGCGAAGCGCGGCGCGGACGGCATTGTCGTCGGAAATATCGGCGACGACCAGCGCGGCACGCGAATCGACGGCCCAGTCGAAGCCGGTGACCAGATTGTCGACGACGACGACGTCATGCCCCGCATCGAGCAGCGCCAGCACCGCATGGCTGCCGATATATCCCGCCCCGCCCGTAACCAGAACCTTGCCGTCGCTCATCTTGTCTGTCCCCGATTGTACCGCCGCAGCGCGCGCCTATCTCCCTGACAGAAGGAGATTACGCAATGGCTACCGAACAGGCGATATTCGCCGGCGGATGTTTTTGGTGCACCGAAGCGGTGTTTCGCGATGTGATCGGCGTCGAACAGGTCGAAAGCGGCTATATCGGCGGCACGATCGAACATCCGACGTACAAACAGGTCTGTGGCGGGAATACCGGCCATGCCGAGGCGATCCGGGTTACCTATGATCCGGCGGTGATCGGCTATGACGACATGCTCGACATCTTCTTTGCGACGCATGATCCGACGCAACTGAACCGGCAGGGCAACGACGTCGGCACCCAGTATCGCTCGGCGATCTTCCCGATGTCGCCCGAACAGGAAGCGGCGGCGCGCGCCGGGATCGAACGGGCGGGCGAAGGACGCGGCAAGATCGTGACCACGATCGAACCGCTGTCGACCTGGTATCCGGCCGAGGACTATCATCAGGAATATTGGGACGGTGAGGGACAGCGTAATCCCTATTGCCTGGCGATCATTCCGCCCAAGCTGCAAAAGCTGCGCAAGAGCTTCGCGGCGCGGACGCGGAGTGCCGAAACCGCCTGATCGGGACGAGATACTACCGGGACCGATGTGATTTCGGTCGACCGGCGAAGGTCTGTAAGGTGCAAGGGCCGTGCCAACCATGGTGCGGCCCTTGTGCTGTCTACGGAGAATCGCTATTCAGAACATGGCCTTGGGGGGCAGAGGACATGGGGGCGAATGATGACCCTGCGGCGGCGGAACGGCTGGCGGCGATACGCGACTATCGTTTGATACAGTTGACCGGCGATGCGGCGCAGGACGATCTCGTACGGCTGGCGGCACAGATATGTGCGGCGCCGGTGGCGCTCGTCACGATCATCGATGCTGGTTGGCAATGGTTTTCGGCACGGGTCGGCACCGATGCGCCGGGCACGTCGCTCGACGATGCGATCTGTATTCATGCGCTGGATGCCGACGACATGCTGGTCATTCCCGACCTGTCGATCGATGCGCGGACGCGCGATAGCGGGATCGTTACGGCCGGCCCCAAAGTCCGCTTCTATGCCGGGGTGCCGTTGCGTCTGAACGGCGTGGCGACGGGGACGCTGTGCGTCCTCGATGTCGTTCCCCGGCCGGAAGGGTTGACCGACATCCAGCGCGAAATGATGCGCAGCCTGGCGCGACAGGTGGTGGCAATGCTGGAAATGCGGCGGTTGCTGGCCGAACGCGACGTTACCCTGGCGCGGATCGCCGATGCCGAAACGGCGCTGAGCGGTAACGAGCAACGTTGGCAGGGCCTGTTCCAGAATCTCGGCGACGGTTTTGCGCTGGGCAAGGCATTGCGTGACGACGATGGTCGCGTCGTCGACTGGCAGTTTTTCGACGCCAATCCGGCGTGGTATGCGCTGTGGGGGATCGATCGCGCGACGATGTTGTCGAGGACCGGACGTATGTTGGATGCGGCTGCCCCGGGAAGCTGGGCGGACGATCTGCACGGATTGCTGCGCGACGGGACGCCGGTCGGGTTCGTCCATCATATCCCGACGCTGCGCCGCTGGTTTCGCGGACATTGTTTCCGCATCGACAGCGAACGGTTCGGTGCGATCCTGCAGGATATTACCAACGAACGCGGAGCCGAAGGGCGACAGAGCGTCCTGATCGAACTCGGTGACGTGTTGCGCGACTGCCATGATGCCGCCGCCGTGGCGCAGGTGGCATCGGCGTTGGTCGGGGAGGCGATGAGCGTCGGCGGTGCCGGATTCGGCCGGATCGATGCGATGATGACGCAGATCGACATCGGGCCGGACTGGACGGCGGGCGACAGCCCCCTGCTCGGCGGGCAGCATGATCTCGCCGCGTTCGGCACGCTGCAGGATATGATCGAGCGCGGGGAGGCGGTGGTCGTGCGCGACGTACGGACCGATTCGCGTACGCTCCATCGGGCCGATGGCCTGCTGGCGATGTCGGTCGCCGCCTTCGTGATCGTCCCCGTGCGTCGGGACGGACGCATCGTTTCGGCCTTCGTGGTCCATGATCCGGCACCGCGGCACTGGCGAGCCGAGGAAATCGTGTTCCTGCGCAAGGTCGCTGACCGTGTCGAGGTCGGCATGGCGCAGGTTGAATCCGAAGTGCACCGGAACCTGTTGATCCAGGAACTGGCACATCGGTTGAAGAACACGCTGTCGATGGTGCAGGCGATCGCGTCGCAGACGTTGCGCGGGACGATCGCGCGCGAGCCACTCGACGCGTTCGAGCGGCGCTTGCAGGCATTGGGCGTTGCCCATGACGTGCTGGTCGAACGGAACTGGGTCGGTGCCGATATGCATGCGACGGTACGGCAGGTGCTTGCCGTCTTCGGCTGCGACGATCGCATCGCCCTGTCGGGTCCCGACGTCGCGCTCGGTGCACGGGCCGCGCTGTCGCTGGCGCTGATGCTACACGAACTGGGGACCAATGCGGTCAAGTACGGGGCGTTGTCGGCAGGTGCCGGACGCGTCTCGATCGAGTGGATCGTGGAGGACGGCGTACTGTGCTTTATCTGGCGCGAACGTGGTGGCCCTCCGGTCCGGACGCCTACCCGCCGTGGTTTCGGGTCTAAATTGTTGCGGCTGGGGCTGACCGGCAACGGCGACAGCGAGACGTGTTTCGAACCGGACGGGGTCGTGGTGACGATGCGCGCTGCGGTATCGGAGTTGACCGGGGGCTGAAGGCCGCTTGTGCTGCGGAACGCGTTTTTGGCGTAGCAGCAAACAGTCCCTCCGCTACGAACAAGAGATACCCGGTCTTCGAAAACCAAAAAGGCCGCCCGGTTAGGAGCGGCCCATTCGTCTCGGTTCGAGAGCAGGTGCTTAACGCACCGTACCGCGACGCACGAGGTTCACGATTGCCAGGAGCACGACTGCGCCAACCAGCGAATACAGGAAGCTGGTAACCGTGATGCCGTTGTTGATGTTGGCACCGGTAACGAAGCCGGCAATTACTGCGCCCACGATGCCGACGACGATGTTTAGGAAGATGCCCTGCTGCGCGTCCGTCCGCATGATGATGCTGGCCAGCCAGCCAACGACACCGCCCACGATCAGCCAGAGAATGATACCCATTTCACGTCCCTCCATTTGGTGCCTGCGACCCGATGCTGTGCGTACCGGGCGTACTGGGGGAAAGACTCTCAAGGGACTGGGTTGTTCCGCCTCCGTATTTAACGAATACCTTAATATTTTCGCTGCTGGCGTTCGTAGAGCGTTTTGTAATGCTGGATCCGGGTCACCCGCAGCCCCGGCATGCCCGACCGGTCGACCGCGCGTTGCCATCCGGCGAACTCCTCGGCCGACAGATTGTACCGCATGCAGACGTCGTCGACGGTTATCAGCCCGCCATTGACCGCCGCGACCACTTCCGCCTTGCGCCGGACGACCCACCGGGTCGTTTCGGCTGGCGGCAGCGTATCGAGCGTAAGCGGTTCGCCGAGCGGACCGATCACCTTTGCCGGACGAATTTTCTGGTTCTCAATCATACTGGACCTCGAGCCGGGGTGGGAGACCCCTGAAACCTACTTTTTCGGTCATACTGAACACGGCTGAACATGAGCTAAAACGGCTAGGTAAACATGGTCTTCATTCGCGCGGCACCCAGGCGGAATTGGCGATGGACCGTTGCTCCGCCACGATACGCGGATCGAGCAGCGTCGCCGTCCAGCAGTTGAACGCGCCCTCGGTCGGGGTCAGCAGCGATACCGGCGCGCGCTTCCACGTCAGTTGCGTCTGCAACCGGGCCGTCGGCGTCGCGGCCTGCCGGCCCGTCGCCGAGGCCAGCAACACGGCCAGTTCCGTCGGTAACGGTGTGACCGTGCTACCACGGTCGAAACGGGCGAAGCTCAGTTCCAATGCATCTTTCCCACATGGGTTTCGAACCCTGTTGCTACCCGACACACCTGAAGGTCCGGTAAATGACGCCCCGTTTTTGCAAGCCGGCCGCGAAAGGATTATCGGCGGCCGCATGAATGCTGCTGATTTTCAACTCGAATCGCCGGTTGCCGCACGACGGATCGTCGTCGCCATGTCGGGCGGGGTCGACAGTTCGGTCGTTGCCGCGCTTGCCCATGCTACCGGCGCGGAGACGATCGGCGTTACGCTGCAACTCTACGACCATGGCGCGGCGGTCGGGCGGGCGGGGTCGTGCTGCGCCGGCCGCGACATTCGTGACGCGCGCGCGGTATGCGACCGGCTGGGCATCGCCCATTATGTGTTCGATCACGAAACCAGTTTCCGCGAGACGGTGATCGACGATTTCGCCGATGCCTATCTGGCCGGGCGGACGCCGATCCCGTGCGTGAAGTGCAATATGGGGCCGAAATTCACCGACCTGTTCGCGCTGGCGCGTGATTTGGGCGCGGATTGCCTCGCGACCGGTCATTATATCCGGCGGGCGATGGGCGCGGCCGGCGCGGAACTGCACCGCGCGGTCGATCCGGCGCGCGACCAGAGCTATTTCCTGTTCGCGACGACGCAGGATCAGCTCGACTTCCTCCGTTTTCCGCTGGGTGGCATGCCCAAGGCGCGCGTGCGCGAGATCGCCGCCGAACTGGGGCTGGGCGTCGCGGGCAAGCCCGACAGTCAGGATATCTGCTTCGTGCCCGATGGCGACTATGCCGGGCTGGTCCGCAAGCTGCGCCCCGAAGCGAACGAGGGCGGCGAGATCGTCGATCTGGGCGGACAGGTGCTGGGGCAGCATGGCGGACTGGTCGGCTATACCGTGGGACAGCGGCGCGGGCTGGAGATCGGCGGCCTTGCCGAGCCGCTCTATGTCGTGCGGCTGGAGCCGGAGACGAAGCGGCTGGTCGTCGGACCGCGCAGTGCTCTGGCGGTCGGTGCGGCGCGCCTGTCGCAGATCAACTGGATCGGCTGCGACCATGCCGGTCCGTTGACCGCCAAGGTGCGGTCGATGGCGAAGCCGGTACCAGCGCGACTGGAAGGCGACCGGCTGGTGTTCGATGCACCCGAATATGGCGTCGCGCCCGGACAGGCGGCAGTGTTGTATGCCGGGGAACGAGTGCTGGGCGGCGGCTGGATCGAGACGACGGAGGCCGCGTAAATCCTTCCCGGTACCGCGTTGCGCGGCCTGCCCCCTCCACCAGCTGCGCTGTTCCCGTCCCCGTACCGGGGAGGAGCTTGCAGCATATCTCGCACCCGCCTACAGCCCGCGACCGATGCTACCCGCGCTCGCCCATGTCCGTGACTGGATTTTCGATCTCGACAACACGCTCTATCCGGCGTCGAGCAATCTGTTCGCCGAGGTCGAGGCGCGCATGGGGCAATATATCTGCGACCTGCTGGGCTGCGATGCGGCGGAAGCGCACCGGGTGCAGAAGATGCATTTCCACAATCACGGCACGTCGCTGTCGGGGCTGATGGCCGAGCAGGCGGTCGATCCGCACCATTTTCTCGATTTCGTCCACGACATCGACCTGTCGTCGCTGGTCCCCGATCCCGATCTGCCGCGGCTGCTGGCCGGATTGCCGGGGCGCAAGCTGGTCTTTACCAACGGCGATGCGCCATATGCGCAGCGGGTGCTCGACAAGCTCGGCCTGTCCGAGAGCTTTGCGGGCATCCATGACATCCATGCCACCGCCTATCGCCCGAAACCGCACACCAGCGCGTATGACGGGCTGTGCGCGGCGTGGGAGATCGACCCCAGGGCCGCGCTGTTCGCCGAGGATATGGCCCGCAACCTCGTCCCCGCGAAGGAAGTGGGCATGACGACGGTCTGGGTCGACAACGGGTCCGAACAGGGGCTGCCCGTGGGCCGCGACCATATCGATTACATCACGCACGACATCGTCGCGTGGCTACGCTTCGTGGAGGAATCATGACCGACCTTGCTGCCCAGATCGATGCCGCATGGGAAAACCGTGCCGAGCTGACCGTCCATACGCAGGGCGAGGTTCGGGACGCCGTCGACGCCGCGCTGGCACTGCTCGATTCGGGCGAGGCACGCGTGGCCGAGCCGGTTGGCGATGGCTGGCAGGTCCATCAGTGGCTGAAAAAGGCGGTGCTGTTGTCGTTTCGTCTGAACGACAACCAGATTATGGACGGCCCCGGCGGCACCAACTGGTTCGACAAGGTGCCGAGCAAGTTCACCGGCTGGGGCGAACACAGGTTCCGCGACGCCGGGTTCCGCGCGGTGCCGGGCAGCATCGTCCGCCGCGGCGCGTTCGTCGGCAAGGGCGCGATCCTGATGCCGAGCTTCGTCAACATCGGCGCCTATGTCGGCGAAGGCACGATGGTCGATACCTGGGCGACCGTCGGCAGCTGTGCGCAGATCGGGAAGAACGTACATCTGTCGGGCGGTGCGGGCATCGGCGGCGTGCTGGAGCCGTTGCAGGCCGATCCGGTCATCATCGGCGACGGCGCCTTTATCGGCGCGCGGGCCGAAGTGGCCGAGGGCGTCCGCGTCGGCGAGGGCGCGGTGCTGTCGATGGGCGTGTATCTGGGCGCATCGACCAAGATCATCGACCGCGCGACCGGCGAAACCTTCCGCGGCGAAGTGCCGCCCTATGCGGTGGTGGTGCCGGGATCGATCGGTGGCGGCGACGGCAAGCCGGCGCTGTACTGCGCGGTCATCGTCAAGCGCGTCGATGCGCAAACGCGCAGCAAGACCAGCATCAACGACCTGCTGCGGGACTGACCGAAATTCCTCCCCGGCACGGGGAGGGGGACCAGTCGCAGGCTGATGGAGGGGGATGTCCGCA
>NZ_LMLN01000002.1:13473-16612 GCF_001421915.1 Sphingomonas sp. Leaf62 | reverse complement strand
CCTCCACCACCGCTTTGCGGCGGTCCCCCTCCCCGTGCCGGGGAGGATTTGGTACGGGGCACCATGACCCGCCCCCGCTCCATGCTTCGCACGTTCCTTCACGGTGAGGCATCGGGCGGGATCGCCCTGATGCTGGCGTCGGCGCTGGCACTGGTGCTCGCCAACCTGCCTGGCACCGCCACCGCCTATTTTCATCTGCTGCACCTGACCACCGGGCCGGTGCTGAGCGCCCGTCATGGCCCTATGACGCTGCATCTGTGGGTCAATGATGCGGCGATGGCGCTGTTCTTCCTGCTGGTCGGTCTGGAGATCAAGCGCGAACTGGTCGACGGGCGACTGGCGACATGGGAGCAGCGCCGCCTGCCGGTGATCGCGGCGATCGCGGGCATGGCCGCGCCGGCGATCCTGTACCTGCTGGTCGCGCGATCGACGCCAGGCATCGCACGCGGATGGGCGATCCCGGCGGCGACCGACATCGCCTTTGCCGTCGGCGTGATGGCGTTGCTGGGGAAGCGCGTGCCGGCGGCGCTGAAGCTGTTTCTGACGACGCTGGCGATCGTCGACGATATGGGCGCGGTCGCGATCATCGCGCTCGGCTATACCAGCGATCTCGACCTGACGGCGCTGGGCGGCGCGGCGGTGGTGCTGGCAATGCTCATCGCGCTCAACCGGGCGGGGGTGGTGCGGCTGGCCCCGTATCTGATCCTGGCCCTGCCTTTATGGTATCTC
The DNA here is from genome assembly GCF_001421915.1 of Sphingomonas sp. Leaf62. NCBI lineage: Bacteria > Pseudomonadati > Pseudomonadota > Alphaproteobacteria > Sphingomonadales > Sphingomonadaceae > Sphingomonas > Sphingomonas sp. Leaf62. The sequence goes on along the minus strand of NZ_LMLN01000002.1, from coordinate 15,883 downwards.
GTGTTCCTGTCGGGCATCCATGCGACCGTCGCCGGGGTGCTGGCGGCGATGACCATTCCGGTCAAACCGACACCGGGCGCGCCGGAGGCGATCGATTCACCGCTTCACCGGCTCGAACATGCCATTCATCCGTGGGTCGCCTTCGCGGTCGTGCCGGTGTTCGGTTTCGTCAATGCCGGGGTTGCGGTGACGGGCGTGCCGCTGTCGATTCTGTGGGCACCACTGCCGCTGGCGGTTGCGGTCGGGCTGTTCGTCGGTAAACAGGTCGGCGTGCTTGGCGCGATCTGGCTGGCGGTGCGCAGCGGACTGTCGTGCCGGCCGGGCGATGCCAATTGGGTCCAGCTATGGGGCGTCGCGGCGCTAGCCGGGATCGGCTTCACCATGAGCCTGTTCATCGGCGGTCTCGCCTTTGCCGGCGATGCGGCGGCGATCGATCAGGTCAAGATCGGGGTACTCGCCGGATCGCTGCTGTCGGCATTGCTCGGTGCCGCGCTGCTGCGGTTCGCACCGGTCAGGGGTAGATAGCGTCGACCGGCTTCTGACCGGCCATCGCCTTCGCCACGGCCTCTGCCTTCGCCAGCACGCGCAGGACATTGCCCTGCGCCAGTGCGCTCAGGTCGCTGTCGGACCAGCCGCGCCGCGCCAGTTCGGCGAACAAGCGCGGATAGCCGTCGACGCCGCCCATGCCCTCCGGTCCGGTGCCCGAAATGCCGTCATAATCCCCACCGATGCCGACATGCGCCCGCCCGGCGATTTTCGCGATATGCTCGACATGATCGGCCATCGTCGCGGCGGTGACGCCGGGGGCGGGATTGGCGGCTTCCCAAGCCTTGACCGCTGGCGGCGTCTGCGTGCCGTAGCGGTTACCCGGCAGTCCCTGTGCCTTGGCAAAGGCACCGCGCCGGTTGTCCCAGTCGTTCCATGCGCTCGACAGGAACGCAGGATAGGCGTTGACCATCACCACGCCGCCGTTGCGGCCGATCGCCACCAGCAGCGGATCGGGAATGTTGCGCGGCCGGTCGGCGATTGCGCGGGCGTTGGAATGCGAGGCGATGACCGGGGCCTTCGTCGCCGCCAGCACAGCCGCCATCGTCGCGTCGGAGACGTGCGCGACATCGACCAGCATGCCCAAGCGGTTCATCTCCGCCACCACCTGCCGTCCGAACGGGGTTAGCCCGTTTGCCTGCGGCGCATCGGTCGAACTGTCGGCCCAGCCGACGCTCTTGCCATGGGTCAGCGTCATGTAGCGGACGCCGAGATTGTAATATTGGCGCAGGACCGACAGCCGGCCATCGATCTGGTGCCCGCCCTCCACGCCGATCAGCGAGGCGACGCGGCCGCGCTTCACAATCCGCGCCATGTCGGCGGCGTCGCGGGCCAGCGCCATGCGCGTCGGGTTGGCGGCGATCATGCGGCGGACGATGTCGATCTGTTCGATCGTGGTTTCGACCGCCTGCGGACCGGTGGTCGTCGCCGGAATCCATACCGACCAGAATTGTCCGCCGACATGCCCCTTGGCGAGGCGCGGCAGATCGGTCTGGAGCGGCGGTTCGATGCGGCTGGTATCGGCGGTCAGGTCGACCGCCTCGACCGCGGCATGATGCCCGTCGCGAATTTCCCAGGGCAGGTCGTTATGCCCGTCGATGATCGGGGTGCGCGCCAGCACGCGTTCGGCACGCGCGATGTCGGCGGCGGTCGGCGCAGGAGCCTGCGCGGCGAGCAGGAGCAGGGGAAGCAGCATCGGGGGCCAAGCTACCGCGTCGCGCAGGCGCGCGACAAGTGCTACAGCAGCGGCAGGTCATAAGCTGCGTGCATGGCCGAAGGGAGATGCGCCGATGGTTCCCCTGATGCTGTTGCTCGCCGGACAGACCGCGACCCCCGCCGTCCCGATCGATGGGCCGCCCGAGCGAATTTCGATCCTCGTTGATCCGTGCGCGTCGGCGCGGCGCAATTCGCAGGACGACGAAATCCTCGTCTGCGGCAAGGAGGTGCGGACGCCGCGGCTTCCGCTGCCATCCGAACGCACGCCGCCCGACCGGCCGCTGCCGTCCAATCCCTATGCCGACGGGCACGGGGCGATGGCGGCGACGTCCAGTCCGTGCGCAACGCGGTCGGAAGGGTGTACGACCGGGGTCGATATCTTTGGCGGGGGCACCTTCCTCGTCCTAGCGGTCGGCAAGCTGATCGATCCGAACAGTTGCTGCGAAGAACCCGGCGAGGCGACCAATTTTTTCAAGCTGCTCGGCGACGTTGTTCGCGGGGGGAAGGGCAGGCCGTCGAAGGAGGAGCGGGCCAAGCGGATCGCGATCCCGCTCGATCCGGCGGTGCCGTTGCCGGTGGCGGCGAAGTAAGGGGTTGCCGGCGTGACTCGGGCTGAAATTCCTCCCCGGTACGGGGAGGGGGACCGGCG
>NZ_LMLN01000002.1:12934-13398 GCF_001421915.1 Sphingomonas sp. Leaf62 | reverse complement strand
CCCCCCCCCCCCCCCCCCCCGTGCCGGGGGACTGTTTACATGGGGTGTTTTCTAGATTCTTTTCTGTTCCTGCAAGTTGGGACAGGGAGGATGGGATGCGGTGTCCAGAGTGTGATGGGACGGACCTGATCAAGCGAGGACGCAAGTCGGGCCATCAGCGCTACGCGTGCCGGACCTGCGGTCGATACTGCACCGACAGCCAGCCCAGGTTCAGTGCTGAGACGAAAGCCCTGGCGATCGAGATGTACATGAACAGCATGGGCATCCGGGCGATCGGCCGGGTGCTGGGTGCATCGCCGGCGGGGGTCCTCAAGTGGATCCGCAAGGACCATGCGGTGCTGCAGCTCAAACTTGCGCAAGCCGCTCCGGTCGACACCGGCGTCGCCGACGTCATCGAGATCGACGAAATCTACACTTACGTCCAAAAAAACGGCAGCGAGCGGTAATCTGGACGGCGTACAGCC
>NZ_LMLN01000002.1:0-12831 GCF_001421915.1 Sphingomonas sp. Leaf62 | reverse complement strand
GAGATCACCCTCGACATCTTCCTAGACAGAAAACGTCTACAGAGTCTGAAGTGCATACTCCCCCGTACCGGGGAGGAATCACTTCAAACCGAAAACCGCTCGCGCAATTCCATCATCGCCAGCGCCGCCTTGGCCGCCTCACCGCCCTTGTCCTTTTCGTCGCACTTCGCCCGCGTCAGCGCCTGCGCCTCGTTCTCGACGGTCAGGATGCCGTTGCCGACCGGCACGCCTTCCAGTGACAGGTTCATGATTCCACGCGCGCTCTCGTTCGACACGACCTCGAAATGATAGGTCTCGCCGCGGATGATGACGCCCAGCGCGACGAACGCGTCATAGACTTCCGCCGCATCGGCGATCGCGATCGCGCCCGGCACTTCGAGCGCGCCGGGGACGGTCACCGTCTCGTGTTCATGCCCCGCCGCTTCGATCGCCGCCCGCGCCCCTTCGAGCAGCAGGTCGTTCAAATGGTCGTAAAACCGCGCTTCGACGATCAGTATCTTCGCCATATCAATTCTCCACGATCGGCCGTTCGCCGACGATTTTCAGCCCATAACCGTCGAGCCCGACCAGCGTGTGGTGGGTGTTGGTCAGGACCACCATGTCCTCGACGCCCAATTCGTTCAGGATCATCGCGCCGACGCCATAGTCGCGCAGTTCCTCCATCTCCGGCACCGGCGCGCCGCTGCGCGCGTGGATCGCCAGCGTCAGCCCGTCGGGACGCGGGCGGTTGATGACGACGACCACGCCCGCGCCTTCCTCGCCGATGATCCGCATCGATTGCCGCAGCAGCCCGCCACGCTCGCCACCCTCGCCGAACAGGTCGGCGAACGGCGACAGCGCGTGCATCCGCACCAGCGTCGGCTTGCTCGGATCGATCAGCCCCTTGACCAGCGCGACCTGCTCGCTGCCCGTCGCCTTGTTCCAGAAGGTCATGGCGCGCCATTCGCCGCCCCATTCGCTCTCGAACACCGTCTCGGCGCGCTTTTCGACCAGATGGTCATGGCGGCGACGGTACGCGATCAGGTCGCGGATCGTCCCGATCTTCAGGCCGTGCAACTGCGCGAAGCCGATCAGATCGTCCATCCGCGCCATCGTCCCGTCCTCGTTCATGATCTCGCAGATCACGCCCGATGGATTGAGCCCGGCGAGGCGCGACACGTCGACCGCCGCCTCGGTATGACCGGCGCGCACCAGCACCCCGCCCTCGCGAGCGACCAGCGGGAACACATGGCCCGGCGTCACGATCTCCGACGCTTCCTTCGACGCATCGATCGCAACCGCGATCGTCCGCGCGCGATCGGCAGCGGAAATGCCGGTCGTCACCCCCTCGCGCGCCTCGATCGAGACGGTGAAGGCGGTTTCGTGCCGCGTGCCGTTGTTGCGCGCCATCAGGTCGAGGCCGAGCTGGTCGACCCGCGATCTGGTCATGGCGAGGCAGATCAGCCCGCGCCCGTGCCGCGCCATGAAATTGACCGCATCGGGCGTCGCCATCTGCGCCGGGATGACCAGGTCGCCCTCATTCTCGCGATCCTCGTCGTCGACCAGGATGAACATCCGCCCGTTGCGGGCTTCGTCGATGATTTCCTCGGGCGAGGACAGAAAGGCGTGGCGGAGACCCGCCAGTTCAGCGTTGGCCACGGACTTGTTCCATTCGCATCAGATAACGGGCGAGCACGTCGATCTCGATATTGACCGACTGCCCTTCGGCAAGGTCGCCAAGCGTCGTGACCGACTGGGTATGGGGGATCAGGTTGACGGTGAAGCGGGTGCCGGTCGCGTCGTCAGCCACGTCGTTGACGGTCAACGACACGCCGTCGATCGTCACCGACCCCTTGGTCGCGACGAACGGGCTGAGCGCGCGGTCGATCGCAACGGTCACGCGGGTCGAATCCTTGTCGGCTTGCGCCGCGACGACCTTGCCCACGCCGTCGACATGGCCGGTAACGATATGCCCGCCCAGTTCGTCGCCCAGCTTGAGCGCGCGTTCGAGGTTCAGCTTGCGTCCCGCGACCCATTGGTCGGCGGTGCGCGACACCGTCTCGCCCGACACATCGACCGCGAACCAGCCCGGCCCCTTTTCCACCACCGTCAGGCACACGCCCGAACAGGCGATCGATGCGCCCATGTCGATGGTCGCGGTATCATAGGCGCAACCGATCCGGACGCGCAGGTCGCCCGGCCCGTCGATCGATTCGATGCGCCCTACGTCGCTGACTATTCCGGTGAACACGCTTCGCTCCTTCTCCCGGATCGATCGATATCTAGCCCGACCACGCCGTCATTCCCGCGAAGGCGGGGATGACGACCGATTGCTAGCGCTCGATCCTGACGCGCTCGTAGACCTCCAACCGGTCGCTGCCAAGCATCCGGGCGTCGTGCAGTCGCCAGCGGCCATGCGCCGCTGCGAGATCGGTCAGCGCGATATCGGGCAGCGTCCGGCCATGCCCGATCAGGATCGGGGCGCGGTACAGCAGCAGCCGGTCGACTACATCGGCGCGCAGGAACGCCGCCGCCGTCGCCGCGCCACCCTCGACCAGCACATGGTCACCCGACAGGTCGGACAGCGCCTCGACCCCCGGCAGCATCGTGAATCCGTCCATCGCCTCGCAATCGGCCGACAGCACCACCCGCTGCGGACTGCGCTCGCCCAGCCCCGGCAGGCGCACGTCCAGCTTCGGCCGGTCGATCTCGGCGGTACCCCGCCCGACCAGAATCGCTTCGTGGCGGCTGCGTTCCAGATGGCCGTGCGCGCGCGCCGCCGGTCCCGTGATCCACTGGCTCTGCCCATCGGCCCGCGACACCGCGCCGTCCAGCGACAGCGCCAGCTTCAGCGTGACGAACGGCCGCCCCAGTGCGCGCCGGGTCAGGAACCCCGCCATCGCCCGCGCCGCATCCTCGCCCCGAACATCGGAGGTCACCGCAATCCCCGCCGCCTGCAACCGCGCGATCCCCAGCCCGTCGGTCCGCGGATCGGGATCGCGCAAGCCGATCACCACCCGCGCGACGCCGTGTTCGATCAGCAGGTCCGAACAGGCTGGCCCGCGCACCGACTCATGCGCGCACGGCTCCAGCGTGACATACGCGATCGCGCCCAGCGCCTGCGCGCCGGCCTGTGCCAGCGCCTCCGCCTCGGCATGCGGTCGCCCGCCCGCCCGCGTCCAGCCGCGCCCGACCACCCGGCCGTCCGCCACGACGATGCAACCGACATTGGGATTGGGCGCGGTGCTGCCGCGTGTCCGCGCCGACAGCGTCAGCGCCGCGCCCATCCAGCGCGCATCCTCGACCGGGTCGGTCAGATGCCCCAGCTTTTCAGCTTGTCGTCGATCTTCTTCCACTCGGCCTGCCGCTTGGCGCGTTCGCGCTCGAACTCGGCGTTCGCCGCGTCCTGCTTGGCCTGGTCGATCTTCTGCTGCGCGATGATCTCCGCATCGGTGCGGTTCGCTGGCCAGCTTTCGACATAGATGATGTTCGGCCGGTACACGCGTTCGAAATAGGAATCGTGCACGAACCCCCATCCGATCAACAGCACGATGCAGATCGATGCCAGCAGGAACCACCATTCGTGCTTCTCACGCATCCGCGCAAAGCCGACAAAGTCCCGCACGGCATGAACCGGCGAAAAGAGATGGCGCAATTTCATCGCCCCGGAAGATAGGCGCAGGGGCGGACAATCACCAGCCCCGGACGGCCATGAAAGAAGGATGGACTCACGCGAAGGCGCGGAGACGCGAAGGGGTCGCGTTCCGCGCGATGTCTGTGCGAACGGAAGACCGTTTCACCAGTTGCAGGGTCGATCAAGGCCGGTGGCACGGATGACGGACCAGCAAGCGCAACCCCTTCGCGTCTCCGCGCCTTCGCGTGAATCATCCGCCTTCTCCCCATGCGGCGCACGCATGGGGAGAAGCCCGCCTCAACTATCCTGCATCGTGAAGCGCACCGTCATCTCGCGCCAGCTTTCGACCGCCACCCCGTCGCGGGTCGCGGGACGGAAGCGCCATTTCGACAGCGCGCGCTTCTTCGTGGCTTCGAAGAACGCGTCGCTGGTCGCGCGCACCGGTTCGATCGCGCTCACCCGCCCGTTGCTGCCGACCAGCACGCGGACGACGACCACGCCGTCGCGGCCGATATTACGTTCGAACGCGGGATAATCGGGCTGGAAATCGGCACGATAGCGCGGATCGACGCTGGCCGACACCAGCACCGGCAACGGCGTGGCGACCGTCACCGGCCCCGCTGTTCCGGCCCCGCTTGGCGTCGTCGGCAGCGATAGCGGCGTCGGCGGTGCCGGCGGGATGACCTCGGTGCTCTCGATCGTCGGGCCGGTCACAGGATAGGGCGCGGGCGGCACGACGGGCAGCGGCACCGGGGCGGGATCGTTGATGACCCGCTCGACCGGCTTGACCTCGTCGGGGATCGGCGGCGGCGGCACCTCGATCGGGATGTTGACCGCCTCGATCACCGGATCGACGAACCGCACGCTCTTCGTCGCCGTCATCATCGCCAGCGCCAGCAGGCCGCCATTGATCGCAATCGCTATCCCCAAACCTACCGGGCTCAGGCCACGTTGTCCCTGATATGCCATGCCACCGTCCCTTCGATTCGTATCTCCTGCCGTCCAGTCGGCCGTGCGATGAGATACCCTATCGTCGGGCGTGTAAAGCTGACGTGCGCGTCAGCCGCGCAGCCGGTCGACCGCGCGCGCCCGCCCGATCAGCGGCAGCAGCGTCGCCATGTCCGGCCCATGGTCCATGCCCGTCAGCGCGCGGCGCAGCGGCAGGAACAACGCCTTGCCCTTGCGCCCGGTCTCGGCCTTCAGCGCGGCGGTCAGCTGGCCCCATGGATCGGTCCACTCCAGCCCCGCCGCGACCTCGGCCGCCCGGTCCAGAAACGCGCGATCCTCCGGCGCGACCGGCACCGTGTCGACCGGCCCGGTGACCACCCGCCACCAATCGCCCGCCTCGTCGACCCGCGCGATATTGCCGCGCACCGCGTCCCATGCCGCCGCCTCCATTCCCTCGGGCAGCGCGTCCTCGACCCGTTCGAACGGCAGCTGATGCACGATCCGCGCATTCACCTGCGCCAGTTCGCCCTCGTCGAACCGCGCCGGCGCGCGCCCGAACCGGCCGAAATCGAACGCCGCGATCAGCGGTGCCGGATCGATCACCGCCTCGACCGGATCGCTGGTCCCCAGCCGTGCGAGCAGCGCCACCACCGCCTCCGGCTCGATCCCCTGCTCCCGGAAATGCTCGACGCCCAGCGACCCCAGCCGCTTCGACAGCTTGCCCTCGTTCCCGACCAGCAGCGCCTCATGCGCAAAGGCGGGTGGCACCGCCCCCATCGCAGCGAACATCTGCATCTGCGTGGCCGTATTGGACACATGATCCTCGCCCCGCACGACATGGGTCACGCCCATATCGGCATCGTCGATCACCGACGGCAACAGATACAGCCACGACCCGTCGGCCCGCCGCACCACCGGATCGGACAGCAACGCCCCGTCGAACCGCTGCGGCCCCCGCACCATGTCGTCCCACGCGATCGGCTCGGCCTCCAGCCGGAACCGCCAGTGCGGCCGCCGCCCCTCTGCCTCGAGCCGCGCCCGGTCGTCGTCAGTCAGTTTCAGTGCCGCACGATCATAAACCGGCGGCAAGCCCCGCCCCGCAAGGACCTTTCTCCGCAAATCCAGCTCTTCGGGCGTCTCATAGGCAGGATAGATGCGCCCGGTCGCGACCATGTCGGCGAACACCGCCTCATACCGGTCGAACCGCGCCGACTGCCGTTCCTCGCCATCGGGCACCAGCCCCAGCCACGCCAGATCGCGCCGGATCGCCTCGACGAACCGCTCCTCGCTACGCGCGCCATCGGTGTCGTCGATCCGCAGCAGGAACCGCCCGCCCGCCTTGCGCGCGAACATCCAGTTGTGAAGCGCGGTGCGCAGGTTGCCGATGTGCAGGAAGCCGGTCGGGCTGGGGGCGAAACGGGTGACGGTCATGGCCGCCCTCTCGCCCATTTGTCGCATCGGCGCAAACGCGGGCGTCACATGGGTTTCACAATTCGTCGGCGCGCTCTATGGCGCACCGCATCTTTTCATCATCGATACGGGCGCACCCATGAAGCTGCTGGCGGGCAATTCCAACCTTCCCCTGTCGACCGCGATCGCGGACTATCTGGAGATTCCGCTGACCACGGCCAGCGTGCGCCGCTTCGCCGACGAGGAAATCTTCGTCGAGGTGCTAGAGAATGTCCGCGGCGAGGACGTGTTCGTCGTCCAGTCGACCAGCTATCCGGTCAACGACAACCTCATGGAAATGCTGATCATGATCGACGCGCTGAAACGCGCGTCGGCGCGTCGCATCACCGCCGTCCTCCCCTATTTCGGCTATGCGCGACAGGACCGGAAGCCCGGCCCCCGCACCCCGATCTCGGCGAAGCTGGTTGCCAACATCATTACCGAAGCCGGCGCCGACCGCGTGCTGTGCGTCGATCTGCACGCCGGACAGATTCAGGGCTTCTTCGATATCCCGACCGACAATCTCTATGCTGCGCCGGTCATGTCGGAGGATATCAAGACCCGCTTCGGCGAGCATAACCTGATGGTCGTCTCGCCCGACGTCGGCGGCGTGGTCCGCGCGCGCAGCCTCGCCAAGCGGCTCCACAACGCCCCGCTCGCCATCGTCGACAAGCGTCGCGAGCGCGCCGGCGAATCGGAGGTGATGAACATCATCGGCGATGTCGAGGGCCGCTTCTGCGTCCTGATCGACGATATCGTCGATTCGGCCGGCACGCTGTGCAACGCCGCCGCCGCCCTCAAACAGGCCGGGGCGGTTGGCGTCGTCGCCTATTGCACCCACGGCGTCCTGTCGGGCGGCGCGGTGGCACGGGTCGAGGCGTCGGCGCTTGAGGAACTGGTCATCACCGATTCGATCGGCAACCACGACGTGATCGCGCAGGGCAAGAAGATCCGCCACCTGACCATCGCCCCGCTGCTCGCCGAAGCGATCCGGCGCATCGCGGATGAATCGTCGGTGTCGAGCCTGTTCGACTGACGCGGGGCTCGTCCGCGCCTTGTCAACCGGTCGTCATGCTATAGCATGGTGGCATCATCCTTTGGGGGAAGGAACACGTCATGCATCCCAGTCAGATCGCAACCGGGGCACCGACATGGGTGTATGTCCTGCTGGCGGCGCTCGTATTCCTTGGTGTGCGGCGGCTGCGGACGCGGGAGGTGCCGGTAGCGGTCGCGCTGCTTCCGTCCATCGCCTTCCTGTTGTGGAGCGTGATGGGGGTCGCTGCCTTCGCCCATCAGGTCGGGATCCTGCCTGCATTGGGGGCCTGGGCGGGCGGTGCTGCGCTGGGGGCGGCAAGCGGCGCGTTGCTGCCCGATCCGCGCGGGCAGCGGTTGCCGGGCGGGCGGGTTCGCCAGCCGGGGTCCCCGTTGCCGCTGATCCTCTATCTCGGGGTATTCGTCGTCCGCTTCGCCTGCGGCGCATGGGCGGCGGTCGTTCCGGCGCACGCGGTGATGGCCACTGCGATCGGCATTGCGGCGGGGGCGGCGGTAATGGCACGGCTGCTGGTCGGCGTCGCGCGTTGGCGCACGGTTTCCGCCCTGCCCGCCTGAACGGTCAGGCCACCCCGTCCCAGACCAGCTTCACCCCGACTGCGATCATCAACCCATAGATCGCGGTGTAAAACCGCTTCGCCGACACCCGCCGGACCAGCCACACCCCGGCAACCGTCGCCGCGATCGCCACCGGCAACAGCACCGCCGACGTCGCGAGGTTCGCCGCCGTGAACTGCCCCAGTGCCAGATAGGCCGGCACCTTCAACCAGTTGACCGCGCCGAAGAACAGCGCGGTCGTCCCCACCAGCACGTCGCGCGGAAGCTGGCGCGGCAACACCCACAGCTGGAACGGCGGTTGCCCGGCATGGGCGATCTGGCTGGTGAACCCCGATGCCGCGCCGAACATCGTGCCGACCCAGCCCGGCGATCGCCGCGCGGCCGGCATCCCGTTGCGTTCGGTCCATAGCCGCCACAGCCCGAACGCGATCGAAATCGCCCCGACCACCGCCAGCACTGCCGAAGGTTGCACCGCGCTTGCAAAGCCATAGCCCAGCAGGATGCCGATCCCCGCGCCCGGCAGCATCCACGCGATCACCCGCCAGTCGATCGTCCGCCGGAACGCCCAGATGCCGACGACGTCCTGCACGATCAGGATCGGCAACAGGATCGCCGCCGCGCGCACCGGATTGACCGCCAGCGCCAACATCGGCAGCGACAATGCCCCCATCCCCGAAAAGCCGCCCTTGGCCAGCCCCAGCATCAGCACCGCCGGCACCGCCAGCGCATAGAAGAACGGATCGTCGATCATGCGGTCAGTCGTCGCGCCGCTCGCCCAGCGCCTGCGCGATGCGGAACAGCGCCAGCACCCCGACCGCCATCACCGCGACCAGCGCCAGCACGGCATAGGTCAGCACCTCCAGCCAGCGCGCGACGGCGCGGGTGGCGTCGGCGTGGCGTGCCGCCGCGATGCTTTGCGGCGTTTCGACGCGCGGCGCGCCGGTGGTGAACGGCGCGGGCCGCGGTGCCGGCACCGGCTCGCCGGTACGCGGATCGACCCGCTGCACATCGCCGGTGTCAACTTCCGCGCCGGGACGCGACGTTCCGCCATCGGTCGACATGGTCGCAACCGCCCCGACCATCGCCAGCGTGGCAAAGATCGCCAGCGCCCATGACAGCGCCCGGGCCTGCCAGCCTTCGGGCGTCATCGGCGGTCACCCCGGTTGCGGTGCTGCGCAGTCGCCGCGTGGACCGACCGACCCATCGGCGCGCGATCTGCGGAACAGGCGACCCGTGCCGCGAACCCCGCCATGACGGTCATGGTCGCGACGAAGATCGGGATGGCGATTGCCGAGTGCATCCGGGGGCTATAGCGGCTTGGCCTTGACATTGCGACGCCTTCCGCCCCGTTCCTCCTGGTCCTGGCGCTCGCCGGCTGCGCCGTGCCCGAGGCGCGGTTGCGCAGCGGATTGCAGGGGGCGGGACTGTCACGGTCGCTGTCGGCCTGCATGGCGCAGCACATGGTCGACCGTCTGAGCCTTGCCCAATTGTTGCGGATGTCCGACCTGCCCGCCGCGCGCGATGCCAACGACCTGCCGGGGTTTCTGCGGCGGGTGCGGGCGCTTGGCGATCCCGAAATCGTCGCGGTAACCGGCAGTTCGGCGGCGCTCTGCGCGACCGGCCTTCGGTAAAGCATCTGCGACGCAATTGCATTAAGCCAGTTTAACACTGGATTCGGTGGTCAGCTTGTGCTTTAGGCGTGGCAACTTTGCCAACTTACCAGACACCCACCCGAGAGGCGGAAGGCGAATCCATGAACATTCACGAATATCAGGCCAAGGAACTGCTCGCGAAGTTCGGCGTGCCCGTGCCCGCCGGTTTCTCGGCGATGACCGTCGACGAAGCCGTTGAAGCCGCCGGCAAGCTCCCCGGACCGCTCTATGTCGTCAAGTCGCAGATCCACGCCGGCGGCCGCGGCAAGGGCAAGTTCGTCGAACTCGGCCCGGATGCGAAGGGCGGCGTCCGCCTCGCGTGGAATCTCGACGAAGTGCGCGCGCACGCGACCGACATGCTCGGCAACACGCTGGTCACGATTCAGACCGGCGACGCGGGCAAGCAGGTCAATCGCCTGTACGTGACCGACGGCGCGAACATCGCCAAGGAATTCTACCTCGCGCTGCTCGTCAACCGCGCCACCGGCCGCGTGTCGATGGTCGCCAGCACCGAAGGCGGCATGGACATCGAAGCGGTCGCCCATGACACGCCCGAGAAGATCCATTCGATCGACATCGATTCAGCAACCGGCTTCATGCCGCATCATGGCCGCGCCATCGCCGCCGCGCTCGAACTGAAGGGCGATCTCGCCAAGCAGGCCGCCAGCGTCGCGTCGAAGCTGTACGATGCGTTCCTCGGCACCGATGCCGAGCAGATCGAGATCAACCCGCTCGCCGTCACCGAGGAAGGCCAGCTGGTGGTGCTCGATGCCAAGGTCGCCTTCGACGGCAACGCCATGTTCCGTCACAAGGATCTGATGGAACTGCGCGACACCACCGAAGAAGACGCGATGGAGCTGGAGGCGTCGAAGTACGACCTGGCCTACATCAAGCTCGACGGCGATATCGGCTGCATGGTCAACGGTGCCGGCCTCGCCATGGCGACGATGGACATCATCAAGCTGAACGGCATGTTCCCGGCCAACTTCCTCGACGTCGGCGGCGGCGCGAACAAGGAAAAGGTCACCGCCGCGTTCAAGATCATTCTCGCCGATCCGGCGGTGAAGGGCATTCTCGTCAATATCTTTGGCGGAATCATGAAGTGCGACATCATCGCGGAGGGCATCGTCGCCGCCGCAAAGGAAGTGAACCTGTCGGTGCCGCTGGTCGTCCGTCTGGAAGGCACCAACGTGCAGGCCGGCAAGGACATCCTCGCCAATTCGGGTCTGGCGATCGTTCCGGCCAACGATCTGGGCGATGCTGCCAAGAAGATCGTCGCGGAAGTGCAGAAGGCCGCTTGATCCATGGCAGTCCGGCTCGCCCCTGATGACACACGACGGGCTTGGTCGTTTGTCAAAGGAGCAGCGGTCGGCACTCTGGTCATGATGGTTCGGATCCGGCTGCTGTAAGCGCTGAACCCAGCGGAAATGGGGTCCGGGCGGAAACGTCCGGGCCCTTTTTCGTTGGGGAGGCAAGGTGATTCGGTCTAGGGTTGCCGCCTGCCGCTACGGCGTCCCGGCGTTTCCATACCGGACTTGCGAAACCCACGCAGAACCGCCACAGAAACGCGCGATGCCACAGCGCAAGACGTTTTGAGAGGGAGTGCCCATGAAGGTGCTGGTGCCGGTCAAGCGTGTGCTTGATTACAATGTGAAGCCCCGTGTGAAAGCCGACGGGAGCGGGGTCGACCTCGCCAACGTCAAGATGAGCATGAACCCGTTCGACGAGATCGCGGTCGAGGAAGCGATCCGCCTGAAGGAAAAGGGCGTGGCGACCGAGATCGTCGTCGTGTCGATCGGCGAGCAGAAGGCGCAGGATACGTTGCGCACCGCGCTGGCGATGGGCGCCGACCGCGCAATCCTGATTACCAGCGATGCGAAGGTCGAGCCGCTGGGCGTCGCCAAGCTGCTGAAGGCGGTGATCGACGAGGAAGCGCCGGGACTGGTCATTCTCGGCAAGCAGGCGATCGACGACGACAACAACCAGACCGGCCAGATGCTGGCGGCGCTGACCGGTTATCCGCAGGGGACCTTCGCCAGCAAGGTCGAGGTGTCGGGTGAAACGGTCAACGTCACGCGCGAGGTCGATGGCGGACTGGAGACGGTCGCGCTCAACCTGCCGGCGATCGTCACCACCGACCTGCGTCTGAACGAGCCGCGCTATGCGTCGCTGCCGAACATCATGAAGGCCAAGTCGAAGCCGCTGGCGGCAAAGACCGCCGCCGATTTCGGCGTCGATGTCAACCCGCGCCTGACGACCGTGAAGGTCGAGGAACCGTCGAAGCGGCAGGCCGGGGTAAAGGTCGCCGATGTCGACGAACTGGTCGGCAAGCTGAAGACGCTGGGAGTGGTCGCATGAAGACGCTGGTTTGGGTCGAACATGACGGACAGGCGGTCAAGGACGCGACCTATGCCGCCGTCACCGCCGCCGCCAGGCTGGGTGAGGTCGAGGCACTGGTCGCAGGGCAAGGCGTCGATGGCGTTGCACAGGCCGTTGCACAGATCGCCGGCGTCGCCCGGGTGCTGGTCGCCGACGACGCCGCCTTTGCCCACAACCTTGCCGAGAACGTCGCGCCGCTGGTCGTCGAACTGATGGGCAGCCACGATGCGTTCGTCGCGGCCGCGACGACGACGGGCAAGAACATCGCGCCGCGCGTCGCCGCGCTGCTCGACGTGATGCAGATCAGCGAGATCCTGTCGGTCGAGGGGCCGGACAGCTTCACCCGCCCGATCTATGCCGGCAACGCGATCGCGACGGTGAAGACCAGCGATCCCAAGCTGGTGCTGACGGTGCGCGGCACGGCGTTCGACAAGGCGGAAGCGACCGGCGGATCAGCCAGCGTCGAGGCGGTGACGTCAACCGGCGACAAGGGCGTCTCCAAATTCGTCGGTGCCGAGATCGCCGCGTCGGAACGCCCCGAACTGACCAGCGCCAAGATCATCGTCTCCGGCGGTCGCGCGCTGGGATCGGAAGAGCGATTCCATGCGCTGATCGATCCGCTCGCCGACAAGCTCAACGCCGCCGTCGGCGCATCGCGTGCGGCGGTCGATGCCGGCTATGCGCCCAACGACTATCAGGTCGGCCAGACCGGCAAGATCGTCGCACCGGAGGTCTATATCGCGGTCGGCATTTCGGGCGCGATCCAGCATCTGGCAGGCATGAAGGATTCGAAGGTCATCGTCGCGATCAACAAGGATGAGGACGCACCGATCTTTCAGGTCGCCGATGTCGGGCTGGTCGGCGATCTGTTCACGCTGGTGCCGGAGCTGACCGCCAAGCTTTGAGTGAAGCAGAGCGAGCTGCTGAACGATACGCGCGGGCAAAGCCCGAGCGCACAAAGCGCCGGCCGGCCGGCGTCGCCATCGCGACGACCGACGACGCGGGGTTCACTCCCGCGTCGGCCTTTGTCGAAGAACCTGTCTGGTCGAACACTACCCCAAAGGCCGTCGTGGAACCGATGGTCCCGGCACCGAACGTGCCGCCAATCCTCCCCGGTACGGGGAGTATGCACTTCAGACTCTGTAGACGTTTTCTGTCTAGGAAGATGTCGAGGGTGATCTC
>NZ_LMLN01000001.1:104775-167623 GCF_001421915.1 Sphingomonas sp. Leaf62 | reverse complement strand
GTCAGAGCCAGACCGGTTCATCGTCAACCCGATCCACCAGATGCCGGGACTAAACACCTAGGCCGTATGCCTCTTGGTCGACGTGGTTTGCGTCGACTGGCCATACTGAACAAGAAAGCGCCGTCGGCTTAAGCCGACGGCGTTTCGTTGTTCAAACCTGAAGCCAGTAGCGATCATACCGTAGCCCAGCGAGCGCAGCTTGAGCATTGTGTTGGCGGGAAGCCTTCGAGGGGTGACCCAATGCGGTTCCAAACGCTCTTACCGTTGCGTTCCCGAGCCTTTCGCACCAGGCGTTCAAGCTTGGCGAAAGATATTTTGATCGAATTTAGATCGGGGTTAGTGGGCTGCTGTACGCAAGCCTTGACCCGAGCGGCGTCTGCGCTTGGGTGACTGAACACATTATCGGCAGTCACCACGTCACCGTTACCCGCGTTACCCCGAAAAATTGCCGGGGTAACGCGGATGGCGGCAGCATTGGTGCTCAGCGAACCGTCAGGGTCGCCGTCTTCAGTGCCGTCGAGCTGTTGCCCGCACTGATCGTGAACGTGCCCGGTTCGACGACGCGGTGCATCGCGACGTTCCAGAAGGCGAGGTCCGACGGCTTCAGGTCGAACGTTACCGTCCGCTTTTCACCCGGCTGCAACGTCACGCGCTGGAAGTGTTTTAGTTCGAGTACCGGGCGGGTAACGGTCGCTTCGTCGTCGCGGACGTAAAGCTGGATGACCTCGTCACCGACGCGGCGGCCGGTGTTCGCGACATCAACCGACACGCGCACTGTGTCGTCGCGGCCGATCGTCGCCTTGGCAAGGCGCGGCGCACCGATGTCGAAGCTGGTATAGGACAGGCCATAACCGAACGGGTAGAGCGGGGCGGTGGTGTCGAACAGATACCCGCGCCGCGAGGTCGGCTTGTGGTTGTAGAAGATCGGCAGCTGGCCTTCGCTACGCGGGACCGATACCGGCAGCTTGCCGCCCGGATTGGCGCGACCGAGCACGACATCGGCGACGGCGTTGCCGGTTTCCTGTCCCAGATACCAGCCTTCGACGATCGCGGGGGCGTTCGCCTCCAGATAGGTCGCGGCGAGCGGGCCGCCGTTCAGCAGCACGACCACCACCGGCTTGCCGGTCGCGAACAGGCGGCGGGCCAGTTCGTTCTGCTCGCCGATCAGGTCGAGCTTCTGCCGGTCGCCGAGATGCGCGTCGGCCCATGCCTCACGGCTCAATTGTTCGTTTTGGCCCAACACCAGCAGGATGGTGTCGGCCTGCGCCGCCTTTCGCACCGCTTCCTCGATCAACGGGGCATTCTCGGCCGCCGGGACCAGTTCGACCTTGTCGGCCGCCCATTGCCGGCTGCGGGTCAGGCGAACACCTTCGGCATAATCGACCGAGAAGCGGCCCTGTGCGGCCTGCTGCATGCCCTCCAGCACGCTAACCACATGCTTGGGTACGTCCGAATAGCCGCCGATCGGGGTATCGCGGGCATGGGTGCCGACGACCAGCATCTTGCCGACCTTGGCCGGGTCGAGCGGCAGCAGGTTGTTGCGGTTCTTCAGCAGGACCATCGACCGGACGGCGGCTTCGCGAGCCAGCGCGATCGCGTCGGGCGTCGCGGTCTTGGCCTCGGCGGTGCGGGCATCGGCATAGGGGTTTTCGAACAGGCCCATCTGGAACTTCATGGTCAGGATGCGGCGGACGGCATTGTCGACCTGTTCCTGCGGGACCTGCCCCGACTTGACCATCGCTGCGAGGGTCGACCAGCCCTCCGCGTCGGGCAGTTCCATATCGACGCCGGCATCCAGCGCGCGGCGCCCGGCGGCGGCCATGTCGGTGCCGTACAGATGGTGGCGGACGTTCAGTTCCTTGATCGCGAAATAGTCGCTGACCACCGACCCCTTATACCCCCATTCGCGGCGCAGCACGTCGTCGAGCAGCCATTTGTTGGCGTGGCTGGGGATGCCGTCGATCTCGTTATACGACGCCATCACCGCCTGTACCGGCAGTTCCTTCACCGCGCGTTCGAACGGCGGGAAAAAGTTCTCGCGCAGCGTCCGCTCGGAGATATTGGCCGGGCCGACATTGGTCCCGTTCTCTGGCTGACCATGGCCGGTCATGTGCTTGAGCGTGACCATGACCTTGGTCGGCGCGAGGGGGAGGGTCGTGCCCTGGAACCCGCGAATCGCGGCAAGGCCCATTTCGCCGACGAGATGCGGGTCTTCGCCATAGGTTTCCTCGATCCGACCCCAACGCGGGTCCCGGGCGACGTCGACGACGGGAGCAAGGGCGAGGTTGGCACCACGGGCGCGCATTTCACGGGCGGCAACGCCGAAAACCCGCTCGACCAGCGCCGGGTCCCATGACGATGCCAGTGCGATCGACTGCGGAAAGCTGGTAGCCCCGCGCGCGACATAGCCGTGCAGTGCTTCCTCATGCATGATCATCGGGATGCCGAGCCGGGTCCGTTCGACCGCCCAGCGCTGTGCGGCGTTGATGTAGTCGGCAGTTTCCTGCGCGGTGCGGTTGACCGCGTCGGCGGCGACGCCGGCCGCGTTGTTGCTGGCGGTCACGCCGCGCTTGTCCGACGGGCGGGTGATCTGGCCGAGGCCGTCAGGAAAGACGCGTGATGCCTTCGCCGCCGAGAAATTGCCCTTCGCGTCCTGAATAGCGCCCTTCTTTTCCCAGACGCCGATCATCTGGGCGACCTTTTCCTCCAGCGTCATGCGGCGCAGCAGGTCCTCGACCCGGGCAGCAACCGGTTGCGACGCGTCCTTGTACAGCAGCCGTTCGGCCGATACCGGACGGTTGGGGCGGGTCTGTGCGACGAGGGTACCGGTCGCGGCGGTCGCCAGCAGACAGGCAAGCGCAAGGCGTACGGGCTTGGCGCGAAGGGTCAAGATCTCTCTCCCAGGACATTCGGCATCCGGTTCACCCGCCGCCGCTATTTGGTAGCGCTATCAGCTATCTTGCGTTGCGAAATTCGTCAACCGATCGTGCCAATTGCATTCATTCGTTCCGCGCCATAAGCCTTGCACCAAGGGAGCCGTTTTCATCCATGGAAAAGCCAAGTCGTCGTAGCGGTGGCAGCGTGACCGTGCAGGACGTCGCAAGGTTGGCGGGCGTATCGGCAATGACGGTTTCGCGCGTGGTCAATGGCGGCGTGAATGTTCGTCAGTCGACGCGCGAAGCGGTAATGGCGGCGATTGAGCAGCTTAACTATTGGCCCAACAGCGCCGCGCGAAGTCTGGCCGCCGGCGAGGCAGCGCAGATCGGATTACTCTACGCCAACCCGTCGCTCGCCTATCTGTCCAATTTCTTGATCGGCGCGCTGGAGGGTGCGCGCAAGGTAGGCTGTCATCTGGTTCTCGAACCGTGCGATGGCGACAGTGCCGAAGCACAGGCTGAGGGCGCGCGGCGCTTCGCATCGACGGCCGTGCAGGGGGTGATCCTGCCGCCGCCATTATCGGATTCCGTGCCAGTGCGAGACGAACTCGATGCGGCGGGCACGCCGTCGGTCGCGGTCGCGGTAGGCGTGGCGCAATCGGGGCGGTCGTCGGTGCGGATCGACGATTGCGCAGCAGCACGGGCAATGACCCAGCATCTGATCGACTTCGGCCATCGCCGTATCGGTTTCGTGCGCGGCGATCCCAACAACGGATCAAGCGCCGAGCGGTGGCGCGGCTTCGTCGCCGCCATCGAAGCAGCCGGCCTCGATCTGAACGACATGCCGGTCGAGCAGGGCTATTTCACCTTTCGATCGGGGATCGACGCCGGTGAGCGTCTGATCGATCGCGCCGACCGGCCAACCGCCATCTTTGCCTGCAACGACGACATGGCCGCGGCGGCGATCAGCGTCGCGCATCGGCGTGGGTTGCACGTCCCCGACGATCTCAGCATCGTCGGGTTCGACGATACGTCGCTGGCGACAACGACCTGGCCGGAAATAACCACGATTCGCCAGCCGATCGCGGCGATGGCGGAGGCCGCGGTCGAGATACTGTTGGGGCAACTGCGCGATCGTCGCATGGGTCAGGGGTCCGCCGCTGGCGAGGACCGCGTCCTTGACCATGAACTGATCGTACGCGAGTCGTCGGGGCCGGTGCCGGGGGTGGCCGTTCGTCCGGGAACGATATAGTGGCATTCACCGGCGTAAAAGGCGCCGGGCCGTTGTCGCGGACGCTTGCATTTGTCTTAATAATTCGCCACCGTTACCGCTAACACGCCGTTTCTAACTGCGGCGAGAAAATGGAGTGGATGGGGATGGTAGAGGCGACGGGGGAGCGCGTGAACATCGCGCTCGTCATCGCGATCGTCGCAGTGGCGACGATCGGGGGGCTGTTGTTCGGATATGACAGCGGTGCGGTCAACGGCACGCAGGAAGGGCTGAAGTCCGCCTTCAACCTGACTGAAAACGGCCTTGGCCTGACCGTCGGTTCGCTGCTGGTCGGTTGTTTCGTCGGCGCGTTCCTCGCTGGCAAGCTGGCCGACACGATGGGCCGGCGCAAGGTGATGATGCTGGCCGCGATCCTGTTCCTGGTCGGCGCGATCATTCAGGGTTTCAGCCATCTGCAGATCATCTTTATCGTCGCGCGGTTCATGGGCGGCATGGCGGTGGGTGCAGCGTCGGTGCTGTCGCCGGCGTATATCTCCGAAGTCGCCCCCGCCAATATCCGCGGGCGGATGACCACCATCCAGCAGATCATGATCATCACCGGCCTGACCGCTGCGTTCGTCGTGAACTATTATCTGGCTGGTGCCGCCGGTTCGTCGACCGCGATGTGGTGGGGCGGATACGAGGCGTGGCGCTGGATGTACTGGATGCAGGCGATTCCCGCCGCCGTATTCCTCGTCGCGCTGACCTTCATTCCCGAAAGCCCGCGCTTCCTGGTGCAGAAGGGACGGTTGGACGAAGCGCGCATCGTGTTGACCCGCCTGTTCGGACCGGCCGCCGCGCAAGTGAAGATCGGCGAGATCGCCGCAAGCTTCGACAAGGACCACAAGCCCCGGCTGTCCGACATCAAGGACCCGGCACGCGGCGGCATCCGCCCGATCGTATGGGCCGGGCTGTTGCTGGCGGTGTTCCAGCAGCTCGTCGGTATCAACGTGATCTTCTATTACGGCGCGACCCTGTGGCAGCTCGCGGGCTTTACCGAAGATCAGTCGCTTCAGATCAATATCGTGTCGGGTCTCGTCTCGATCGCGGCGTGTTTCGTCACCGTCGGACTGGTCGACAAGATCGGCCGCAAGCCGCTGTTGCTGATCGGATCGGCGGGCATGGCCGTCACGCTGTTCGCGCTCGTCTATTGTTTCCACAACGGTACGCTCGACGCGGCGGGCAAACTGCAACTGTCGGCCGGGCTGGGGACCACCGCGCTGATCGCCGCCAATCTGTACGTCGTCTTCTTCAACGTCAGCTGGGGCCCGATCATGTGGGTGATGCTGGGTGAGATGTTCCCCAACCAGATCCGTGGGTCGGCGCTGGCAGTGTGCGGGTTCGCGCAGTGGTTCGCGAACTTCGTCATCACCTGGACCTTCCCGGTGATGGCCGCCGGGCTGGGCCTGACCATCACCTACGGCTTCTACGCCACCTTCGCCGCGATCAGTTTCTTCCTCGTCCTGCGCTTCATTCAGGAAACGAACGGCAAGGAACTGGAGGAAATGCGGGGCTGAGCCCGGCCTTTTCCCGACCGTAACCCGCCCCTTGCGCTTTCAAGCGGAAGGGGCATCAGGAAGAACCGATGACCCGCACTCCCGTCCGTCCGTTCCGATCGCGCGAATGGTTCGCCGCACCCGGCCGGCTCGACATGGCCGCGCTCTATCTCGAGCGGTTCATGAACTATGGCATCACGCCAAAGGAACTGACCGGCGGGCGGCCGATCATCGGCATCGCCCAGTCGGGGTCCGACCTGACGCCATGCAACCGCATTCACCTCGAAACCGTCAAGCGCGTGAAGGCCGGGATCGAGGCGGCGGGCGGCATCCCGATGGAGTTCCCGACCCATCCGATCTTCGAGAATTGCCGCCGCCCGACCGCGGCGATCGACCGCAACCTCGCCTATCTCGGGTTGGTCGAGGTCCTGAACGGCTATCCGATCGACGCGGTGGTGCTGACCACCGGGTGCGACAAGACCACGCCATCGGCGATCATGGCGGCGTCGACCGTTGATATTCCTGCGATCGTCCTGTCGGGCGGACCGATGCTCGACGGCTGGCACGACGGCGATCTGGTCGGGTCGGGCACGGTCATTTGGCGCTCACGCCGCAGGCTGGCGGCGGGCGAGATCACCGAGGAAGAGTTTCTGGAGGCGGCGACCGCTTCGGCACCGTCGGCGGGCCATTGCAACACCATGGGCACCGCATCGACCATGAACGCCATCGCCGAAGGGCTGGGCATGTCATTGCCCGGCTGCGCGGCGATCCCGGCACCCTATCGCGAACGCGGACAGATCGCCTACGAGACCGGCCGACGGATCGTCGACATGGCCTATGACGACCTGCGCCCCTCGAAAATCCTGACGCGCCAGTCGTTCCTGAACGCGATCGCGCTCATCACCTCGATCGGCGGATCGTCGAACGCCCATCCGCACCTCCACGCGATGGCGCGCCATGCCGATATCGAGCTGAAGCCGTCCGACTGGATGGACTATGGCTATGACTTGCCGTTGCTGGTCGATGTACAGCCGGCCGGGCGCTTCCTTGGCGAACGCTTCCACCGCGCGGGTGGCGTGCCGGCGGTGCTGTCCGAACTGATCGCCGTGGGGAAGATCGACGGCAATGTCGCAACCGTCACCGGCCGAACGCTGGGCGAGAATGTCGTCAACCGCTTCGCCACCGACCGCGAGGTCATCCGACCCTACGACCAGCCGCTCAAGGAACAGGCCGGCTTCCTCGTCCTGTCGGGCAATCTATTCGACGTGGCGATCATGAAGACCAGCGTCATCAGCCCGGATTTTCGGGCGCGCTATCTGTCGCAGCCCGGCAATGAAGGCTGTTTCGAGGGGCGGGCGATCGTGTTCGACGGGTCGGACGATTATCACCACCGCATCGACGATCCGGCGCTCGACATCGACGAAAACTGCATCCTCGTCATTCGCGGCGCGGGCGTGATCGGCTGGCCGGGGTCGGCCGAGGTCACCAACATGCAACCGCCCGCCGCACTCCTGCAACGCGGTATCCAGAGCCTGCCGACGATCGGCGACGGGCGGCAGTCGGGGACGTCGGACAGCCCGTCGATCCTGAACGCTTCCCCCGAAAGCGCGGTCGGCGGGGGACTTGCGTGGCTGCGTACCGGCGACACCATCCGCATCGACCTGAACCATGGTCGCTGCGACATGCTGGTGACCGACGAAGAGATCGCGCGGCGCAAGGGCGACGGTATTCCCCCGGTCCCGGCCAGCCAGACGCCGTGGGAGGAAATCTACCGCGAGAAGGTCGGCCAGCTTGGTGACGGCGGCGTGCTCGACCTTGCATTGAAATATCGCCGGACGTCGGAAACGACGCCGCGCCACAATCACTGAGGAAACGGACATGAAGAGCGAACATGCCGCGCGGATGCTGCCGATGGATCATGACCGGGCGCTGCTGGTCGGGCGGATGCAACTGGCCGACGGCCCGACACCGGTGGTGGTGAAGGGGGGCAAGGTCATCGACGTATCGGCCCACGCCGCGACGGTCGCCGACCTGCTGGAACGGAGCGATATCGCGTCGCTCGACGGTCCGGTCGTGTGCGATGCGGCGGCGTTGGCCGATCCGGCGGGCGACCATCCGCCGATCCTGTCGCCGATCGACCTGCAATGCGTAAAGGCGGCGGGCGTGACCTTTGCCGTTTCCGCGCTGGAGCGGGTGATCGAGGAACGCGCGCGCGGCGATGCCGATGCGGCGCAGGGTATTCGCGGCGATCTGGAAGCGCGCATCGGCGGTGGCATCCGCTCGGTAAAGCCGGGTTCGTCCGAAGCCGCCGAACTGAAAGCCGCGCTGATCGACGCAGGCATGTGGTCGCAGTATCTCGAGGTCGCGATCGGCCCCGATGCCGAGGTGTTCACCAAGGCGCCGGTGCTGTCGACGATCGGATGGGGCGGCGATGTCGGTATCCGGTCGGACTCGTCGTGGAACAACCCGGAGCCGGAAATCGTCGTCGTCGCCACTAGCGACGGCAAGGCGGTCGGCGCGACGCTGGGCAACGACGTCAATCTGCGTGATTTCGAAGGCCGCTCGGCGCTGCTGCTCGGCAAGGCGAAGGACAATAACGCCTCGACCGGGATCGGCCCGTTCATCCGCCTGTTCGACGACCATTTCACGATGGATACGGTGCGCAACGCCGTGGTCGACCTGCGCATCGACGGTCCCGAAGGCTATGTCCTGACCGGCACCAGCACGATGCGCGAGATCAGCCGCGATCCCGAGGATCTGGTGCGGCAGGCTTTGTCCGAACATCAATATCCCGACGGCTTCGTCCTGTTCCTCGGCACGTTGTTCGCGCCGGTGCAGGACCGTGACGAACCGGGCCGAGGCTTCACCCACAAGCCGGGCGATGTCGTACGGATCTCGACCCCGTCGCTGGGCGAGCTGGCCAACACCGTCACCACGTCGAAGGCTGCCGATCCATGGAATTTCGGCATCCGAGACCTGATGCGCAACCTTGCGCGCCGCGGCCTGATCGCCGCCTGACACCTCTTTGCTGGAAGCACCCATGTCGCCTGACGATTTCGCCTACCCGATCGCGCCCGAAGCTCGCGCCTCGTTTCCCTCGCTTGGCAACAAGCGCGTGCTTATCACCGGCGGCGGGTCGGGGATCGGCGCGGGCGTGGTCGAGGGGTTCGTGCGGCAGGGCGCGCACGTCACCTTCTTCGACATTGCCGAAGCGGATTCGCTGCAGCTGATCGCGGAACTGGCGGACGTCGGTCCGATCCCGAAGTTCAAGCGGGTCGACCTTACCGATATCGCCGCGCTCAAGACGGCGATTGCCGATGCGATTGCCGAGGGTGGCGAATTCGACGTGCTGGTGAACAATGCTGCCAGCGACGATCGCCACACGATCGAGCAGGTCGACGAATCCTATTGGGACAACCGGATGGGCGTGAACCTGCGCCACCTGTTCTTCGCGGCACAGGCGGTGATCCCGGGCATGAAGGCGAAGGGCAAGGGCGTGATCGTCAACATGGGGTCGATCAGCTGGCATCTGGCGCTGGAGGAACTGACCCTCTACCAGACTGCCAAGGCCGCGATCGAGGGGCTCACCCGCAGTTTCGCGCGCGAACTGGGCGGCGACGGCATCCGCTCGGTCTGCGTCATTCCGGGCAATGTCCGCACGCCGCGCCAGCTGAAATGGTACACGCCCGAGGGCGAGGCCGAGATCGTGAAGGCGCAGTGCCTGAACGGGCGGCTGGTTGCAGGCGACATCGCTGCGATGATCCTGTTCCTTGCGTCCGACGATGCGCGGCTGGTAACCGGGCACAGCTTTTTCGTTGATGCAGGATGGCGATAGGATGACGAAGGTACAGAAGTCCGAACCGGTCAGCGTCTGGGATCTGTCGGCACCGTTGCTGGAAGGGCCGAACTGGGTCGACCGCGACAACGCGCTGTGGTTCGTCTGTATCAAGACGCCGCGCATCCACCGCTATGATCCGGCGAGCGGCGAGCGGCGCAGCTGGGCTGCGCCGGGACAGTGCGGGTTCGTGCTGCCCTCCGCCGATGGCAAGTTCATCGCCGGGCTGCAAAGCGGGTTGCACCGCTTCGATCCGACGACCGGCGCGTTTGCGTTGCTGGTCGGTCCGGAACCCAATCTGCCGGGCAACCGGTTGAACGACGCGACGGTCGCGCCGAACGGTCAGCTGTGGTTCGGGACAATGGACGATGGCGAGCGTGCTGCGACCGGTGCGATCTATCGCCTTGCGGCCGACGGCACCGCCATCGCGTCCAGCCCGCAGGTCGCGATCACCAACGGACCGGCGGTCAGCCCCGATGGCAGGACGCTGTATCACGTCGATACGCTGGGCGGGCATGTCTATGCCTGTACCGTCGCCGCAGACGGATCGCTGACCGACCGGCGACTGTTCGTGACGATCCCGAATGCCGAAGGCCATCCCGACGGACCGGCGGTCGATGCGGAGGGTTGCGTGTGGATCAGCCTGTACGGCGGCTGGGGCATCCGCCGGTATTCGTCCAAGGGCGAGTTGCTGGAAACGATCCGGCTGCCGGTCGACGCGGTCACCAAGGTCGCGTTCGGTGGACCCGATCGCAAGACGGTCTTCGCGACGACGGCCAACAAGCATCATGATGCGGATCAGGCCGCGGCGCAGCCGCTGGCGGGCAATCTGTTCCGCTTCGAGGTCGACGTGCCGGGCGTGGCCGGGCAGGAGATTTCGGTCGGAATCTGACCCGGTCAGGCGGTCCGCAGCCGTCGCCAGTTGCCGATATGCGCCATGGCGAGCGCGAGGCTGCCGGCGACGGTCAGCGCGGTTTCCGCACCGGGCATGCTGCCGAACGCCAGTCCGGCGGCAAGCCCGGCAAGGCCCACGCCGCCCAGCAGCAGCGGGACCACCGCGCCATGCGCCCGCCATCCGCCAACCAGTGCCAGTCCGCTGATCGGTATCGCGGTCAGCAGCAGCGCGAGATGCAGCCATTCCGACGACGGCAGACCGATCGTCGCCAGCGCGGGCAACAGCGCGAACAGGATCGGCAGGCCGATGCAATGGATCAGGCAGAGCAGGGACGCACCGATCGCGGCGCTGTCGAGAAAGGTCGAACGTTGCATGCCGACGCAAATGTGACTTTATATCATCGACCGCAAGGGGCTCAGGTCGATTTTCGAACGACCAGTTCGGGCGGCAATAGGGTGGGGGCGGTCGCGCGCCGGTCGATCTGCCGGATGAGCATTTCGACCAGCAATTCGCCGGCGCGGGCATAATCCTGTCGGATGGTGGTGAGCGGTGGCTGGGCCAGCGACGCGGCGGGAATATCATCGAAACCGACCAGCGCGACATCATCGGGAACGCTTCGCCCCGATTCCGCCAGCGCGCGGACCGCACCCAGCGCGATCATGTCCGACGCGGCAAAGATCGCGTCGAACGCGATGCCCCTCCCGATCAGCCGGCTGGCAGCGTCATAGCCCGACGCTTCGCTCGACAATGCGTCGACCTGCAACCCCGGATCGACGGGCAATCCGGCGTCCTGCAACGCAGCGGCAAGCCCGCGAAAACGGTCTCGCGACTCCGGATACCGGCTCGACGCATCGCCCAGAAACGCGATCCGCCGCCGCCCGCGCGCGATCAGGTGCCGGCCCGCATCATGCCCGCCAGCGAAATTGTCGCAGCCGATGACGGTGCCGGGATGCGCCGGATCGGCCGATCCCCAGCGCACGAAATGCGTGCCCTGCGCCGCCAACTGGTCGAGCCGCCGCGAATAATCGTCGAAATCGCCATAGCCGAGCAGGATCAGCCCATCCGCCTTGCGGCTATCCTCGTAATCGACGTGCCAGTCGGCCGAGAGGTGCTGGAACGAGGTGAGCAGGTCATAGCCGCGCGCCCCGCAGGTGTGCAGGATCGATCCCAGCATCGACAGGAAGAACGGGTTGATCCGCGATCCGTCGGGCGCAGGGTCCTCGAAGAACAGCAGCGCCAGCGTCGACGTACTGCCGCGCCGCAGTGCCGACGCGTTCTTGTCGACCTTGTAATTCAGCTGCGCGGCGATCGCCTCGATCCGCAGCCGCGTCGCGGCGCTGACCGTCCGGTCGCCGCGCAATGCCCGGCTGACGGTCGGCTGCGATACGCCGGCCAGCGCCGCGATATCGAAGGAGGTCGGCTTGTCGCCCGCCGGCATGACTGGTCCTTTGCGGCCGGTTGTCGGCCCGATCGATCGAGAGAAAGCACCGGTGTAGCGGTGCCGATCCGCCATCGGCAAGCATCGACTGAATACGTATGCTGTCCGCTTCCCAAGCGCGACCGATGGTTTCAATAAGAGGGTATGGACGAACCGGGCGGAAGAACCGGGGAATCGAACAACGTTGGGGAGGATTGGGATATGCGGTATTCATCGCAGGCGCTGACATGCGCCCGGCTGGCGCGCGGCGCGAGCATCACGGCATTGATCGCGGCAGGCGCATTGGCAGGAACCGGCAGCGCGTTCGCACAGGCGACGACCGCAGCGGAGCCGACCACGGTGCAGGCCGACGGCACCGACCCGACCGATCCCGCGACGAACGCGGACGAGGATATCGTCGTCACCGGTTTCCGCGCCAGCCTCGAAAATGCGGTCGCCGAAAAGAAGAACCGCGATCAGGTCGTCGAATCGATCAGTGCCGAGGATATCGGCAAGCTGCCCGACGCATCGATCGCGGAATCGATCGCCCGCCTGCCGGGTCTGACGTCGCAGCGGGTGTCGGGTCGTTCGAACTCGATCTCGATCCGCGGCTTCGCGCCCGACTTCTCGACGACGTTGCTCAACGGTCGCGAACAGACGTCGACCGGCGACAACCGCGCCGTCGAATATGACCAGTATCCGGCCGAAATCATGGGCCAGGTTCTGGTCTACAAGACCGGTCAGGCGAACCTCGTCGGACAGGGCCTGTCGGGTACCGTCGACCTGCGCACCGTCCGCCCGCTCGAATATGGTCGTCAGGTGATCTCGATCGGGGCACGTGGCACCTATGCCGACCTCGGCAAGCTGAACGCCGGATCGCGCGACAAGGGCTATCGGGTCAGCGGCACCTATGTCGACCAGTTCGCCGACGACACGATCGGCATCGCGCTGTCGGCCAACTATCTCGACGAACCGTACCAGATTCAGGAATTCAACGCCTGGGGCTATGCCGGTTTCAACGGGCAGGGCGTCATCGGCGGGTCGAAGTCCTACGTCACCTCTACGCGTCTGAAGCGGCTCGGCCTGTCGGGCACGCTGCAATACAAGCCGGTCGACAATCTGACCGTTACCGTCGACGGCTTCTATTCGGACTTCAACGACGATCAGTTGAAGCGCGGTATCGAACTGCCGCTCGGCTATGGGCAATCCTTCAACGATCCGACCCAGCCGCAGGGCGTCAAGCTGACCGGCACGACCGCGAACAGCGACGGCTTCGTCACATCGGGTACGTTCGGCAACGTCGAGGGCGTCGTTCGCAACGACGCGTTCGAGCGCAAGGCGAAGCTGTATGCGTTCGGCTACAACATGGCGTGGCGCGGCGACGATGGCTGGAACGCCACGCTCGATGCCAGCTATTCGCGCACCGACCGTGAGGAGATCATCCTCGAAAGCTATGCCGGCACCGGTTATGGCCAGAATGTCGGCGCAAAGGATACGATCAGCTTTACCAGCGGCAAGACCGGCACGCGGTTCAGCCCGACGTTGAACTATTCCGATCCGAACCTGATCCTGCTGACCGATCCGCTCGGTTGGGGTGGGTCGAACCTGCAGGCCGGCTATTTCAACGACCGCAAGGTGCAGGACCGGATCGCGCAATACCGCTTCGAGGTCGAGAAGGAGCTCGACGGCTTCTTCGGCGCGGTGAAGGCCGGGCTGAACTATACCGATCGCGACAAGTCGCTCGATCCGCGCGAAAGCCTGTTGGCGCTGAGCGGCGGCCTGCGCTCGCTGCGTATCCCCGACCAGTATATTCAGGAACCGACCAGCCTCAGCTATCTGGGTCTCGGACCGATGCTGAGCTACGATCCGCGCGACCTGTTGGCAGGTGGCGTCTACCAGCTGAACGCCAACACCAGTCCGGACGTGCCGGCGAAGGCGTTTCGTATCGAAGAAGACCTGATGACGATGTACGTCCAGGCGGACATCGATCAGGAAATCGGCGGATCGGTCCTGACCGGCAACGTCGGGGTGCAGGCCGTGGCGACCGAACAGAAGTCGTCGGGGCTGATCGCCGCCAATCAGGTGCTGTCGCCGACAACGCGCGGTGCGGATTACTGGGACCTGATGCCCAGCCTCAACCTGTCGCTGCGCATGCCGGGCGACTGGGTGATCCGCGCGGGTGCCGCTCGGCAGGTACAGCGGCCGCGGCTCGACGATATGCGCGTCGCGCTGGGCTTCGGCTACAATCCGCAGGAACAGCTGATCACCGGCGGCGGTGGCAATCCGTCGCTGCGCCCGATCCGGTCGAACTCATTCGACCTGACGCTGGAGAAATATTTCGGGCGTGCGGGCTACATCGCGGCACAGGGCTTCTACAAGGACCTGAAGTCGTACGTGTACAACCAGACGCTGCCGTTCGACTATCTCGCGTTTCCGACCCCGACCGGCACGCCTGCGGGTACCCCGACCCTCGGTCGCGTCGACCGGCCGATCAATGGCGAAGGCGGCAACATCTACGGCGTCGAACTCGCCGCCACGCTGCCGCTCAGCACGTTCGTATCGTTCCTCGACGGGTTCGGCGTCACCGGGGGCGGTTCGTGGACCAAGACCCAGATCAAGCCCGATCCCAACTCGCCGCCGGAAAACATCCCCGGCTATTCGAAATGGGTCGTCAACGGCACCGCCTATTTCGAAAAATGGGGCTTCAGCGCGCGGGGGTCGGCGCGGTACCGGTCGACCTTCGTCGGCGAACTGTCGGGCTTCGGTGGCAATCGCCAGCGTCGCCGGGCGCTCGACGAAACGATCATCGATGCGCAGGTCGGCTATGAATTCCCGAAGGGAACGACGCTCGAAGGGCTGTCGCTGTTCGTGCAGGGACAGAATCTGACCGACGAACGCTTCGCGACCGTCGATCCGTCGTACGATCTCGCGGTGATCGATTATCAGAGCTATGGCCGGCGCTTTCTCGCCGGGGCATCGTTCCGGTTCTGAAGCCCCATGCCGGCCGTCCGTAACCGGACGGGCGGGGTGACGTGACGGGAGGCGTTGATGGCGATCGATCAGGTACCCGTCCGTAGCGTGGCGATCGTCGGTGGCGGTTCGGCCGGCTGGATGACGGCAGCGGCGCTCGCGCGCTTCCTGCCGGCGGATACGCGGGTGACGCTGATCGAATCCGATGCGATCGGGACGGTCGGGGTGGGCGAGGCGACGATCCCGCAGCTTCGCCTGTTCAATCAACATCTGGGGATCGACGAGGACGACTTCGTCGCGCGCACCGGGGGCAGTTTCAAACTCGGTATCGAGTTCGCCGGCTGGAACGGTACGGACAGTCGCTACCTCCACGCCTTCGGTACGATCGGCCGGTCGCTGGGGCTGGTCCCGTTCCATCACTACTGGCTGGCGGCGGGCGGCGGCGACGCGCCGGAATCGCTATGGTCGCACAGCGCGTGTGCGGCCGCGGCGTCGGCGAACCGGTTCGATCGCGATCCGGGCAATCCGCAGGCACCATCGGGCATCGCGTGGGCCTATCACTTCGATGCGGCGCGCTACGCCGCGTATCTGCGCGAACGCGCCGAGGCGGGCGGGGTCGAACGGGCCGAGGGGCGGGTCGTTGCGGTCGGTCTGAACGACGTCGGGATCGACACTGTCACGCTGGACGACGGACGGACCATCGCGGCCGACTTCTTCGTCGATTGTTCGGGGTTTGCCGCGCTGCTCATCGGGCGGCTGGCGGGCGATCGTTGGGACGACTGGTCGGCGCTGCTGCCGTGCGACCGGGCACTGGCGGTCCCCTGCGCCGCGACACAGCCGGTTACGCCCTATACCCGCGCCACTGCCCGGTCGGCGGGATGGCAGTGGCGCATCCCGTTACAGGCGCGGACTGGGAACGGGCTGGTCTATTCGAGCGCGCATCTGTCCGACGACGAAGCAGCGGCGACGTTGCTCGGCAACCTCGACGGAGCGGCGCTGGCCGATCCCAGGCCGCTGCGCTTCACCACCGGGCGTCGCCATGCGCCGTGGATCGGCAATTGCGTCGCGCTGGGACTGGCGGCGGGGTTTCTGGAGCCGCTCGAATCGACGTCGATCCATCTGGTCCAGTCGGGCATTGCGCGGCTGTTGTCGCTCTGGCCCGCCTCCCGGCCGCGTCCCGCCGATATCGCCGCGTTCAACCGCCAGTCGGAACGCGAATGGCTCGGCGTTCGCGACTTCCTGATCGCGCATTATGCGCTGAACGGTCGTGACGAACCCTTTTGGCAGGAACGCCGTGCGACGCCGCTGCCCGATAGTCTGGCGGAACGCATCGCGCTGTTCCGTGAATCCGGCCGGATCGTTCGCGACGAACACGAATTGTTCGCTGAAGTCGCATGGGTGCAACTATTGGTCGGGCAGGGGGTGCGGGCCGGCGGCTATCATCCGCTCGCCGATGCGCTGCCCGCCGAACGCCGCAGCCAGTTTCTCGACATGAGTTCGAAACATGTCGCCGCCACGGTCGCGCGGATGCCGACCCATGACCAGTTCCTGCGCGCCCACTGCCCGGCGCCCGATGTAAAGGTTGCCGCGTGATCCGATCCCTGCTCCTCGCCCTGACGCTGGGTGCCAGCGCGCTGCCTGCCGCCGCGCAGGATTTTCGCGCCCGCGCGCCCGAGGACGAGGTGATCTATTTCGTGCTGCCCGACCGGTTCGAAAATGGCGACCGCGCCAATGATCGCGGCGGCCTGACCGGCGACCGGATGGTCCATGGCTATGATCCGACCGCCAAGGGCTTCTACCATGGCGGCGACCTGAATGGGCTGACCGCGCGACTGCCCTACATCCAGTCGCTCGGCGCGACCGCGATCTGGGTCGGACCGATCTTCAGGAACAAGCCGGTACAGGGTGGTCCGGGACAGGAATCGGCGGGCTATCACGGCTATTGGGTAACCGACTTCACGCAGGTCGACCCGCATCTCGGCACCAACGCCGATTTCAAGGCGCTGGTCGATGCGGCACATGCGCGGGGGATGAAGGTCTATATGGACATCATCGCCAACCACACCGCCGACGTGATCCAGTATCGCGAATGTGCCGGCAAGAGCGCGTGCGTCTATCGCAGCCGCGCCGACTATCCCTATGCGGCAAAGGGCAAGAACCGTGGCTTTGCCGGCGACGGCGTGCAGACGGCCGAGAACTTTGCCAAGCTGACTGATCCGTCCTTCGCCTACACCCCCTATGTACCTACGCCCGAAAAAGCGGTGAAGGTCCCGGCGTGGCTCAACGATCCGATCTATTACCATAATCGCGGCAACACGACCTTCACCAACGAAAGTTCGCAGATGGGCGACTTCGTCGGGCTGGACGATCTGATGACCGAAAACCCGCGCGTCGTTGCCGGGATGATCGACATCTTCGGCGGGTGGATCGACCGATTCGGCATCGACGGATATCGCATCGACACGGCTCGGCACGTGAACCCCGAATTCTGGGCAGCGTTCGTGCCGGCGATGCGCGACCGTGCCCGGGCGAAGGGTATTCCGAACTTCCATATCTTTGGGGAGGT
The DNA here is from genome assembly GCF_001421915.1 of Sphingomonas sp. Leaf62. Classification (NCBI taxonomy): domain Bacteria; kingdom Pseudomonadati; phylum Pseudomonadota; class Alphaproteobacteria; order Sphingomonadales; family Sphingomonadaceae; genus Sphingomonas; species Sphingomonas sp. Leaf62. The sequence goes on along the minus strand of NZ_LMLN01000001.1, from coordinate 150,298 downwards.
TGCGATGTCGTCGCTCGACGCGGGCGGGCTGGCGGCGTGGACGAAGACTGGCAAGTTTCCGGCGGTCCTCGACTTTTCGTTCCGCGAAGCGGTTTTGCAGACCGTCGCCGGCAAGAAAGGTACTGACGCGTTCGAAACCGTGTTCGACGGCGACGTCCTGTATGCCGGTGGCGAGGCGATGGCGCGGCAATTGCCAACCTTTACCGGAAACCATGACAATGGCCGCTTCGCCTTCTACCTCCGCCAAGCGCGACCCGAGGCGAGCGATGCCGAAATCCTGTCGCGCGTGATGCTGTCGAATGCGATGCTGCTGACGCTGCGCGGCGTGCCGACGATCTATTCGGGCGACGAACAGGGTTTCGCCGGCGACGGCAACGATCAGGACGCGCGGGAAGACATGTTCGCATCGCAGGTTGCGTCGTACAACGACAACAAGCTGGTCGGGACCAATGCCACTACGGCGACCGCGAACTTCACCCCGACCCACCCGCTGTATCGGCAGATCGCCGACCTCGCGAAGTTGCGGACGGCGACCCCGGCGCTGACCCGTGGACGGCAGCTATTGCGCGCGCGGGAGGAAACGCCGGGCCTGCTCGCGATGTCGCGCTTCGATCCGACCAGCAACGCCGAAGTCCTGTTGCTCTTCAACACCTCGACCGCGCCGATCACTCGTAATGTACAGGTCGAAACCGCCTCGATCCGCTTCCGCGCGCTTGCCGGTCGTTGCGGCACCGTGACCGCGCCCGGCGCGATCCGTGTCGACCTTCCCGCCCTTGGCTATGCGGCATGCGCCGCGGAGACCCGATAATGACCGAGACTGCGAACGCCCGTCGCTGGTGGCACGGCGCGACCATCTACCAGATCTATCCGCGCAGTTTTTCGGACAGCAATGGCGACGGTATCGGCGATTTGCCGGGCATTACCGCGCATCTTGACCATGTCGCGTCGCTGGGTGTCGACGCGATCTGGCTGTCGCCGTTCTTCACATCGCCGATGAAAGACTTTGGCTATGACGTTGCAAATTATTGCGATGTCGATCCGATTTTCGGCACGCTCGCCGATTTCGACGTCTTGATCGCGCGCGCCCATGCGTTGAACCTCAAAATCATAATCGACCAGGTATGGTCACACACCAGCGATGAGCATCCGTGGTTTGTCGAGAGCCGGTCGAGCCGCACGAACCCCAAGGCCGACTGGTACGTGTGGGCCGATGCCAAGCCCGACGGTTCGCCGCCCAGCAACTGGCAGTCGGTATTCGGCGGTCCGGCATGGACGTGGGACGCGCGGCGCGGCCAGTATTATCTGCACAACTTCCTGAAGGAGCAGCCGCAACTTCATGGTCACAATGCGGAATTGCAGGAGGCGTTGCTGGACACGGCGCGCTTCTGGCTCGACCGCGGCGTCGACGGATTCCGGCTCGACGCGATCAACTTCGCGATGCACGATCCCGAACTGCGGGACAATCCGCCCATGCCGAGCAACGGCAAGACCCGGACCCGCCCGTTCGATTTCCAGCGCAAGCTGTATAATCAGGGGCATCCGGACATTCCGGCCTTCCTTGAACGGGTGCGCGCGCTGTTCGATAGCTATGACGGCGACCGTTTTACGGTGGCGGAGATCGGTGGCGACGACGCGACGCGTGAAATGAAGCTGTTCTGCGCGGGCGATACGCGGCTCAACACGGCCTATGGTTTCGATTTTCTCTACGCCCCCGAACTGTCGCCCCGCATCCTGCGCGACGCGATCGAGCCATGGGACGACGGTTCGCCATGGCCGAGCTGGGCGTTCGAGAACCATGACGCGCCGCGCGCCGTATCCCGCTGGTTGCCCGAGGGGGCCGATGCCGATGCCTTCGGCCGGATCAAGATGATGCTGCTCGCCTGCCTGCGCGGCAATATCTTCCTGTACAATGGCGAGGAACTGGGCCTGCCGCAGGTCGAGATCGCGTTCGAGGATTTGCAGGACCCGGAGGCGATCGCCAACTGGCCGCTGACCCTGTCGCGCGACGGGGCGCGCACCCCGATGCCATGGGCGGCCGATGCCGACAATCTCGGTTTCGGCAAGGGCAAGCCGTGGCTGCCGGCCGGTGCTACCCATCGCCCGCTGGCGGTCGACCGGCAGGAGGACGACGCCCGTTCGTTGCTAAACTTCACGCGCCGCGCCCTGCGCCTGCGCAACGCACATCCAGCGCTGCGGTCGGGCAGCATGACCATCGTCGAGGCATCGGACGCTATCCTCGCCTTTGAACGCGAGCTCGATGGGCAGGAGTTGTTGTGTGTGTTCAATCTATCGACTGCCGCGTCGGCATTTGCGGCGGGCGCCGGCTGGCGCGCCATCGAAACCATTGGCGACGTTGACGGGGACCGGTTCGGGCCGTTCGCGGCGCAGGTCGCGATCCGCGATCAAGCATAAGGAATAATGGGTTGAGGATGTTCAAACTGGCGCTGGCATTGGCCGGCGTGACCGCCATGGCCTCGCCCGCCTTTGCCGAGGTCGTCGCACGCGCTGCGTCGCCCGACGGCAAGCTGACGATTGCCATCAGTCTCGATAACGAAGGTCGCCCCAGCTATTCGGTCGCGAAGGATGGCAGGGCGGTGCTGAACGACAGCAAGCTCGGCTTCCTGTTCACCGACGCGCCGAAGATCGAGCGCGGGCTGACGCTGGCGGGGACGAAGCGCGACCGGTCGGACAGCAGTTGGACACAGCCGTTCGGCGAGTGGAAGACGATCCGCGACAACCACACCGAACTGACGGTCACCTTCCGCGAGGCGAAGAACCTGAAGCGCGAGATGGCGGTCACCTTCCGCCTGTTCGATGATGGCGTCGGCTTTCGCTATACCCTGCCGAAACAAGTGAACCTGACGACGGTCAACATCGCCGACGAACTGACCCAGTTCGCCTTTGCCGAACCCGGCACCGCATGGTGGAAGCCGGCGTTCGAATGGAATCGTGAGGAGTATCTTTACAACAAGACCCCGCTCGACGCGGTCGGCACCGCCCAGACAGTGATGACAGTGAAGCTTGCCAGCGGGCGCCACGTCGCGATCCACGAAGCGGCGCTGACCGATTATTCGGCGATGAACCTCGCCCGGGCCGAGGGAACGACGTTTCGCGCGGTGCTGACGCCGGGGTCGAACGGTCCCAAGGTGACACGCGCTGCCGGGTTTTCGACACCGTGGCGGACGATTGCCATCGCCGACGATGCCGCCGGGCTGTACGCGGCCAGCCGGATCGGACTGAACCTCAACGAACCCAACAAGCTGGGCGACACGTCGGGCTGGATTCAGCCGGGCAAGTTCGTCGGCGTGTGGTGGAACATGATCAAGGGCGACTGGACCTGGGCGCGGGGGCCCAAGCACGGCGCCACCACCGCGAATGTCCGGCGCTACATCGACTTCGCTGCTGCCAACGGCATTCAGGGAGTGCTGGTCGAGGGATGGAATGTCGGCTGGGACGGCGACTGGCTCGGCAATGGCAACGACATGAACTTCAGTGGCCCGACGGAGGACTTCGATGCGGCGGCGCTGGCCGCCTATGCGAAATCGAAAGGTGTACGCCTGATCGGCCATCATGAGACCGGCGGTTCGGTCAGCCATTACGACGCGCAACTCGACACCGCGTTCAAATGGGCGGCCGACCACGGCGAACGCGTGGTCAAGACCGGCTATGTCACCGATGCCGGCCAGATCGAGCGCGTCGATGCCGATGGATCGAAGCACCGCGAATGGCATGAAGGCCAATGGATGGTGAACCATCACCAGCGCGTCCTGAACGCTGCCGCCCGCTACAAGGTGTCGATCGACAGCCATGAACCGGTCAAGGACACCGGCTTGCGGCGCACCTATCCCAACTGGCTGAGCCGCGAAGGTGGACGCGGTATGGAGTATAACGCGTGGGAAGGCGGCAAGAACCCACCCGAGCATGAAGCCAACATGGTCTTTACCCAATTTCTGGGCGGCCCGATGGACTTCACGCCGGGCGTGCTGAGCCTGACCGGCAGCAATGGCAGTGCGATCAAATCGACCATCGCCAAGCAACTGGCATTATATGTCGTGTTGTATTCACCGGTCGTCATGGCGGCCGATACGCCTGAAAATTATGCGCGTTATCCCGCCGCCTTCAAGTTCATCCGCGACGTGCCGACCGACTGGTCCGACACCCGCGTGCTGAACGGCGAGGTCGGCGATTATGCGACGATCGTACGCAAGGCGGCGGGCAGCAACGACTGGTATCTGGGCGCAATCGGCGACGAGGAAGCACGCAACTCGACGGTGACGCTCGATTTCCTCGATGCGGGCAAGACCTATACGGCGGAAATCTATCGCGACGGACCGGGCGCCGATTACCGGACCGATGCCCGCCATTCGATCACCATCGAACAGCGGCCGGTGAAGAAGGGCGATACGATGACGATCGCGCTGGCACCCGGCGGTGGCGAAGCGATCCGGTTCGTGGCAGCGAAGCGCAAGTAAAGTTTTTCCCCGGAACGGGGAGGGGGACCGCCGCCAAAGGCGGTGGTGGGGGGGGATGGCCCCGCAACGCTACGGTGGCGGGTGGAGCGCTCCCCCTCCACCGTCCTGCGGACGGTCCCCCTCCCCGTGAACGGGGAGGATTTATGACGACTACCAACCGTCCGACGCTCGGCTTCGCCCAGCTCTGGAACATCTCGTTCGGTTTCTTCGGCATCCAGATCGGCTTCGCGCTGCAAAACGCGAATGCCAGTCGCATTTTCCAGTCGCTCGGCACCCCCATCGACCAGTTGGGCCTGATGTGGATCGCGGCCCCGCTGACCGGGCTGCTGGTCCAGCCGTTGATCGGCCATTATTCCGACCGGACGTGGGGACGACTGGGGCGCAGGCGACCCTATTTCCTGATCGGTGCGATCCTGTGTACCTGTGCGCTGTTCTTCATGCCGAACGCGCCGAGCATTCTTGCGGCGGCGATGACGCTGTGGATCCTCGACGCGTCGCTGAACGTGTCGATGGAGCCGTTCCGTGCGTTCGTCGGGGACATGCTGTCCCCTCGCCAGCGCCCGGCGGGCTATGCATTCCAGACATGGTTCATCGGTGCCGGCGCGGTCGTCGCCAGCATCGCGCCCTATGTCTTCGAAAACGTCTTCGGCGTCAGCAACACCGCCCCGGCGGGCGAAGTGCCCGATGCCGTCCGCTATGGCTTCTATTTCGGCGGCGTGATGCTGCTGATCGCGGTGCTGTGGACCGTCCTGACCGTTCGCGAATTCAGCCCGGCGGAACTGGCGGCGTTCGGGGAAGAAGCGCAGGAACCCGTCGACCATGCCCCGCCCGTCATCCCCCAGCGCGGACCGTTGTGGATCGTCGGCGGCATCGTCGTCGCGCTGCTGATCGCATGGGCCGAGCGCAGTGGAGCGTTGGCAAGCGGTCGTGAAGCCTATTTCGTCGCCGCCGGCATCGCGCTCTACGGCGTGGCGCAGCTGATATCCGGCGCGCTGGTCCGCGCCGGACGTGGCGACAATGTGTTGAGCCACATCATCGGCGATCTGGCGACCATGCCCGACACGATGCGGCGGCTGGCGCTGGTCCAGTTCTTCACCTGGGGCGCGCTCATCATCATGTGGGTCTATACGACCCCGGTGATCGCGCAGCAGGTCTGGGGCACGATCGACCCGACCTCGGACGGGTATAATCAGGCGGGTAGCTGGGTCGGCGTCCTCTTTGCCATCTATTCGGGCGTCGCGGCGGTGGCGGCGTTCGCCTTGCCGGTGCTGGCACGCCGGATCGGCGCGGCGCGGACGCATCTGCTATGCCTCGCCATCGGCGCGGTGGCCTATATCGGCATCTTCCTGACGCATGACCGAATGGGCATGATCCTGCCGATGATCGGGATCGGCATCGCATGGGCCTCGGTCCTGACCATGCCTTATGTGCTGCTCGCCAACGCGCTGCCGCAGCGCAAGCTGGGCGTGTATATGGGCATCTTCAACTTCTTCATCGTCCTGCCGCAGCTGATCGTCGCGACCGTGATGGGCGGGGTCATCAAGACGTGGTTCCCGACCAATCCGGTCTACACCATGCTGGTCGCGGCGACGGTAATGGCGCTGGCGGCGGTGGCGATGCTTCGGGTGCGCGACCCTATCGCAAGGTGACGGTTCGTCCGGCGCGATCGACCCGGATCGACGCGCCGGGCAGCCGGAGTTCGAAGCCGGGGCAGTCGGGTGCTTCCCAGTTTGCCGGGGTCATCGGCTGCCCGTCGAGGGTCAGCCATGTTGCCTGATCGGGTACGTGCCGGTCGAACACCGCCGGTCGTTCGCGCCGCCAGCGCGCCAATGCCGCGACATGATCCTCCAGCGCCACCTCGCGCGCCGCCCAGTCGACCCAGGTGATCGCATTGTCCTGTGCATAGGCGTTGTTGTTGCCCCGCTGGCTGCGGCCGAATTCGTCGCCCGCGGTCAACTGGATATGGCCGCGCGTCGCGAAAAGGGTGGCGAGCAACGCGCGCAGATCAGCGGCGCGGGCATCGATCACGCGCGCATCGTCCGACCGCCCCTCGACCCCGTGATTCCACGACAGATTGTCGCCATGCCCGTCGCGATTATCCTCGCCATTGGCATGATTGTGCCGATCGACATGCGACACTAGGTCGGCAAGGGTGAAGCCGTCATGCGCGGCAAGGAAATTGACGCTGCGGGTCGGCGATCCGAAAATATCGGCCGACCCCATCAACCGCGTCGCCAAGGTGCCGACGCTGCCGTCACCGCGCCAGAACCGGCGAACATCGTCACGATAGCGGTCGTTCCATTCGAGCCAGTCGGGCGGAAACCGCCCGAGCTGGTACCCGCCCGGACCGATATCCCATGGCTCGGCGATCATCACCCGGTCGGCGAGCAGCGGGTCGGCGGCGATGGCGGCGAAGATCGGGGCGTCGCGATCGAACCCCGGCGACCGCGCGATGACCGGGGCGAGGTCGAAGCGGAACCCGTCGACGCCCAACGCCGCGAAATGCCGCAGCGACGCGAGGATCAGATCGCGAACCCCCGCGTCCCCGGCGTCCAGCGTATTGCCGGTGCCGGTATCGTTGATGAGGCGCCCGTCCGGTGCATGCGCATAGCTGCGATCGTCGAGCCCACGCAGCGACAGGATCGGCCCATGAACGTCGCTCTCGCCGCTATGGTTGAACACGACGTCGAGGATCACGCCGATATCGGCAGCATGCAGTGCCGCGATCGTGTCGCGCAGTTCGGCGATGCCGCCGGGGGCAAGGCCCGGGTCGACCGCCATGAACGCGACCGGGTTGTACCCCCACGCATTGCGAAGCCCCAGCGGTGGCAGATGCCGTTCGTCGATCCACGCCACGATCGGCATCAGTTCGATCGCACCGACGCCGATCTTGCGCAGATGGGCGATGACCGATGGATGCGCCAGCGCCGCGATCGTCCCGCGCAGTGCGTCCGGCACGTCGGGGTGCAGCATGGTGAAGCCACGCACGTTCAGTTCGTAGATCGGCCGGGCTGGATCGATGCGGGGTGGCTCCGACCGGACCGGTTCGGACGGTGTCGGGACGATCGCGCGCGGTACGATCGACGCCGTATCCGCCCCGAACCGCGACAGGGCCGGATCGTGGACGAACCGCCGGTCGAGTTCGACGGCATAGGGATCGACCAGCAGCTTGGCCGGATCGAACCAGCGCCCCGCCGCGGGTGCCCAGTCGCCGTCGGCGCGATAGCCGTAACGCTGCCCCGGACCGACACCGGCGACATCGACGACGAACCAGTCGCCGTTGCGCATCATTGCCACCCGGCGCTCGGCGTCGCCGTCGCCGTCGAACAAACACAACCATACCGCCGCGGCATCCCGCGCGCGGACGGCAAAGCGGGTTCCGCCGGTAATGGCACTGGCACCGGCAATCACCGGGCTGTCAGGCCGCGATAGAGTTCGGCATAGCGCGCGCCGCTGCGCTTCCATGAAAAGTCGGCGCGCATCCCCTGTTTCTGCATTGCCGTCCACAGATCGCCACGGGCATATAGCCCCATCGTCCGGCGCAACGCATGGAGTAGCCCGTCCGGCGTCACCGCCGCGAACTGGACCCCGGTCGCAACGCCGGCGGCCACCGCCGCTTCGTTCGCATCGATTACCGTATCGGCCAATCCGCCGGTCCGCGCCACCACCGGTACGCAGCCATAGGCCAGCCCATATAATTGCGTCAGCCCGCATGGTTCGAAGCGCGATGGGATCAGGATCGCATCGCCGCCCCCCTGCAACAGATGTGAGAGCGCTTCGTCATAGCCGATCCGCACGCCGACACGTCCGGCGTGCCGGTTGCGCGCCGCCATGAACGCGCCTTCCAGTGCCGCATCGCCCGATCCGAGCAAGGCCAGACGTCCGCCCATCGCGACCAGCGCGTCGAGGCTGTCGGCGAGCACGTCCATACCCTTTTGCCAGGTCAGCCGGCTGACGACGATGAAGATCGGTCCGTCGCCGCAATCGAGGTCGAACGCCGCCTCGACCGCGCGTTTGTTCGCGCGGCGGCGCGAAAGGTTGCGCGCGGAATAGCGGGCGGGGAGGGCGGTGTCATGCTCGGGCGACCATATCACCGGATCGATCCCGTTGACGATGCCGCTCACCCGGTCGCGCCGCGCCTCGATCAATCCTTCGAGACCCATGCCGAATTCGCTGCGCCGGATTTCCTCGGCATAGCTCGGCGACACGGTGGTGATCGCATCGGCCGATGCCAGTCCGGCCTTCAGCAGGCCGACGCCGCCATAATATTCGATGCCGTCGAGTGCGAAGGCGGCGTCCGGCAGGTTCAGTCCGGCAAACACGGCGGCGTCATAGCGGCCCTGAAAGGCGATATTGTGGATCGTCAGGACGCTAGGCACGGTCGCACCGTCGTAGCGCAGATAGGCCGGCGCCATCGCCCCCTGCCAGTCATGCGCGTGCAACAGGTCGAACCGCGGCGCGATATCCGCCGCCGCCCGACCGAGTGCGGCGAAGCGCCGCCAGTTATCGCTCCAGTCGCGGCCCCTTGTGTCGGCATAGGGGCCACCGTCGCGGACGAACAACTCCGGTGCGTCAAGGACCAGCAGCGGATGGCCGTCGATCTTTCCGTCCAGCAACCGCGCTGGCGTACCGAGCAGGTCGTCCCAACGATGGACTGGCTTTGCTTTGCCCAAATGCTTCAGCACCGACGGATAGCCGGGCAACACCGTTGTCGTCTCGACACCGTGTGGAGCAAGGGCTGCGGGCAGGGCACCGACGACGTCGGCAAGGCCGCCGGTCTTGACCAGCGGATACGCCTCGGAAGCGACCGATAGGACGCGCACCTACGAACTGCCCGTGGTGCGCGAAGGTGTCGAACGGGTCATCACGCCTCCAGCCGGTCGATCATCGGCTGGGTAATCAGGCAAATTCCCCGTTCCGTCCGGCGGAAGCGGTGACCGTCGATCACCGGGTCCTCCCCTATCACCAGCCCGTCGGGGATCGTCACGCCGGCATCGACCACGCACCGCGTCAATCGTGCGCCGCGCCCGATCCGGGTCATCGGCAGGATCACCGATTCATCGATGTTGCTGAAGCTGTGCGCGCGTACACCGGTGCTCAGCAGGCTGCGATGGATGCTCGACCCTGACACGATGCAGTCGCCCGATACCAGGCTCGACACCGCGCAACCGCGCCGGCCATCGACGTCATGAACGAATTTCGCCGGCGGGGTGATTTCCGAATAGGTCCAGAGCGGCCAGCTGCGATCGTACAGGTCGAGTTCGGGCACGACGTCGGTCAGGTCGATATTCGCCTCCCAATAGGCGTCGACGGTACCGACGTCGCGCCAATAGGCACGCGGTTCCTCGGGACTGCGCACGCACGATGCGGAGAAGCGATGCGCCTGCGCATGGCCATGCTTCACCAGCCACGGGATCAGGTCCTTGCCGAAATCCCGGCTGGAATCCGCTGTATCGGCGTCGCGACGCAGTTCCTCGAACAGCAAGGCGGTACGGAACACATAGATGCCAAGGCTGGCGAGCGCGAGATCGGGATGTCCGGGGATCGCCGGCGGGTCCTTGGGCTTTTCGACGAAATCGATGATCCGGTCCTGCGCATCTACATGCATCACGCCGAAGCCGACCGCCTCCATCCGCGGCACTTCCATACACGCCACCGTCACGTCGGCGCCGGTGTCGACATGCTGTTGCAGCATGAGTTCGTAATCCATCTTGTAGATATGATCGCCCGCGAGGATGACCATATATTCCGGATTATAGCTCTGGATGATGTCGATATTCTGGAACACCGCATCGGCGGTGCCCTCATACCATTGAAATTCGCTAATTCGCTGGCTTGCCGGCAGGATGTCGAAGCTTTCGTTGCGTTCGGGACGCAGGAAGTTCCAGCCGCGCTGCAAGTGGCGGATCAGGCTGTGCGCCTTGTACTGCGTCGCCACGCCGATGCGGCGGATGCCCGAATTGATCGCGTTCGACAGTGCGAAATCGATGATCCGGCTCTTGCCGCCAAAATAGACGGCGGGCTTGGCGCGGGTGTCGGTCATTTCGAACAACCGGCTGCCGCGCCCGCCCGCCAGAACATAAGCCATCGCGTCGCGCGCCAATGGTTGTCCCCGACGTTCCATGTACCCCTCCCAGATTATTTTTCGTTTTCGAACCAGAGCGTTGCCAGCGGGGGCAGGGTCAGTGTCACCATCCCGTCCGTCGCTTCGACAACGCCCATATTGCCCATGCCGCCGCCGCAATATTCGGCGGCGTCGCTGTTCAGCATCTCCCGCCAGCGCCCGCCCTGCGACACCGGCACGCGATAGCCTTCGCGCGGGATCGGGGTGAGGTTGCTGACGACCAGTACCGGCGCTTCGCCCGGTGCCCGGCGCTCCCAGGCGAACACCGAATTGGCGGCGTCGTCGACCACGGCCCAGGCGAACCCGTCGCCCTCGCAGTCGCGGGCGTGCAGCGCCGGCGTCGCGCGATACAGCCGGTTCAGGTCGCGGATCAGCGATGCGACGCCGCGATGGGCGGGCGCGTCCATCAATTCCCAATCGAGCGCGCGTTCCTCGGACCATTCGCGGCGCTGTGCGAATTCCTGTCCCATGAACAACAGCTTCTTGCCGGGATAGCCCCACATCAGAGCATAATAGGCGCGCAAATTGGCGAATTTCTGCCAGTCGTCGCCCGCCATCTTGGCCAGCAGCGATCCCTTGCCATGCACGACTTCGTCGTGGCTGAGCGGCAGGACGAAGTTTTCGCTGAACGCGTAGGTCAGCCCGAAGGTGATTTCATTGTGATGATGCGACCGATGCACCGGCTCGCGCGCCATATAGGCGAGCGTGTCGTGCATGAACCCCATATTCCATTTGAACCCGAAGCCCAGACCACCTTCGTGCGCCGGTTTCGACACGCCGGGCCATGACGTCGACTCCTCGGCAACCGTAAAAAACCCGGGATGGTCACGATAGACCGCACGGTTGGTGGCGCGCAGGAATTCGACCGCCTCCCAGTTTTCGCGCCCGCCGGCGTCGTTGGGGATCCATTCGCCATCCTTGCGCGAATAGTCGCGGTACAGCATCGACGCGACCGCATCCACGCGCAGCCCGTCGACATGATAGCGCTCGGCCCAGAACAACGCATTGTTGACGAGAAATTGTGATACTTCGCGGCGGCCGAAATTATAGATGGCCGTGTTCCAGTCGGGGTGGAAGCCCAGCCGCGGATCGTCATGTTCGTACAGCGCGGTACCATCGAACCGCGCCAGTCCGTGCGCATCGGTCGGAAAATGGGCCGGCACCCAGTCGAGCAATACGCCGACGCCGGCCTTGTGTGCGCCATCGACGAAGCGCGCGAACCCGGCCGCATCGCCGAACCGCGCCGACGGGGCATAGAGGCCGGTCGTCTGATAGCCCCACGATGGGTCGTAGGGATGCTCACTGATCGGCAGGAATTCGATATGGGTAAAGCCCATGTCGACGATATAGGGGATCAGTCGATCGGCGAGTTGGTCCCATGGCAGGAACCAGCCATCGTCGCCGCGTTGCCAACTGCCGGCATGGACTTCGTAGATCGAGATCGGCACGCGGCGCGGATCGACCGACGCCCAATGCGCGCGATGCGCCTTGTCGCGCCAGTCGTGGTCGAGCGGCGCTGCCGTCAGCGATGCCGTTGCCGGTCGCAGTTCGCTGGCAAAGGCGAACGGATCGGCCTTGTGCGGCAATCGCTGCCCGTCCGCGCCGATGATCGCGAATTTATACGCCTGACCCGGCCCGACATCGGGAAGGAAGATTTCCCAGACGCCGACATCGCTTCGCCGCCGCATCGGATGGCGCTTGGCATCCCAATGGTTCCAGTCGCCGACCACGCTGACGACCTGTGCGTTCGGGGCCCATACCGCGAAGTGCATGCCTTCGGCACCTTCATGCCGGATCGGATGCGCGCCGAGCTTGTCGTGCAGCCGCAGGTGCGTACCTTCGGCGATCAGAAAATCGTCGGTCGGCCCCAGCACCGGCCCGAACGAATAGGGGTCCTTGACCCACCATTCACCGGCTCCGCCGCGCGCATAATAGAGCAGCGGCTGGGGCGGGCCGTCGATCGTCCCCTCGACGATGCCGTCGCCGACCGGCCGCAGCTCGCCCAGCAGCTTGCCCGACAGGTCGTGGGCCAGCACCTTCTGCGCATTCGGCAACCAAGCCCGCACGAACGTGCCTTGCGGCCCGGCGTGCGGCCCCAGCAGCGCGAAAGGATCGGCGTGACGCCCCGCGAGCAGCGCTGCGACGGCGTCGGCCGGCGGCCTCACATTACTTTCCAGATATCGCGCGCATATTCGCTGATCGTTCGGTCGGAAGAGAACCAGCCGACCCCGCCGACATTGCGGATCGCGCTGGCGTTCCAGCCTGCCCGGTCCGCCCACCGCGCGTCGACGTCGCGCTGTGCCTGCGCATAGCTGTCGAAATCGGCGCAGCACAGGAACCAGTCGCTATTCTCCAGCCCCTCGATCAGGCCGGCATAGCGGCCCGGATCGTCATGGCTGAACACCCCGCTCTTGATCGCCGACAACGCCTGCTGCAACTCGCGCGAGGCGGCGATCGGCTCGCGCGGGTCATAGCCATTGGCGCGCTTCTCGGCGACCTGATCGGCGGTCAGGCCGAAGATGATGATATCGTCCGCGCCGACATGGTCGCGGATTTCGACATTGGCCCCGTCCAGCGTGCCGATGGTCAGCGCGCCGTTCAGCGCCAGCTTCATGTTGCCGGTGCCCGACGCTTCCATGCCGGCAGTGCTGATCTGTTCGGACAGGTCGGCGGCAGGCATGATGAGTTCGGCGAGCGAAACATTGTAGTTCGGCACGAACGCCACGCGCAGCAGCCCGCGCACCGCCGGGTCCGCATTGACCCGGCGCGCGACGTCATTGGCCAGTTTGATGATGAGCTTGGCGTTATGATAGCTCGACGCTGCCTTGCCCGCGAACAGTTTCACGCGGGGCGTCCAGTCCTTGTCCGGCTGGCTGCGGATCTGGTCGTACAGCGCCACCGTTTCGAGGATATTGAGCAACTGGCGCTTATATTCGTGGATGCGCTTCACCTGCACGTCGAACATCGCGTCGGGATCGAGGCGGACGCCCATCACCTCGCGCAGATGTTGCGACAGCCGGACCTTGTTGGCGCGCTTCACGCCCTCGAACTTCTCGCGGAACGCGGCATCGGCGGCGAAGGGTTTCAGGTCGGCCAGCCTGGTCGCATCGTCGAGGAAGCCGTCGCCGATCGCCTCGCGGATCAGCGCGGTCAGCCCCGGATTGCTTTCGAACAGCCAGCGGCGCGGGGTGATGCCGTTGGTCTTGTTGTTGATCCGGTCGGGATACAGGCGGTGCAGGTCGGCGAACACCGTCTGTTTCATCAGGTCGGTGTGCAGCGCCGCGACGCCGTTGACGCTGTGGCTGCCGGTGAAGGCGAGGTTTGCCATCCGTACGCGCCGCTCGCCGCCTTCGTCGATCAGGCTGATCGCGGAGATCGCGCGATCGTCCTGCCCCTGAGTCCGCGCCTCGCGCAGCACCTTCGCATTGATCGCATAGACGATCTGCATGTGTCGCGGCAGCAGCCGTTCGAACAGGGGGAGCGGCCAGCTTTCGAGCGCCTCGGGCAGCAGCGTGTGATTGGTATAGCCGAACGTCGCCTTGGTAATCTCCCACGCGCCGTCGAAATCGAGCGCATGGTCGTCGATCAGGATGCGCATCAACTCCGCAACCGACACCGCCGGGTGGGTATCGTTCAACTGGATCGCAGCCTTGTCGGGCAGGGTGCGGATGTCACCGAAATACTGGACGTGCCGACGGACGATGTCCTGGATAGATGCCGAGGAGAAGAAATATTCCTGCCGCAGCCGCAATTCCTGTCCGGCCGGCGTCGAGTCCGCCGGATACAGGACGCGGACCAGCGTGTCGGCGCGCACCGAAGCGGCCAGTGCGCCTTCGTGATCGCCGGCATTGAACCGGTCGAGCCGGATCGGATCGCGCGCCCGCGCGGTCCACAGCCGCAACGTATTGACCCGCGCCCCGCGCCAGCCGATCACCGGGGTATCGACCGCTACCGCCTCGACGCTTTCGCTCGGCATCCAGTGAATGTCGCCATTCTCGTCGCCGACCACTTCACCGCCGAAACCGATGCGATAATTGCTCTCGCGCCGTTCGAACTCCCATGGATTGCCGTGGCGCAACCACGTTTCGGGCAGCTCGATCTGCCAGCCATTGTCGATCCGCTGGCGGAACATGCCGTTCACATAACGGATGCCATAGCCGTACGCCGGCAGGTCGAGGCTCGCGAGGCTCTCCATGAAGCAAGCCGCCAGTCGTCCGAGACCACCGTTACCGAGGGCGGCATCGGGTTCCTCACCCTCCAGATCGGACAGGTTGACGCCCAGCGACGCCAGCGCCTCGCGCACCTCGTCGGTCCGCGACAGATTGGCGATCGCATCGCGCAACAGCCGCCCGATCAGGAATTCGAGGCTTAGATAATAGACCTTCTTCGCCCCGGCGGCATGGGCTTCCTTGCTCGACGCCATCCAGCGTTCGATGATGTCGTTACGCACGGTCAGGATCGTCGCCGCCAGCCAGTCATGCGGCAGGGCGGCCTGCGCATCCTTGCCGATGCGATGGACCAGCGTTTCGAGGATCGCGTCGGCAAGCGGCGGGGACGTAGGGGAAACGGCGGAGAGGGCAGGCTGAGTCACGCAGGTTCCTCTGAACAGGGTCGGAACGACAGTATCGATTGTCGAACGCTTGTCACGCGCAATACGTATGCGTGCGATGCGTCGTTCCGGTTACCATCGGGTTAGCGCGTGATTAATGCCGAAAGACTTTGTTGAGCGGCCGTTTCCATCTTCCTCCCGTCGGGTTCGAGCAGCTTCGAGCGAAGTCGAGAAAAGGCTCGGATGGACCATGCCCCGCATGATCCAGAATTGTCCGGGGGACAATTCGACCCGAACCTCGTCGAGAACGGGTCGCTATGGGCACCCCCTTGTCGACTTCGCTTCTCGACAGGCTCGAACCTCCGCTCGAAGCAAACGGGAAAGGGGGAATTGTCGGCCTCAGCCAATCAGCACGACATGCAAAAACCGCGGTCCATGCGCCCCGCGGACATATTGCCCTTCGATGTCGGTCGTCCCCGACACGCCGGTGACCCAGTAATGCGCGCGATGCCCCGCCAGATCGGCCGGAATATCCTCGAGCGTCGCGACCAGGTCCGCTTGCGCCAGCACGACGATATGATGGAGCGTCAGAAAGTTCGGCAGCATCGGTGCCTGTGGTCCGGTTTCGAACACCAGCGACCCGCTCTCCGCCACTCCCGCCTTGGCAACCGCCAGCGCAGCGCCCTGATCGGGGGCGGCCTCCTGATCGATCTGGAAGCCGTGCCAGTCGAGCGCGGCGACATGCGGATCGGGCGGCAGATAGAGCGCGGCGGGGAGCGCCTGCGCCGCAAGATAGCGCCGAACCGCATCGGGCAGGGCATCGGCAGCATCGATCCGGTCGAACGTCGCCGACACGCTCGGCCCCGCCAGCCGCGCGACGAAGCGTTCGACCAGCGAACCGGCGGGCTCGGGGGGGCGCTCGCTTCCCGCCACCAGCGCCGCCGCCCGCGCCGTCAGATCGACGGGTACGGTCGCCCGCAGCTTGCCGAGAATCGTGTCGCGCGCGTTCATCGCCGTCGCCCCTTGGCATATTGCGCCATGAAGGTACCGCCTTCGGGCGCGGGCATGTCGCGATACTTCGTCCACGCGGCGGCGAGGGGCAGGCGCGTGATCCAGCCCTGTCGCGCCAATACCCGCATCGCGCGTACGGCTGCGCTGCTCGCCATGCGATACAGCCGTGGCCGCAGCACCGCCCGCCGCCAGATGCCGAGGCCCTGCCGCATCGACACCGGTTCCAGCCCCTCGCGCCAGCTTTTCTCGCGCCACCCGCGCAACAGCGTGGGGAGGGGAATCTTGACCGGGCAGACCTCCTGACATCGCCCGTTCATCGTGCAGGCATGGGCCAGATCGCGATTGGCCGACAACCCGTCGAGCGCCGGGGTCAGCACCGCCCCCATCGGCCCCGGATAGGTGCCGCCATAGGCATGGCCGCCGACCTGCCGGAACACGACGCAATGGTTCATGCACGCCCCGCAGCGGATACAGCGCAGCATCTCCTTCAACGCCGCATCGGCGGCCATCGCGCTGCGGCCATTGTCGACCAGCACGATGTGCATCTCCTCCGGCCCGTCGCGATCGCCATTGCGCTTCGGTCCGGTATAGAAGGTCGTATATTGGGTCAGCGCCGCGCCGGTCGCCGACCGCGCCAGCATCCTGAGCATATGGATGGCGTGGGGCAGCGACGGCACAATCTTTTCGATCCCCGCCGTCACGATATGCACTCGCGGCGGGACGATCGACAGTTCGGCATTGCCTTCGTTGGTGACGGTGCAGACGCTGCCGCTGTCGGCGATCAGGAAGTTCGCGCCGGAGATGCCGACATCGGCCCCCAGCATCTGGCTGCGAAGATGCCGCCGCGCACTTTCGGCCATCGCCGCGATCGTTTCCTCGACATGCGGGTCGCGATGCTTCGCGCGGAACAGCGCCGACACCTGCTCGCGGGTCTTGTGCATCGCCGGCCATACAATGTGCGACGGCCGTTCGCCCGCCAGCTGGATGATATGTTCGGCAAGGTCGGTCTCGACCCGCTCGATCCCCGCCTCGGCCAGCGCATGGGGCAGGCCGATTTCCTCCCCCAGCATCGATTTGGAGCGCGCGACCGACGTCGCACCCGCCTTGCGGCACAGGTCGATGACGATCTTCGCGGCCTCGTCGGCGGTGCGCGCCCAATGGACCTGCGCGCCAGCCGCGAACGCGTTCGCCTCGAACATCTCCAGATAGTGACCGAGATGCGCGATCACATGGTCCTTGATCGCCGCCGCCCGCGTCCGCGCATCCTCGAATGCCGGAAACGCCTCGACCGCCGCCGCCCGCTTCGCCTCGGCGGTGCCGGCGGTTCGCTCGACCGCGACCTTCAGCACCGGATCGGCCAGCGCCAGTTCGACGCGTTGGCCAAAGCTCATGCCGGCTCACCGATCGCCGGGCCATCGCCCATACCGGCGAGAATCTCGATGGTATGGAACGCCCGGACGCTGCTGCCGCGCCGGTGCAGCTTGCCCGCCATGTTCATCAGGCACCCCAGATCGCCCGCCAACAACAGTGCCGCGCCGCTGTTCTCGATCGCCTGCGCCTTCTCCTCGACTACCGCATTCGAAATCGCCGGATATTTGACGCAGAAGGTGCCGCCGAACCCGCAGCAGGTCTCGGCCCCCTTGAGCGGCAGCTGGTCGAGACCGGCGACCGCCGACAGCAGCGTTCGCGGCTGACGCTTGATGCCCAGTTCGCGCAGGCCCGAACAAGCGTCGTGATAGGCTGCGGTCGTCGGCAGGTCGACCCCGTCGGGCCGCCACCCTTGCGCGTCGAGGAACGACAGGATTTCGTGGGTCTTGGCAGCCAGAGTCTCGGCCCTTGCCAGCCATGCCGGATCGTCGGCGAACAATTCGGGATAATGGACCTTGATCGTCCCACCGCACGATCCACTCGGCACGACGATCGTGTCATAGGGTTCGAGACACCGGATCGTCGCCTTCGCGATCGCCACCGCCCCGTCACGGTCGCCCGAATTGAGCGCAGGCTGCCCGCAACAGGTCTGGCCCGGCGGCACGATCACGTCGAACCCTGCCTCCTCCAGCACCTTCAGGCAGGCAAAGCCGATCGCCGGCCGCATCGCATCGACCAGACAGGTGACGAACAGCGCGACCGACGGCCTGCTCATAGTCCGTGCCGTTTCGCGAAGGCAAAGAACAGGCTCGTCCACGGGGCCGGCTGGCCATCCAGCATCACGCCGAAACCGTGGCCGCCGATCTCCGGAAGATACGCTTCGGCGGGCCGCTTCGCCCGCCGCAGCGCAGCCAGCAGCGCGAGGCCGTTGTCGACGCTCACCACCCGGTCATCGATCGCGTGGGCGATGAAGGTCGGCGGGCTGGCCGCGTTGATCCGGGCATCGGTGCGGGCGCGCAACGCCTTCTCGGGCGTCGGGTCCTTGCCAAGTAGTTGATCCTGCGACCCCTTGTGCGTGCCCGGCGCACCCATCAGCGCCACCGGATACAGCAACCCGGCCACCCGTATGCCCAGCGGCTGTGCATCGACAGCATCGACCGGACAATAGGTTTCGTCGCTACGATATGCCAGCATCGCCGCCAGATGCCCGCCCGCCGAAAATCCCATCACGCCGATCCGGTCGATCGCGATTGCATTGGCCTTCGCCTCGGCCTTGATGAGCCGTAGCGCGCGCTGGGCATCCTGCAACGGCGCATCCGGCCCGGCCGCCCATGGATCGCCGGGCAGACGGTATTTCAGCAGATAGGCGTGATACCCTTGATCTGCGAAGAATTGGAGCAGCGCCCGTCCGCCATTGCCGATCGCGACGCGAAGATAGCCGCCGCCCGGGACCAACAGGATGGCCGCGCCGTTGGGATTGGCCGGGGCGATATGCGCCATGGTCGGGGTACGGACGTGCAGGAACGCGGTGTCGTCCTTCGGACCGGTCGGCGACCGTGGGATTTCCTGTTCCGCCTCGGTCACCCGTTCGCCACCCGGCGCAGCGCCCGGCCAGATCGGGCGGTAGGTGAGGGGGGCGGAACCCGGCTGGGCCAAGGCTGGGAAGGCACTGGCAACGCCAACCGCCATCCCGGCGCACAGCAGAGAGCGCCGCGCCAGCCCCCAACCAGACCCCTGAGCAGGCGGCGATCCCGGGTTGCCGGAACCAGGCGACAACGGCTCGGACTCTAGATCCCCGCCTGCGCGGGAATACGAAGGATATCCAGTCACCGGCATGCGGTTTTCCCCAAAGGCGTCGTCCGCGTCAGATCGGGTCGATCCTTTGCAACCTTCGCTGCTACCGGCAACCCCGTCCTCGCCAGATCGGCGGCGATCAGTTCCGCCACACCGCGCGCGCCCAGTTCACTGAAATGCGTGTCGTCGTCGATGCCGTCCTTGAACCCCGGCCAGCGCCCGGCAGGATAATGGAGGAACAATGCTTTCGACCCGGCGACGCCCTTGCCGTCGACCCAGCCGCGCGACGACGATTCGAGGTCGATCAACTGGGTGCCCGTCGTCGCGGCGATATCGCGCACCACTGCCGACCACGCCGCGAAATCCGCTCTGGTCTTGCCATCGGCACCGAACGACCGGCGGGTGACAGGCGTGATCAGGATCGGCGTCGCGCCATGGCCCTTCGTTTCCCACACCATCCGCAACAGATTATCGCGATACAGTGTCGCCGCGGGCGCATAGCGTTCCGGCTTGTTCTGGCTGGCGTCGTTATGGCCGAACTGGATCAGTACAACGTCGCCGGGTTTCACCTCGGCCATGATCTTGTCCCAGCGCCCCTCGGCGATGAAGCTCTTGGTCGAACGGCCGCCCATCGCCCGGTTCTCGACCTTCACGTCACCGGTCAGGCCACAGGGCAGCATCTGCCCCCATCCGGTCTGCGGATAGCGATCTTCCCTGTACGTCTGTGTGGTGGAATCGCCGGCGATAAAGATGGTTTCCGCTGCTGCCGGACCGGACGCCAGCAGTGCAAGAGCAA
Source organism: Sphingomonas sp. Leaf62 (assembly GCF_001421915.1). Taxonomy (NCBI): domain Bacteria; kingdom Pseudomonadati; phylum Pseudomonadota; class Alphaproteobacteria; order Sphingomonadales; family Sphingomonadaceae; genus Sphingomonas; species Sphingomonas sp. Leaf62. Next base: position 130,184 of record NZ_LMLN01000001.1, on the reverse strand, counting down.
GTGCGATCGACTTCATTGGAGGTTCACGAACATGCCGCCATCGACCAGCAGCGCCGCGCCGGTGACATAGGCCGCCATGTCGGACGCGAGGAATACGATCGGTCCGACCATATCCTCGGGCTGACCCAATCGACCCAGCGGCACGCGGCTTTCCATATATTTGCGCTTCCCTTCGTCGGCGAGGTCGTCCTTGTTGATCTCGGTCAGGATCGTGCCCGGCAGCACCGAATTGCATCGGATGCCATGCCGCCCCAGCGCGATCGCGGTCGACTGCATCAGCGAATGAACCCCCGCCTTGGTCGGGGTATAATGCGTCTGATATTCGCCGCCGACCAATGCCGAGATCGACGACACGGCGACGATCGCCCCGCCATCGCCCTGTTCGACCATCGCCTTCGCGGCCGCCTGACACATGTAATAGGCGCCGTGCAGGTTGACCCGCAGCGTCCGCTCCAGTGTTTCCGCGGGCATCTCCAGAAAGCTGTGGAATGGGCAGATACCGGCATTCGACACCATCACGTCGACGCGCCCGAACTCCGCCACCGCCTTCGCAACGAAGTCGGTCGCGGTTGCCGCCTCGGCAACGTCACCCTTGACGGCCAGCCCGCGCTGCCCGGTCGCCTCGATCGCGGCGATGCAGGCATCGGCGTCGTCGTCGCGGCTATGATAGTTGATGACGACGTTCGCGCCATGCTGCGCCGCGCCGATCGCTGCCGCCCGGCCGATGCCCGTCGACGCGCCGGTGACCAATACCGTCTTGCCTTCCAACAGCTTCATCGCAATCCTTCTCCTTATCGCTTGCGACGCTTTTGCAGCGCCTGGGTATCGGGGGACCATCCCAGATCACGGCTGATCCGTTCGGCGGTGCCGCGCACGTCGACGCTCAGTGTCTGCATGCGGTCGTCGTCCATATATTGGGCGGCGCTCGACACACTGATCGCACCGACGATCCGGCCAGATGCGTCGCGCACCGGGGCGGCGACGCAGCGGATCAGATCCTCGTTCTCCTCGAGATCATACGCATGGCCGTTTGCGACATAGCCGCGCATCCGTTCCATCCACACGTCGAAGTCGGGGCGGCGGGTACCCGGCGGGTGCTCCGCCTCGAAAATCTCGATCCAGCGCGCTTCCGAATCGTCGAGCAGCAGCGCCTTGCCGAGACCGGTCGACGACAGCGGCTGTCGATCGCCGATCCGGCTGGAGATATCGACCCGGCGACGTCCCGGAATCTTGTCGAGATACAGTGCAAGGTCGCTGTCGAGCCGCCCGAAATGAACCGTGTCCTCGGTCTGCGCAGCCAGTTCCTCGATCCGCGGGCGGGCGATCTGCACGATGTCGGCCTGTCCCTGTGCGAGGAAGCCGAGCTGTAACAGCTTCGGTCCCAACAAATAGCCCTCGCGCGGCAGGAAGGTCAGAAAACCGCGATCGATCAACGCGTTGGCCAGACGGTGCGTCGTCGACCGCGTAAGGCCCATGCGGTGCGACAATTCGGCGAGCTTCACCGGTCCGTCGATGACCTGATCGAGAAGGTCGAGTCCGCGCACCAGCGTCTGGCTACCCTGTGCCTTGGCCGCGCTTTTCAGCTCAGGCTCTGACCCCGGCTCGGCAACCGCCGGTGATTCTTCGTTTGACGGTTTCTGTCTCATCTAGTAGCATCCTATCCCATAAAGTGAGAAAGTAAACCAGTCGGAGCGGATGTTCGCGGGATTTCCCGCAGCGGGGGTTTCCAACAATTCAGACCGCATGGCGCAGGCGGCATACCATATGATGGTACGCGGGCGCGTGCGGATTTCGGGTTCAGTCGGCGGCGGACCATGGCCGCGCGTAACGAAGGTGGTGGCAATGAAGGCGGCGCTTCCCAGGATCAAACATGTCCGTGCGTTCACCGTGCGTGGCGGCGGGGCGGACTATCACGACCAGCAGGGCTATCACTGGATCGACGATCATATCGCGACGCCGATGAGCCGCTATCCCGAATATCGTCAGTCACGGCAGAGCTTCGGCATCAACGTGCTTGGTACGCTGATCGTCGAGATCGAGGCGGAGGATGGCACGATCGGCTTCGCGGTGACGACCGGCGGCGAACCCGCCTGCTTCATCGTCGAGAAGCATCTCGCTCGGTTCCTCGAAGGGCGCTCGCCGACCGAATACGAGAAGATCTGGGACCAGATGTATTTCTCGACCCAATATTACGGGCGCAAGGGTCTGGTGGTGAACGCCATTTCGGGCGTCGACCTCGCGCTATGGGATTTGCTCGGCAAGCTGCGCGACGAACCCGTTTATCAGATGCTGGGCGGCGCGGTCCGCGACGAACTGCAATTCTACGCCACCGGCGCGCGGCCCGATCTCGCGAAGGATATGGGCTTCATCGGCGGCAAGATGCCGCTGCACCATGGTCCGGCCGAAGGCGTCGAGGGGCTGAAGAAGAACATCGCCGAACTGGCCGAGATGCGCCAGCGCGTCGGGCCGGACTTCTGGCTGATGTGGGATTGCTGGATGGCGCTCGACGTCGACTATGCGACCCGGCTGGCCCATGCCGCGCATGACCATGGCCTGAAATGGATCGAGGAAGCGATCAGCCCCGACGATTATTGGGGCTATGCCGAACTGAAGCGCAACGTGCCGCGCGGGATGCTGGTCACCACCGGCGAGCATGAGGCGACCCGCTGGGGCTTCCGCATGCTGCTGGACATGGACTGCTGCGACATCATCCAGCCCGATGTCGGCTGGTGCGGCGGCGTGACCGAATTGCTCAAGATCTCTGCGCTGGCCGATGCGCGCGGCAAGCTGGTCGTGCCGCATGGCTCGTCGGTCTACAGCTATCACTTCGTCGTCACCCGCCACAATTCTCCCTTTGCCGAATATCTGATGATGGCGCCGGAGGCCGACCATGTGCAGCCGATGTTCCATCCGCAGTTGATCGGCGAGCCTATTCCTGAAAACGGACGGATGCGGACTTCGCGGCTCGATGCCCCCGGTTTCGGGGTCGAGCTGAACCGCGACCTGACCATGCACCGTCCCTTCGAACACTGAGAGAACGAGACCATGAAATTCTGCCGCTACGGAACCCAGGGCGATGAGAAGCCCGGCATCGTCGATGCGAACGGCCAGATCCGCGACCTGTCGGGCGTGGTCGACGACATCACCGTCGCCAGCATCGCCGGCCTGAACGTCGATGTCGACAGCCTGCCCGTCGTCGACGGCGCCGTGCGCTACGGCGTGCCGGTCGCCGGTATCGGCAAGATCGTCGCGATCGGCCTGAACTATGCCGACCACGCCGCCGAATCGAACCTGCCGGTGCCGGCCGAACCGATGATGTTCATGAAGGCACTGTCGTCGCTGACCGGTCCGAACGACGAGGTGATGATCCCCAGGGATTCGACCCACACCGACTGGGAAGTCGAACTTGCCGTCGTGATCGGCAAGACCGCGCGCTACGTGTCGAAGGAAGACGCGCTGACCCATGTCGCGGGCTTCGCGATCGCCAACGACGTGTCGGAACGCTTCAACCAGAAGCAGCGCGGCAGCCAGTGGTCGAAGGGCAAGGGCCATGACAGCTTCTGCCCGCTCGGTCCGTGGCTGGTAACGCCGGACGAGGTCGGCGACCACCAGAATCTCGACATGTTCCTCGATGTGAACGGCGAGCGGATGCAGACCGGCAACACGAAGACGATGATCTTCGACGTCGCCGAACTGATTTCCTATGTCAGCGAATATATCACTTTGTATCCGGGCGACGTGATGATCACCGGCACGCCGCCGGGCGTGGGCGAGGGCAAGAAGCCGAACCCCGTCTATCTGAAGGCGGGCGACACGATGAAGCTGGGCATCGCCGGTCTTGGCGAACAGGATCAGCAGGTCGTCGCATGGCGCAACCTTGGCGATGCGGTGCTCGGATGACCTATTCGGGGCGGTTCGCCGGACGCAGCGCAATCATCACCGGCGGGGCGTCGGGCCTCGGCCTGGCGGTCGCCGAACGCATCGTCGCAGAGGGCGGGCAGGTATCGGTGTGGGACATGAACCCCGCGCTGGAGGAAAGCTGCCAGCGTATCGGTCTGCACGGTGTCCGCCTCGACGTGTCCGACGCGGCGGCGGTCGCCGCCGCTGCGGCGGAAAGCGTGGCGGCACTGGGCAAGGTCGATATCCTGATCTGCTCGGCCGGAATCACCGGGGCGACCGTGCCGGTCCACGAATTTCCGATCGACAACTGGTTGCAGGTCGTGAACGTCAACCTGAACGGCCTGTTCTATTGCAACCGCGCGGTCGTACCGCACCTGCTGGCGAACGGATATGGCCGGATCGTCAATGTCGCGTCGGTTGCGGGCAAGGAAGGCAATCCCAATGCCAGCGCCTATTCGGCGACCAAGGCGGGGGTGATTGGCTTCACCAAGTCGCTCGGCAAGGAACTCGCCGGCAAGGGCGTGATCGCCAACGCGCTGACCCCCGCCACGTTCGAAAGCCCGATCCTCGCGCAATTGCCGCAGAGTCAGGTCGATTACATGCGCTCGAAAATCCCGATGGGGCGGCTGGGCGAGGTCGACGAAAGCGCCGCAATGGTGTGTTTCATGGCCAGCGAGGAATGCAGCTTTACCACCGGGTCGGTGTTCGACACCTCGGGCGGACGGACGACATATTGATCCATCCCTGTTCTCCCCGTTCGGTTCGAGCAGTTTCGGGCGAAGTCGAGAAGCGTCTGTCGAGAAGGCCCCACGTGAGGCACCCCCTTCCCGACGACGGTTCTCGACAAGCTCGAACCTCCGCTCGAAGCGAACGGGGGCGGGTCAGCCGAGAAAAACGATAAACCGCGAGCGCAAGGCCATGGAAAAACTCCCCTTCGTCGACGCCCATGTCCATCTCTGGGATCTCGATCGCATCCGCTACCCATGGCTGACCCCGCCCTTTGCCGATGACGGCCCCAACGGTTCGGTCCAAGCGATCGCGAAGACCTATCTGCCCGGCGATTATCGCGCCGATGCCGGCGGCTGGGACGTCCGCGGCATCGTCCATGTCGATGCCGGTGCGGAGCCGGGCGCCGCCCTCGACGAAACCCGCTGGCTACAGGCGATGGCCGATTACGACGGGTTGCCGACCGCGATCGTCGCCTTCGCCGACCTGTCCGATCCCGACCTCGACACATTGCTCGCCGATCATGCCGTGCACCCCAACGTCCGCGGCATCCGCCACATCGTCAACTGGCACCCCGATTCCCGCCGTACCTACACCCCGCGCGACATGACGCAGGACGACGCATGGGGCAGGGGCTATGCTCGCCTCGCGGAACACGGGCTCAGCTTCGACCTGCAAGCCTATCCCGGCCAGTTCCCCGCTCTTGCGCGACTGATCGAACGCCATCCCGAAACGCCGGTGATGATCAACCATATGGGCATGTGCGTGCCGGGTGAGGAAGGCGAATGGCGGGGGGGGCTCGCCGCGCTCGCCCGGTTGCCGCATGTTGCGATCAAGCTGTCGGGCATCGGCTTCACCCATCGCCCATGGACACTCGAACAGGCGCGTACGCTGGTCCTGACCGCGATCGACCTGTTCGGTGCCGACCGGTCGATGGTCGCGAGCGACTTTCCAACTGATAAATTGTTCGGCAGTTTCGCCGCGACGCTCGGGGCCTATGCTGCGATTACTGCCGACTTCTCCGACGCCGAGCGCCGCGCGATGTTCGCCGGCAACGCCAACCGGCTCTATCGCCTGGGGCTGACCCTATGACCCCCAACCCGCTGACCGGCGTCGTCTACCACTGGCTCGGCGGGTTCGCGTCGGCCAGCTTCTACGTCCCCTATCGCGGGGTGCGACGCTGGTCGTGGGAGATTTACTGGCTGACCGGCGGGATCTTTTCGTGGGTGCTCGCGCCATGGTTTTTTGCGAGTATCCAGACCAACGACCTGCTCGGCGTCTTCGCGGCGACGCCGCTGCCGACGCTGTTGTGGCCGATCTTCTTTGGCGTGCTCTGGGGGTTCGGCGGGCTCGGCTACGGGCTGGTCATGCGCTATCTCGGCCTGTCGCTCGGCATGGCGGTGGTGCTGGGGCTCTGCACCGTCTTCGGCACGCTCATCCCGCCGCTGTTTGCAGGAGAGTTCGCGGCCAAGCTGCTCGACAGTGTGTCGGGCAACATCATCCTGTTCGGCCTTGCCCTGACACTCGCCGGGATCATCGTCGTCGCTCTCGCCGGCGCGAAGAAGGATCAGGCGCTGTCCCCGCAACAAAAGGCGGCGGCCGTCGCCGAGTTCGATTTCCGCAAGGGGATCGTCGTCGCGATCTTTGCCGGCATCATGTCGGCCTGCTTCGCCTTCGGTCTGGCCGCTGGCGAGCCGATCAAGGCGCTGTCGGCCGCCGCCGGGACCGGACCGCTCTGGACCGGCCTGCCGGTGCTGTGCCTCGTCATGTTCGGCGGGCTGCTGACCAATGCGGTGTGGTGCGCGATCCTGATCGTCCGCAACCGCAGCGGCGAAGAATGGATCGGTCGCGGCAAGGCGGCGGGCGCGCCGATGGGCCGCAACTTCGCGCTGTGCGCGCTGGCCGGCACCGCATGGTATTTCCAGTTTTTCTTCTACACCATGGGCGAAAGCCAGATGGGCCGGTTCGGCTTTTCGAGCTGGACGCTGCACATGGCGTCGATCATCATCTTCGGCACGCTGTGGGGATTTGCCCTGCGCGAATGGAAGGACGCCGCTCCGCGCACCCGGGCGATGGTATGGGGCGGGGTCGCCCTGCTGGTGCTGGCGACGATCGTGATCGGTTATGGGAACATGACCGGGGGGTAGCAGTCGAGCGTCGAGGCGGTACACGGCACCGCTTGTTTCAACTGGATCTTGCCTCTCACCTAAACCGGATACGTCGGGCGGTTTGGAAGGGATGAGACCGGCAGCCGATCCTATCGCAACGGCCGGACCACCGGCGCTTCCCGATCGACCGAAAGCATGCCGTCGCGCTCGCGCAACTCGGCGATCTGCAACACGCTGCGCCGGTGCCATCGCGGATCGCGCACGGCCTGCTCCTCACCCGACTGATGCACGAAATAGAGTATCCACGCCCGATCGCCGACGACGACGATATCGGGATGCTGCCCCTTGGCCCGGTCGGTCGGTCGCCGCCCGGCATCGGCCAGCAGATAGCCCGGCTGCCGGGTCCAGTGCGTCGCGTCGGTTGACCGCTGGACCAGCAGCCCCTTCCAAGCATCACTGACCAGCCACCATGTGCCGCGCCATCGGAATGCCTTCGGTCCCTCGCCCGGCGTGTCGGTCACCGTTCCCTTGACGCTCCAGTGCGTCAGGTCGCGGCTGTCGGCATATTTGATCGCCTTGCCCGCGCGTTCGTCGTTGAACCATAACCGATACCGGTTCGGCCCCAGCACCGCGACGCTGGCATCGATGACCCGGTCGGACCCGAGATCGACCCGCTCGCCACAGTCCCAGTGCATCAGGTCGCGGCTGGTCAGATGGACGAGGAAGCGCGGCGCGTTCCAGTCCCTGAACACGCCCGGCACCACCGTCAGCCACATATGCCAGCGCCCGCCGATCCGCTGCACGTCCGGTGCCCACAGCGTCGCCCCGGTACAGGCCGGCGAGATCGCCGCCGTGCCGCCGTAGCGCCAGCGAACGCCGTCGGTCGACCGGGCGATGCCGATGGCGGTGCCATGCACCCACGACACGTCCTTCTCGTCGGCCAGCGGCAGATCGGCGCGACGGTTGGTGTAGAACATCACCCATTCGCGTGTCGCCGGATCGCGCACCGTCGATGCATCGGCCGCCCCGTCATGCACCGGATCGCGCCACAGCGGCACCGGCGCGCTTGCCGCTGCCGCCTGCGCCAGCAGCGCCGCCCAGATCACGCGACTTTCGCCGCGACCGGGTTATTGCCCCACAGCTGATCGTGCGGCCATCCCGACAGATCCTCGACCACCGCCTTGTGCAGCGGGTCGGGCGGGGTGGGATCGCCGGCGCGCAGCCGTTCGATTTCTTCCATCAGGATCGCATGCGTTTGCGGATCGAGGCGGAAGCGCAGCGACACGATGATACCCGCCATCAGCACCCCGAGTGTCCCGACGCCCAGCAGCAGCGCGATCGTGTTGATGGCCTCCGGCGTTTGCGTCTGCGCGCCCGAAACGAAGCCGCCCGCCTGGATGATGAGGCCGACGCCTGCCACCGCCGCCGCCTGCGTCGCCTTGCGGACGAAGGTCATGACCCCGGCAAAGCTGCCCTCCCGCCGCTGGCCGGTCACGATCTCGTCGACATCGGCCATGTAGTTGTACGTGGCCCATGGAATATAGTTGAGCGCCCCGCGCCCCAGACCGGCAAGGCCGATCGCCAGGTAGATCAGCGGGCTGGTCGCGGTCGTCCCGCCCGCCCACAGCGACAGCAGCACGATCACGCCAAGCCCGAAGGTGACCGCCGCCAGTCGATAGGCAAAGGCCGGTGAGGCCCTGAGCGCAAGGTTGATCGCGATCACTACCGCCACGAACTGGACGATATACATCGTGCCCAGCAGTCCCGACGCCATCGCCGTCGTACCCGCGAGCGCGAAGATCACGAAGAAGGTGAAGGCGGCGTTGAAGATATCCTGACTGATATAGCCGCCCAGATACATGCCCAGATGCAGCCGGAACGCCCGGATGCGCATCGTCGAAAACAGGTTGCGGTACAGCGCCTTGAACGCCGACCCGACCCCGGCATTCGCGCGGATGCCGGCCTGTGCGGGCAGGGGACGTTCCCAGCTGAACCGATACAGAAAGCCTGCGGTCGCCATGAACAGCGCCGCGAAGATCACCCCCATGTAGAAAAACGTCTGCGCGCTGTCGCGGCCCAGATAGTTGATGAGCCACAATGGCAGGAACCCGGCAAGGATCGCGGCGGTCTGACCGAACAGGATGCGGAAACCGGCGAATTTCGCCTTCGTCCGATAGTCCGTGGACATTTCGGCGGCGAGCGTTTCGTACGGGATGATGACCATCGCATACACCAGCTCGAAGCCGACATAGCTGACCAGATAATACCAGAAGGTCATGCCCGGCAGCCACATCAGCGCAAAGCTCGGCAACAGCGGAATGGCCGCGAGAATGAAGAAACGCCGCCGTCCGAACCGCTGGCCCAGCGCCGTCGTGCCGAAATGGTCGGAGAAATAGCCGATCACCGGCGACGCGATCGCGTCGAGGATGCGGGCGACGGCAAAGATCAGCGCAGCCTGTCCGGCGGTCAGTCCGCAAAACTGGGTATAAAAGATCAGCACCCAGCCGGAAATCACCGCCATCGAACCCGCGCCCAGCACGTCGTTCGACCCATAGGCCAGATAATTGATCAGCTTTACCGGACGCTTGGCTGGTGGGGCGGATATCACGCGCGCTCTCTCCCTGACATGGCCCGGGCTTGCATCACCCGGTTCGTCATGCTCAATATGTGAATAGCTATCATACTATGTGGAATATTCACAAGTGCGTTTGGAGAGTGCGATGCGGACCCCGATCATTCTCGGCCTTGCCGCCCTGCTACTGGGCGCGGCGCCCGCGCTGGCCGAACCAGCCGCGCAGTGGGTCGACCGCCTGACCGGCCACCGCGTGGTCCGCATCAGCCGCATGCCCGACAGCACCAGCCTGTACTTCCATCAGAACAGCTACACCCCGCAAGGCGACCGGATGGTCGTCAGCGTCCCCGACGGTATCGCGACGGTCGATCTGAAGACCTGGAACCTGAAGCCGCTGGTCCGGGAGAAGGGCGTGACGCTGCTATTCACCGGCCGGAGGACGCGAACCGCCTATTACGCGCGCCAGCTTCGCAACGACGCCAGCGGCCCCTCCGCCGTCTTCGCGGTCGATATCGATACCCGCAGAACCCGCAAGGTGGCGGATGTGCCGGGCGGATCGATCGGTTCGATCAATGCCGATGAAACGCTGCTATTGGGTCAGGTCGCCTTGGGCGAAGGCGCGCTCCGTCCCGACGGCACGCGCCAGGACCAGCGTCACACCCCCGGCAGCGTCGTCGGACCGGGCGAGGCGGACTATCGCGCCACCCGAGCGGACGGCACGCCCTACAGCTTCGCCGAGGCCAAGGAACGTCGGCTGAACGAACGGCTGGAAGCGGGCATCCCGATGGAAATCTTTACCATCGACCTGCGCACCGGCCAGCGCCGCGTCGTCACCGCCTCGACCGACTGGTTGAACCACATCCAGTTCTCACCCACCGATCCGCAACGGATACTGTATTGCCATGAAGGACCGTGGCACAAGGTCGACCGCATCTGGACGATCCGGGCGGACGGCACGGGCAAGCAACTGATCCATAGCCGCACGATGAACATGGAGATCGCAGGCCACGAATTCTTCTCGGCCGATGGCAAGACGATCTGGTACGATCTGCAAACCCCGCGCGGCGAGGTGTTCTGGCTCGCCGGCTACGACCTGACCACCGGCAAACGCCACTGGTACAAGGTCGATCGCAACCAATGGTCGGTCCATTACAACCAGATGCCCGGCGGCCGGCGCTTTTCGGGGGACGGCGGCGACAGCGAGATGGTCGCCCATGCCCCCGACGGCAAGTATCTCTACCTGCTCACGCCAAAGGCAATTCCCGACGTAGCCGACATCCACGCCGCCAATGCCGATGCGCTGATCGTGCCGGGCACGCTGGAGGTCGAAAAGCTGGTCGATATGCGCCGCCACGATTACCGGCTGGAACCGAACATGACCTTCACCCCTGACGCCAAATGGGTGGTGTTCCGCGGCAATTTCGAAGGCGCGACGCACATCTATGCGGTCGAGGTGGCGAAGGCCGCCACCTCCTGACCGGATCAGGCGATCGGCGGCAACCGGTCGAGATGCTTTTCCAGCGTCAGCGGGTAGTCACGAACCCGCACACCCGTCGCGTTATAGACTGCATTCGCCACCGCGCCGGCGACGCCGCACATGCCCAGTTCGCCGACGCCCTTGGCCTTCATCGGGTTCGCCTTGTCATCGGCTTCGTCGAGGAACACGACCTCCTGATGCGGGATGTCGGCATGGACCGGCACCTCATAGCTGGCGAGGTCGTGGTTGACGAACATGCCGAACCGCTTGTCGACCGCCAGTTCCTCCATCAGCGCCGATCCCGCGCCCATCGTCATCGCGCCGATCACCTGACTGCGCGCCGATTTCGGGTTGATGATCCGACCCGCCGCACACACCGCCAGCATCCGGCGGATGCGGGTGGTGCCGGTATAGGCATCCACCCCGACCTCGACGAAATGCGCGCCGAACGTCGCCATTTGATAGGTCTTGTCGAGCTTGTCGAATTCGATCTTGTCCTCGGCGATTAGGTCGCCGCCGGCCGCCGCCGCGCGCAGATCGGTGGAGCGCCCGCCGCCGTTTACCTTGCCATCGGTGAAGTCGGCGGTCGCCGGGTCGATGCCCAGCCGCTGCGCCACCTGTTCGCGAAGTCGCACGCACGCCGCATAGACCCCGGCGGTCGCATTCGCCGCACCCCATTGCCCGCCCGACCCGGCGGATACCGGGAACGCCGAACTGCCAAGCTTCACCACGACCGCCTCGGCCGGCACGCCCATCATTTCGCCGGCCGTCTGGGCGATGATCGTGTAGCTGCCGGTGCCGATATCGGTCATGTCGGTTTCTACCGTGACGATGCCGTCGCGACCCAGCCGCACCCGCGCGCCCGACGCCATGTTCATGTGGTTGCGAAACGCGGACGCGACGCCCATGCCGACCAGCCACTTGCCGTCGCGCACCTGTCCCGGCGTCGCATTGCGCCGCGACCAGCCGAAGCGTTGCGCCCCTTCCTCCAGACACCGGACCAGTTGCCGCTGCGAAAAGCGCCGCTCGGGCTTTGCGGGATCGACCTGCGTATCGTTCCTGACGCGCAGCGCGATTGGATCGATCCGCAGCTTTTCGGCCAGTTCGTCCATCGCGATTTCGAGCGCCATCATCCCCGGCGCTTCGCCCGGCGCGCGCATCGCATTGCCTTCGGGCAAATTCAGCACCGCCAACCGCATCGAGGTGAGGCGGTTCGCCCCGGCATAGAGCAGCTTGGTCTGGTTGATCGCCGCTTCGGGACCACCGTTCGGCTGATCGCCCGACCCGCTCTCATGTGCGATCGCGGTGATCGTCCCGTCGGGTCGCGCCCCGATGCGGATACGCTGGCGGGTTGCCGGGCGGTGGGTGGCGTTGTTGACCATCATCGGCCGCTGCATGGCAAGCTTCACCGGCCGCTTCGCCGCCCTGGCACCCAGTGCCGCCAGCACGGCATCGGCGCGCAGGAACAGCTTTCCGCCGAACCCCCCGCCGACATAGGGCGACATCAACGTGATCTTTTCCTTCGGAATGCCGAGCGTCTTCGCCAGATCGCCACGGCCCCAGTCGATCATCTGGTTCGACGTCCACAGCGTCAGTTCGTCGCCCTTCCACGCCGCGATCGACGCGAACGGCTCCATCATCGCATGGCTGTGGTCGGGGGTCGTATATTCGGCATCGATCTTGACCGGCGCAGCGGCAAAGGCGCTGTCGAACGAACCGACCCGTGCGACGCCGCCATCACCATCGGCGAGCGGGGCATCCTTCAGTGCCTCGTCCAGATCATATTGCCCCGGCGCCCGCGCATAATCGACCCGCACCAGCGCGGCGGCGGCACGTGCCTGTTCGAACGTCTCGGCAACGACCAGCGCCACCGCCTGATGATAATGGTCGACCTGCGGCCCGGCGAGCAGCTTGACCGTATTCATCTGCCCCTTGCCGAGCTTGCCGGCATTCTGGGCGGTGACGATCGTCAGCACGCCGGGCGCGCCGCGCGCATCGTCGAGGTTGATCGACCGGATCGTCCCCTTCGCCACCGCCGCGCCGACGATATAGCCATAGGCCTGGTTGGCGATGCCCTGATGCTCATAGGCATAGGGCGCGCCGCCGGTCGTTTTCAGCGGACCGTCGATGCGGTCGTGCGCGCGGCCGACCACCTTCATCCGGTCGATGGGATTGGTCGTCGCGGGAGTGTCGAACTGCATGGATTATGCCTTGGCTTGCGCGATGACCGATGCCAGCGCGCGGGTGGCGAGCGGCAGCTTGAACGCATTGTCCTTGGTGGGGGTGGCCCCCTGAAACGCACGGGCGGTGACGGCGGCGGCCCCCTGCGGCAGCAAAGCGTCAGCCGCCTCTACCCGCCACGGCCGCGGCGCGACCCCGCCGAAGGCGACGCGGCCGGACCCGTCGCGCTGGATCACCGCCGCAACCGATACCAGTGCATAGGCATAGGAGGCCCGGTCGCGCACCTTTTCGTAAAAATGCTGGCCGCCGATCGGGCGGGGCAGGGTGACGGCGGTGATCAGTTCGCCGGGCTTCAGTACCGTATCCATGTCGGGCCGATCGCCCCACAAGCGGTGGAAGTCGGCGATCGGAATGGTACGCCGCGCACCCGCGCCATCTACCGTTTCGATGCTGGCGTCGAGCACACGCATCGCCACCGCCATGTCGCCCGGAAAGGTCGCGATGCAGGCGTTACTCACGCCGATCACGCCCAACTGTCGCGAATAGCCGCCGATCGCGGCACAGCCCGACCCCGGCTTGCGCTTGTTGCACGCCATGTTGGTGTCGTAGAAATACGGGCAGCGGGTCCGTTGCAGCAGGTTGCCGGCGGTCGACGCCTTGTTGCGCAACTGTCCCGAAGCGCCCGCGACGATCGCCCGCGTCAGCACGCCATAGTCGCGCCTTACCCGTTCATCGGCAGCAAGATCGGTATTGGTCACCAGCGCGCCGATCCGCAGACCGCCATCCCGGGTCTTCTCGATCTTGTCGAACCCCAGATCCTGCACATCGACCAGATGCGTCGGCGTCTCGATCTCGAGCTTCATCAGGTCGAGCAGGTTGGTGCCGCCGGCGATGAACTTCGCGTCGGGCCGGCTGGCGACGATCCGTGCCGCCGCCACCGCATCGCGCGCGCGTTCGTAGGTAAAGGCTCTCATGCCTTGGCTCCCGCCACATCGGCCATGGCATCGGCGATGTTCGAATATGCGCCGCAGCGACAGATATTGCCGCTCATCCGCTCTCGCATTTCCATGTTTGTCGCGGCCGGACGCTTGGTCAGGTCGGCCTGCACATGGCTCGGCACGCCACGCCGGATTTCGTCGAGCACCGCGACTGCCGAACAAATCTGTCCCGGCGTGCAATAACCGCATTGATAGCCGTCATGCTTCACGAACGCCGCCTGCATCGGATGCAGCTTGTCGGGCGTGCCCAGCCCCTCGATCGTCACGATCTCGTCGCCCTCATGCATCACCGCCAGAGTCAGGCAGGAATTGATGCGCTTGCCGTCCACCAGCACGGTGCAGGCACCGCACTGGCCGTGATCGCAGCCTTTCTTGGTGCCGGTCAGGTGCAGGTGCTCGCGCAGCGCATCGAGCAGGGTGGTGCGCGTATCGAGCGTCATCTGCTGCGGCTTGCCGTTCACCCTGAAGCGGACCGGCATCGTCGGCGGCGACGCGGGCCGGGGTGCCGATTGCGCCGTCGCAGCAGCTGGCGTCACGGCAATGGCAGCGCCCATCGCGCCACTTGCCAGCACGCCGCGGCGTGAAATTTCCATGTCGGGCCTGTCCGCCATTCGATCCATCATCCTTGTCAGGGAACATCCCCGAAAACCCGACAACGCACGACGATGCCGATCGTCCCGTCGCGTTGCAGCGACGGTACGCAATCGGGCGAAGCCGCCGGGGATCAGCCGGGCAGGCCGCCGGTCTGACGCAGCGCCTCGCCCAGCGCGAGCGCGGTGGCGGTGGCGAGGTTCATCGATCGCACCGCTGCCCGGATCGGCAGGCGCAGGCGTGCGTCACACATTGCGGCGATGTCGGCGGGCACGCCGGCGCTTTCCTTGCCGAACAACAGCACGTCGTCGGGCCTGAATGCGAAATCATAGGATGATCGCTCGCTTTTGGTGGTGAACAGCACGAGGCGCGGCGGCGCCACCGTCGAACGGAACGCGGCGAAGTCGGCATGACGCGTGACCGAGACATGATCGATATAGTCCATCGCCGTCCGCCGGACTCGACGATCGTCCCATGCGAACCCCAAGGGCTCGATCAGGTCGACGGCGACGCCCAGACAGGCACCCAGCCGCATCACCGCACCGACATTGCCGGCGATTTCGGGTTCGTAGAGAGCGATCCGCATCGCCGCTGCTTGGCCGCTCGGCGTCGGCCGCGCAAGGCCGCGTCCTACGCCGTTTGTCCGGGGGCGCTCGGTCAGCCTGCCATTTCGACGGGTGCGATCAGATGGTCGACGACGCGCATCGGCCGACCGATGAAATAGCCCTGCAACTGGTCGCAGCCCCATTCGCGAAGCTGCGCCAGTTGTTCGGCGGTCTCGACCCCCTCCGCGACGATCGACATGCCAAGGCTCTTGCCGAGACCGATCGTCGCCTTGACGATGACGGCGGAAGGGGCGTCGGATAACATCGCCGCGACGAAGCTGCGATCGATCTTCAGCTTGTCGAAGGTGAATTCCTTCAGGTTGCTGAGCGAGGAATGTCCGGTGCCGAAATCGTCCATCGCGATGATCGCCCCCGCCGCCTGCAACCGCCGCAGCGTCGTGTGTACCGCATGGCGATGCTGGTCGAGCAGGGTGGCGCTTTCGGTCACTTCCATTTCGAGCCGATCGGTCGTCACCCCGTGCCTTGCGGCCAGGTCGATCAGACTGCCGGCAAGTTCGGCGTCGCGGAATTGCAGCGGCGACAGATTGAGCGCCAGGTGCATGTGCTCGGGCCACCGTGCCGCCGCCGCCATTGCCGTATCGGCAACCCAATGGCCGATACGGCCGATCTGGCCCGTCGCTTCGGCGATCGGAATGAAGACGTCCGGCGGAATATTGCCCAGATCGATATGGGTCCAGCGCAGCAGCGCCTCGAACCCGGCAATCCGGCCGTCGGGCGTTGCGATCGGTTGATAGGCGACGTGCAGCTGGTTTGCATCGATCGCCCGTTCCAGATCGCGACCCAGCCGGCTGCGCAGGCTCACTTCCTCCAGCAGGCTGGTATCGAAGAACCGTGCGGTATTCCGCCCGTCCGATTTGGCACGATACAGCGCCATGTCGGCAAGGTTGTGGAGGTCGCCGCCGCTTTGATCGGGCGCGGCGATGGCAACGCCGATGCTCATCTGGATCGGGACATCGGCAGTCAGCGTGGCGTCGGTCGCGCGCGCGATCCGCCGCAACAGGCCCTCGGCGGCTGCGGGTTGCGCCGGTGCGATCTGGATGATCGCGAATTCGTCCCCCCCGATCCGCGCGACCAGGTCGCTGGCCCGCACGCATCCCGACAACAGCTTGGCCGCGCGCCGCAGCGCATCGTCGCCGCCGGCATGGCCGCAACGGTCGTTGATGCTCTTGAACTGGTCGAGGTCGATCGCGAACAGCGTGACCTTCTCACCCGTCCGGCGCGCCCGCAGCAGCTCGTGCGACAGCCGGTTCTCGAACAGCAACCGGTTGGGCAGGCCGGTCAGCGCATCGTGATGGGCGAGGAAGTCGACGCGGCGTTGCGCACTGCGCTGTGCCTCCATCGCCTTGTGATATTCGGAAACGCCGCGTGCCAGATCGCCGACCTCGTCCTGCCGGTCGAGACAGGGCACGCTTTGCCCGACCGGACGGTCCGCACGAAATGCCCGCAGGATGCCGGCGATCGACGTCAGCGGTTCGATGACGCGCAGATGCAGCCACAACGCCATGATCAGTAGGGCGAGGATGACCGCGCCCGCGCTCAACAGCGCGCGAAAGGTGCCGCGATGGTTCAGCGCGATCGCATCGTCGGCCGCGTCGCCGATCGCGCGGCCCATCGCATCGCGGGTTCGCGTCCGTTCGGTTTCCAGCGCCTTGAGCGCGTCGAGAAACCGCGGCATCGTCGGCTTGATCCCATCGGGGTCGATCCGGGCGATATCGACAAGTTCCTTGCCGATCGGCACGAATGCCAGCGTCGCAGCGCGGGTCCGCGCCAGCGCGATCCGCAACTCGGGCGGCAGCGCGCGATCGGGGTCGTTCGCCGTGACGTTGTTCAGCGCCCGAAACGCCTGCAACTCGGCGGACAGCGCGCGCCATTGGGCGTCGGGCACGGTGCCGTGGCGTTCGGCCAGCCGGGTCGCGTCGCCGATCGACAGGCGCAGCGCACGCTGCGCGGCATCCTGCCGATCCTGTCCACGCAGCAATTCGGTCAGATGACCGATATGCCCCGCCGCATCGCCGACCTCCGCGCCGATATGCAACCAGCTCGCCAGCAGCAACAGCGAGGGCAACAGCACCGCTGTGCACGCGACGGTCACCTTGGTCGAAATCGAGAGATGCACCGGCTACTCCCCGTGGAAGAGCGCAACGTAGGACAAAAGCTTTACCAACAAGTTAGGATTTCGAACACCCGTCACCCCCGGCGACGATGGCGGGCGGCGGTCGTTCAGCGGCGGCGACGCGGCGGCATGGGCGACATGGCCGCGGCGGTATCCGGCACGACTCCCCTGGGCGACGTCGCCAGCCGACGGATCAGGTCGGTCTCGGCAGTGCGATAGGGGCTGCCATCGGCGCGGAACACCTCGTGGAACCAGATGGTCGGTTCGGCCATCACATAGGGCTTTTGCCAGCTGTCCCATGGCAACCGGGTCTGCGTCTTTCCATCGACGAACCCCCAGTTCATCATTCCGACATTGTACCGCTTGGCGATCGGCAGCGATCCGTCGAACGTCGACCCGTTCCCGCGCGCCATATATTCGGTGCAGAGGATCGGGCGCTTGTACGGCAGCAATTGCCGGATGCGCCCTTCGAACGTCTCCGGCCAGCTATAGTCGTGAAAGGTGATGACGTCCGACTGGCCGAGCTGCAGCTTTTCCATCGCCGATCCCTTGCCGCCCGGTGTCCAGTCCTGCCCGATCCAGACGCCCGAGGTGATCGGCTGCATCGGATCGGCGTCGCGCGCCCAGTCGAACACCTGCGCCAGCAGCGCGCGGACCAGCGGCTCCTTGCCGTCCTGCCCCGGATATTGGTCGGCGCCATTGTCGGGCTCGTTCCACACGTCCCAGCCGAGCACGCGGTCGTCGCGCCCGAAGGCGGCAATCACCCCCTGCACATAGGCCTTGTACGCCGGATAGCGGCTCTTGTCGCGTAGCCCCGCCATGCCCGGCCCCTGTACCCAGCCCGAATTATGGACGCCGGGGATCGGCGGATGCTGCGGCCCCAGCTTCGGGTTCGGATCCCAGCAGCTGTCGAACAGCACGAATAGCGGCTTGATCTTGTGCCGTGCCGCGATCTGCAGAAACTCGTCGATCCGCCGCCTGAACCCTTGCGGGTCCTGCGTCCACAACTGGTCGTGCAGGAACACGCGCATCGTGTTCATGCCGATACCCTGCGCCAGGTTCAGCTCGTAATCGATCCGCTTCGGGTCCCATGTCTCGGCCTGCCACATCTCGAACTGGTTGATGGCGCTGGCGGGCGTGTAGTTCGCCCCGACCAGCCATGGCTGCCTGGCATACCACGCATCGGCCTGCGCCTCGGTCCAGCGGTCGCGCGCCTGCGCGGGCGACAGCGTCAACATGGTCGCACCCAGCAGCGCGGCGGCAAATCGCTTCATTCATTCTCTCCCGTTCTTGTCGCTTGTCCGGCCCGCCCGTTACCCGGCATTTCGACCGAAGTGCTTCATCTGTAACCGTTTCCAATTATCACATATATACGTATTGTGAACCTGCGCCACCGCTGTTAGGTCGAACCGGACCGACGGCGAAAGACCGTCCGGCCACGACCGCTGGGGAGGAATCATGATCAACAAGCCTGTATTGCGAGGCTCGGTATCGATGCTGGCGGCGCTCGCCGCGCTGCTGCCGACGGCCGCGCTCGCGCAGGTCGGCACCGCGCAGGAAACGCCCAAGCCGACCACGCCGTCCGATCAGTCGGTCAGCCCGACCGCACCCGCACCATCGGCACAGGAAAGTGCGACCGACGACGGCGACATCGTCGTCACCGGCCTGCGCCGCAGCCTGCAATCGGCGCAGCAGTTGAAGCGCAATTCCGACGGTATCGTCGATGCGATCGTCGCCGAGGATATCGGCAAGCTGCCCGACACCTTCGCCTCCGCCGCCCTTGCGCGCGTGACCGGCGTACAGGTGACGCGCGGCGCGGGCGAGGCGGCCGGGGTCCAGATCCGCGGCCTGCCCGATATCAGCACCACCTATAACGGTCGCGAGATCTTCACCGCCGAAGGCCGCTTCGTCGCGATTCAGGATTTCCCGGCCGGCACCGTCGCCGCGCTGGAAGTCTACAAATCCAGCACCGCGAACCTGATCGAGGGCGGCATCGGCGGACAGGTCAATGTCCGCGGCCGCCGACCGTTCGATTTCAAGGGCCTCGAAATCTCCGGCTCGCTCAACGGCGTCAACTGGGAGCAATCGGGCGGACTGACGTGGAACGGCAACCTCCTGGTCAGCGGTCGGTGGAACACCGGCATCGGCGAGATGGGGCTGCTGGTCAACGCGTCCTATGTCGGTCTGAACTATCTCGACGCGACGCGCGAACAGTCGCTGGTGATCGGCACGACCAGCGCCGCCAATGCCGGCGTCGGCGGCGTCCGCTATCCCGACGCGCAGGGACGCTTCACCAGCAACGGCAAACGGTTCCGCCCCTCAGCCAATGCCGCGTTCCAGTGGCGGCCGAGCGCCGAGCTCGAAATCTATGTCGACGGCCTGTATCAGGGGTATCGCGGCCATGACTCCAACCAGTGGATGTTCGTGCCGATCTTCGGCGGCGACGCCTTCCGCCTCAACAACCTGACGACGCGCGACGGCAATCCGACCATCGCGCAGAGCGCGACCGTGGTCGGTGCGAACACGCCGGACGGCTATTTCACCTCCGCCAACGGCCGTACCGACACCTATCAGGTCGGCGGCGGCGCGACCTGGACCCGCGACCGGCTGCGGCTGTCGGCCGATATCGCCTATACCGACAGCGCCTACACCTTCAATCTGAACAATATCGACTATCTGTTCGCCAGTTCGCCGACCCGCAACGTCGTGTTCGAAACGCCCAGCGGCAATTATGGCGGGCCGAGTTTCAACTTCGTCGATTTCGACGTGACCGATCCCGCCAATTTCCTGACGCGCGGCTTCTTTCAGGAATTTCTGAAGGTCAGCGGCAAGGATATCCAGACCCGCTTCGATGCGCAGTACGACCTTGGCGAAGGGTTCTTCCGCGAATTCAAGGTCGGGTTCCGCTACAACGACCGCGACGCCAATCGCGATCGCGGCGCGCCCTATATCAGCACGTTGAACGGCAGCCCGCTGACCGATCAGCGTATTCCGATCTCGGCGTTGCCGATCGATATCGGCTCGACCCGGCCCGCGTTCAAATTCGACAATGCCTTTCCGGTCCGGACGTTCGCGTCGATCACCGAACCGAGCATCCGGTCGAACATCGCCGAACTGCGGTCGTTCTTCGGCGCGCCGGAGGGAAATCCCGCGTTCAATCCGACCGAGAATTTCCGCGCCAATGAAAAGGCGTACGCGACCTATGCGCAGATCAAATACGGGTTCGATCTGGGTTCGACGATGACCGTCGACGGCCTGGTCGGGCTGCGCGCGGTCAAGACCAAGACGCGGATCGGCGGCTTCGCGCGCGACGAAACCGATCCCGCGAACCCAACCTTCAGCCCGGTGGTCGCCGAAAACGAATATACCGATTACCTGCCGAACGTCAGCGCACGCGTCCGCTTCAACGACGAACTGCAGATGCGGCTGGCCTATACCCAGACGCGGACCCGGCCGAACTTCTTCGATCTGAACCCGACCCTGACCGTCGGGCCGCCGCCGGTCATCGATCCAAATAATCCGCCGAACCCGAACGACCCGAACAGCAACCTGCGCAATATCTCGGGCGGCAATCCCGATCTGAACCCGCTGACCTCGGACAATTACGACGTCAGCCTCGAATGGTATTTCTCGCGTACCGGGTCGCTGACCGGCGCGCTGTTCCGCCGCGATGCGCAGGGGTTCATTTCGCGCGTGGCGATTGCCCCGGTCGATCTCGGCTATGGACCGTCGCGCTTCGACCGACCCGAAAACACCGGCAAGACCCGGTTCAACGGTGCCGAACTCGCCTTCACCAGCTTCCTCGACATCGACAGCCTGCCCGAATGGATGCGCGGCTTCGGGGTTCAGGCGAACGCGACCTATATCGACGCGCGCGGCGATCTGGCGACCGGGCTCAGCGCGTCGCCCAACGTCGCGGGCACGCGGGTACCGTTCACCGGCGTGTCGGAATGGTCGGGCAACCTCGTCGGCCTCTACGAACGCTCGTTCTTCTCGGCCCGGCTGGCGTACAACTACCGGTCGGACTTCGTCAGCTATTACAGCGTCGAACCGCTCGACGTCGGTGCCGACGGATCGCCGCGCACCCGCGCCGTGATCGAAAAGGGGCGGGGCCAGCTCGACTTCTCGACGACGCTGACGCCGGTGCCGAACGTCACGCTGGCGTTCGATATCGTCAACCTGCTCGGCAACCCGATCAAGCGCACGCGACAGTTCAACGATGCGGGCGACGTCTATACGCGGCAGATCCAGTATTTGGAGCGGGTCTATTCGCTGGGCGTCCGCTTCCGCTTCTGATCCGGAGCGAAGCCTTGCGAACGCGCCGAACGCCTACCTCCGCCGTACCCCCGCGAAGGCGGGGGGCCAGGGCCGTCAGCGCAAGCGGTTGCTTTGCTTGGCTCTGGACCCCCGCCTTCGCGGGGGTACGGCGAATTCAGGGTTGAGCGGACGGCTCTTGCAGGCATGATCTCGAAAGGAACGGCGGAGCAGTTTCGCCAACGTCCCGACGAACCAACACACGATCCTCCGAACCCACGGGAACCCCCTATGCGCAAACACCTGTTCCTGCCGCTGATCCTCCTCACCAGCGTCGCCGCCGCCCCGGCCGGCAATCCGCAGTTTCAGGGTGCCGATCCGCACGCGATGTTCATCGGCAACGAACTGTGGGTCTTCCCGACCGGCGGCCCCGGCGGAAGCTGGGCCGCCGACCGGTTCGGGGCGTTCTCAACCCGCGACCTGAAGAACTGGCGACCGCGCGGCGAACTGATCCGCCGCGATCAGATCGGCTGGATCGAGGATGACCGCGCGCCCGAACATTTCCTCTGGGCACCCGGCGTCGCGACGCGAAACGGCAAATATTATCTCTATTTCTCGGTTGGGCCGCAAAACCCGACCCCCAGCCGGATCGGCGTCGCCGTCGCCGACCGGCCGGAGGGACCCTATCGCGACAGCGGCCGCCCGCTGGTGACCGGCGGCAAAGGCTTCGAAGCGATCGACCCGATGGTCTTCAACGATCGGCGGTCGGGAAAGAGCTATCTCTATGCCGGCGGCAGCGCCGGCGCGAAGCTGCGGGTGTGGGAACTGAAACCCGACATGGTGACCATCGCCCGCGAAGTGCCGGTCGCCAACCCGCCGCAATTTACCGAGGGCGCGTTCCTCCACGAACGCGGCGGCACCTATTATCTGTCGTACAGCCATGGCCGGTTCAACGGACCCGACTATTCGGTGCATTACGCGACCGCGCCGTCTCCGGTCGGCCCATGGAACTATCGCGGCGCGATCCTGACCAGCGATGCCACGCACAAGGGGCCGGGCCACCACAGCTTCGTTACCACCCCGAACGGCCAGTCGCTGATCGTCTATCACCGCTGGGAAAACCCGCAGGGCGGCGCGCCCTATCGCGGCGAGCGGCAGGTGGCGGTCGACCGCATACGCTACGCCCGCGACGGCCGCATCCTGCCGATCAAGATGACCGACGGCGCGGATGCGCCAACGCTGGTGGACAAATAGCCTTCTATGCGCGGCCGGGCGGCGGCGAGCCGCCCGGTACGCCCTTTATGGCTTGGCCGGAGCGGCGGGCTGCTGCTCGGCCGGAGCCGGAGCCGGGTTGTTCATCGCCTGAACTTCGGCGGCGGTCTTGAAATCGAGCAGCTCGACCTGAAACACCAGATCGGAATTGGCCGGGATCGATCCTGCTTCCCGTGGGCCATAACCGAGCGCGGCGGGAATGCAGAAGCGGACAACCGATCCCTTGGTCATCGTCTGCAACGCTTCCGAAAAGCCGGGAATGACCTGATCGATCGGCAGCGGCGATTGCATGCCCTGATCGAACATCGTGCCGCTGGCCGCCAGATAGCCGATGTAATTGACCAGCGCGATGTCGGTCGCGGTCGGCCTGGTGCCCGTACCGGGCCGCAGGACGGTATAGCCAAGGCCCGACGCCGTTCTGGTCGAACACAACCGTTGTCCAACCGGGATGGTTGGGTTGAGCGGCAGCGGGATGATCGCATTGTCGGGCTTCGGCACCGCGACGGGCTTTTGCGCGACGGCCGGTACGGTCGATAGCAGCGCCAGCAGGGGCAGGGCGGACAGGCGGGCGGCGCGGAACAATTGGCTCATGCGGCGCGCCTATAGGCCGGACCGCCCCGCCGCGCCATGCGTTTCCGCTGGACATATGCCACCGCCTGCCTAGCGTCGGTCGACCTGACAAGGCCGGTCGCGACGTCATCGCTATCCGTGCGTCCTATCCAAAGGCCGATTGTGTCCGACCGTCTGAAGATCCTGATTCAACATCTGTTGCCCAAACGGCACCTCACCGGCCTCGCCGGCCGGGTCGCGCGCGCGGAGTCCGCGCTTTTCACGCCGCGACTGATCCGGTGGTTCGCGCGGCATTATGGTGTCGACATGCGCGAAGCCGCGAATCCGGACCTCAACAGCTACAAATCGTTCAACGAATTTTTCACCCGCCCGCTGCGCGACGGCGTCCGGCCGCTGGCCGGTGTCAACTTCGTCTGCCCGGTCGATGGCGCGATCAGCCAGTTCGGCGCGATCGACGACGGCCGGATCGTCCAGGCCAAGGGGCACTGGTTCACCACGACCGAACTGGTCGGCGGCGACCCGGCCCTCGCGGAACCGTTCCTGCGTGGCAACTTCGCCAACTTGTACCTGTCGCCCAAGGACTATCATCGCCTGCACATGCCGTGCGACGGCGTACTGGCGCGGATGATCTATGTGCCGGGCGCGCTCTACTCGGTGAACCCGGTCACCGCTCGCGGCGTGCCGAATCTGTTCGCCCGCAACGAACGCGTCGTCTGCGTCTTTGATTCACCGGAACATGGCCGCTTCGTCATGATATTGGTCGGCGCGACGATCGTCGGCAGCATGGCGACCGTCTGGCACGGTGTCGTCAACCCGAAACGGACCGGACAGATCGCCGAATGGTCGTACGGCCCGGACGAAGTCGCCCTGAAGCAAGGCCAGGAAATGGGCCGGTTTTTGCTGGGGTCGACCATCGTCATGCTGTTCGAACCCGGCCGGATCGCGTTCAATCCGGACTGGGCACCGGAACGGCCGGTTCGGTTGGGAGAGGCGATGGGTGTCGCTCCGGCCTAACGCCGGTTCAACGCCGCGGTCTCCGGTACCGGCGTCCGTGCAGGATCGCCGTCGAACCACGCGATCAAATTGTCGACGACCAGCTGCCCCATCGCCGCCCGTGTCGCGACCGACGCCGATCCGATATGCGGCAGCAACACCACATTCTCCATGGCAAGCAGGGCATCGGGTACGTTCGGCTCGTCCTCGAACACGTCCAGCCCCGCGCCACCGATCGTGCCGGCCTGCAACGCCTGCACCAGCGCCTGTTCGTCGACCACGCTGCCGCGCGCGACATTGATCAACACGCCGTCGGGGCCGAGCGCCGCAAGCACCTCCGCGTCGATCAGGTGCCGGGTTCCGCTATTGCCGGGCACGATGACGATGACGACGTCCGACTCCGCTGCCAGTGCAGCCGGTGTGTCGAAATAGCGATAGGAGACGCCATCCTGCCGGGAACGTCCGTGATAGGCAATCGTCACGCCGAACGCCTCGATCCGTTTCGCTATTGTCTTGCCAATCGCTCCCAGCCCGACGATGCCGACCCGGCGTCCGCGCAGCGTCGGCGAAAGCGGGAAGGTCCCGGACGCCCAGCGCCCATCGCGCACGAACCGGTCGGCCTGCGGAATGCGCCGCAGCGTCGCCAATAGCAGCCCGACGGCGAGGTCGGCGACTTCATCGTCGAGGACGCCGGGCGTGTTGGTGACCAACACGCCCCGCGCTGCGGCGACATCGGCATCGATATTGTCGTAACCGACGCCGAAGCTGGCGATAATCTCCAGCGCGGGCAACCGATCGAGCCAGCTTGCGTCGATCTTCCCGGCAAGCGTGGTCACCGCCATGCCGACGATGTCGGGTCCGACCGCCGCCAGAAACGCGTTGCGATCGTCCTGTTCCCACAACCGGTGCAGCGTGAAACGTTCTTCGAGCGCGGCGATGACGTGGGGCGTCAGCGCGGCGGGCATCAGGATCTGGGGATGGGTCATCATGCAATGATAGCACGCGAACGGCAGTGCCGCTTCGAAAAC
>NZ_LMLN01000001.1:104665-104739 GCF_001421915.1 Sphingomonas sp. Leaf62 | reverse complement strand
TGGGCTCGAACCAAGGACCCGCTGATTAAGAGTCAGCTGCTCTACCAACTGAGCTATGCGTCCATTCGGACAGG
>NZ_LMLN01000001.1:11989-104639 GCF_001421915.1 Sphingomonas sp. Leaf62 | reverse complement strand
TGGGCTCGAACCAAGGACCCGCTGATTAAGAGTCAGCTGCTCTACCAACTGAGCTATGCGTCCGTCGCCTGCGCGATGGGGCGGATCGGTTTAGGGCCGTTCCGCCGTTGGAGCGGGGCCTTTAGCGAACCTTGCCGGCGATGCAAACCCTATTTCTCGCCAGCCTGAAAATTAGCGTCAGAAGCGGACGCGTTCGCGGTTCTCGCGGTCGATCGCCATCAGGATGCCGATACAGCCGAGCACCGTCATCTGCGCCGATCCACCATAGCTGACCAGCGGCAAGGGGATGCCGACCACGGGGGCGAGCCCCATCACCATCATCAGGTTGATGGCGACATAGAAGAAGATCGTCGTCGCTAGCCCACCCGCGACCAGTTTCGAAAACCGCCCCTCCGCCCGTACGCCCACGCCGACTCCCCACCGGACCAGCAGGATGAACGCCGTGATCAAGAATACGCCGCCGATCAGCCCCCATTCCTCCGCCATCGTCGCGAACACGAAATCGGTATGGCCCTCGGGCAGATAGTCGAGATGGCTTTGCGTGCCGTTCAGAAAGCCCTTGCCGAAGATCCCGCCCGATCCGATCGCGATCTTCGACTGGCTGATATGATAGCCGGTGCCGAGCGGGTCGCTTTCGGGGTCGAGGAAGATCAGGACGCGGTTGCGCTGATATTCGTGCAACAGGAAATGGAAGGCGAGCGGCGCCGCGATCGCCAGCCCCAGCGCACCGCCGACGAACAACCGGATCGGCAGCCCGGCAAGGAACATGACGGTCAGGCCGCCCGCGGTGATCATCAGCGCGGTGCCGAGATCGGGTTGCAGCATCACCAGCACCACCGGGATGCCCAGCATCGCCGCCGCCGGCCACACCGCGCTGAACCGCCGTATCTCGCCTGCCGGCAGCAATTCGTAGAAGCGCGCCAACGCCAGCACGATCGCCGGCTTCATGAATTCGGATGGCTGAACCCGGATGAAGCCGAGATCGAGCCAGCGCTGCGATCCGCCACGCACCGCCCCGGCCAATTCCACCAGGATCAACAGGACCGTAATGACGGCATAGGCCGGCAGCGCGAGGTCGCGCCAGAAGGTCAGGCGGATGCGCGAGATACCGATCGCGAGCAGCAGGAAGATGGCGAAGGCGATCCCCTGTCGCGACGCCCATGGCTGGACGCTGCCGCCGGCCGCCGAGAACAGCACGACCAGTCCGAAGCCACCGATCGCCAGCAGCAGGAACAGCACCCGCCACGGCAATTGCGCTAGCGGGGCGGGGACGAAGCCCAGCCCGTGCGAGGTCGTTTGGTTGAGGCGTTTCATTCTGTGCGTCGGGTTTCGTTCGACTGGGCGACGGCAGGGTCGGGTTCGATCTGGTTGGCGACCGCGGAATCGACGACGTTGGTCGTCGCTCCCTCGACATCCGCCGGCGTCGCAGGGACGCTCAGCACCGGCACGCGTTGTGCGGCCTCGAAACTCCGCCATTGGGTCGCCATGCGGGCGTTGATGTCACCACCCCATTCGCGTTCGAGCGGTTCGAGACGGGCCATCGCCTTGTCCCGGTCGAACAGCCACGACAGGATGTCGCTGGCGATCGGCGCGGCGGTATAGATATGGCCGGAGTGTTCGAGCACGACCGACACCGCATAGCGTGGTGCGTTGGCGGGGGCGTAGCCGATGAATAGCGAGTGATCGCGCATCTTGAACGGCAGGGCACCATCCCCCAGCACACCGGTGCGCCGCTCGGCCATGGTGATGCGGCGGACCTGCGCCGTCCCGGTCTTTCCTGCGAGCTCGATGCCGGGCAGTCCCTGAAATCGCGAACGACCGCCGGTGCCACCGCCGTTGATGACGGCCCATGTCGCCTTGTGCACGGTCTCCAGCATGGCCGGATCAATGTTCATCGATGGCGCTGGCCGGTGCGGCGTGTCGAGCAGCAAACGGGGCACGACCCGTCGCCCCTGGGCGATGCGGGCGGCCATCACTGCCAGTTGCAGCGGGTTGGTCAGCACATAGCCCTGTCCGATCGACGCGTTGACCGAGTCCGCAACAGTCCACTTCTGCTTGTATTTTCGGTACTTCCAAGCGCTATCTGGTACGGTGCCATAGCGTTGCGACTGAAAGGGCAGTTCATATTCCTGCCCCAACCCCATCGCGCGGACGGTCGGTGCGAAATTGTCGTATCCCAGCTCGCGCGCCATGGTGTAAAAATAGATGTCGCAGCTCTGCGCGACTGCCCCGACCATGTCGAGCGGGCCATGGCCGCCGCGCTTGTGGCAGTGGAATCGACCGGTGCCGACCTGCAACACGCCCGAACAGTTCACTCGGCGATGCGGGTCGATCCCCGCGCGCAGGATCGCCAGCGCGTGCATCGGCTTGACCGTCGACCCCGGCGGATACAGGCCCTGCAACGTCTTGTTCATCAACGGAATATGGTCGTCGCTCGACAGCATCTTCCATTCGAGCCGCCCGATGCCGTCGGAAAAGCTGTTGGGATCATAGGCCGGCATCGACACCATCGCCAGCACGTCGCCGGTCACCGCGTCCATCACCACCGCCGATCCGGAGTTGGGACCCAGCCGCCGCGCCGCATATTCCTGGAGCCCCAGATCGATGGTCAGCCGGACGTTCTTGCCCTGCTTGTCGGGACGGGTTTCGAGTTCGCGGACGATCTGGCCGCGCGCCGTAACCTCGACCCGCTTGGCACCGGCGGCACCGCGCAGGTCGGATTCGAGCGTCTTTTCAAGGCCATCCTTGCCGAGCTTGAACCCCGGAGTCACCATCAGCGGATCGCGCGTCTGCTTGAACTGTTCGGCGGTCGCGGCACCGACATAGCCGGTCAGATGCGCCACGGCGGCCCCCGGCGGATAGCTGCGCGAAAACCCCCGCGTCGGCTGCACGCCTGGCAGCTCGGGCAGGCGGACGCTGACTGCCGCGAACCGTTCCCAGTCGAGATTCTCGGCGACCTGCACGGGCGTGAAATTGCCGGCGCGCTTCAGGTCGGTCTGGATGCGCGCCATGTCTTCGGCGGTCAGTGCCAGCAATTGCTGCAACTCGCCGAGCACGCGGTCGCCATCCTCCATCCGGTCGGGGATCAGGTCGACGCGGAAATCGGTGCGGTTGTTGGCGATCGGCGCACCGTGCCGGTCGATGATCCACCCGCGGCGCGGCGGGATCATGGTCAGGTTGACGCGGTTGCTTTCGGCGAGGAGGTTATAGCGCTCGTTCTCAGCGACCGACAGCCACGCCATCCGCCCGGCCAGCACGACGCCGACCGCCGCCTGCGCGCCGCCCAGCACCATCGCCCGCCGGGAGAAGCTGAACGCCTGTGCGGCTTCGGTGACGATCCTGCTCATTCATCCTCACGGCCCGCAAGTGCC
Source organism: Sphingomonas sp. Leaf62 (assembly GCF_001421915.1). Taxonomy (NCBI): domain Bacteria; kingdom Pseudomonadati; phylum Pseudomonadota; class Alphaproteobacteria; order Sphingomonadales; family Sphingomonadaceae; genus Sphingomonas; species Sphingomonas sp. Leaf62. The sequence continues at coordinate 101,268 of NZ_LMLN01000001.1, read as the reverse complement.
GTACATAGCCGCGTGGCCAGCGGAAACAACGCCACAGACACCACGATCTGAAACACCAACGCCGTATCGACCTGCGCCGAAAGCCGGCTGGCGAAGATCCGCCCCGCCATCAGGCACAGCGCGATCGATCCGCCCGCCAGCAGCCAGTCCTGCCAGAAATCCCGCGTCACCAGCCGTGTATCGACCAGATCGAGCATCAGCGAACATATCTGCCACATCAGCGCCGCGCTGCCCAGCGGCTGTCCGCTGACCAGATCGTCGAACAGGCCAAGCGGTGCCGCTGCCCAGACCGGCAGAGCGCCCGGCCGGAACAGCCGCCAGCCAAGGAACATCAACAGCCCGAACGGCGGCAGGAACGGCACCGATGCAACCACGGGGATCAGCGTCATCAACGATCCGGCGAGAATGCTGATGACCGCCTTGCGTGTCAGGACGCGATCGTTGCGATCGTCGTCAGGCCCCAGCAGCTTCATTCGGCGGCGGGCTCGGGACTGGGCGTGGGAGTCGGGGTCGGGCGCGGCACCGGCGGTTGCAGGAACGCCCGCTCGACCAGCGCGAAGTCGAGCGCGTCCGGTTCGGCAAAAACTCGCGCCGGGGCAACGTCGCGCTGGCTGCGCGAAATCCGGGCGACGGGAATGCCGGGCGGATAGAGGCCGCCGGTACCCGAGGTGACGAAGACATCGCCCGCCAGCAACGGCGCGTTGACCACGCCGGCGGTGCGAACCTCGACCTGTCCGTTGCCCAGACCGGCGACGATCGCTGACAGCCCGTCGCGGGTCCGGCGGACCGGCACGATGCTTTCCGGATCGAGGATCAACAGGACGCTGGCCGTGTTCGGGCTGGTTTCGACGATCCGGCCGATCAACCCGTCGGGCCCGCGCACCGGCTGTCCACGCAGCACGCCCTGCGACGATCCGGCGTTCAGCGTCGCATATCGCCGGGTGCTGCCGGCCGAACTGTTGACCAGCCGGGCCGCGATTACCGGCGATGCCGACCGGTCGCGCAGCGCCAGCAACGTCCGCAACCGTGCATTTTCGCGGTTCAGCGACCGCGCCTGCATCAGATAGCGTTGGGTCGCCGCCTCGCGCGCGCGCAACTGCCGGTTTTCATCGACCGCACCGAAATAATCGCCGATCCCGCGCGGTACCGACGACACCCCGTCCCAGACCCAGTCGAGCCCGGCCGAGACCGGCGTCGTCGCTTCGCGCACCGCCCCGCGCAGCACGGCAAAGGCGCGCGGATCGATGATCGAAATCAGGAGCAGGATGGCACCGACTAATGCCCCGCTCGCCGCCAGCACATAGCCCGCGAACACGGTATACTGCGCCCGCCGCGAGAAACCCGGGCGGTGGTTGCGTGGCGGCGCCATGCTCCCCGACCCCTATATCAAACGGCGAGCAGGACGCCCTTGTAGATCGGATCCTCGAGCGCACGCCCGGTGCCGAGCGCGACGCAGGTCAGCGGGTCTTCGGCGACCGTCACCGGCAGGCCGGTCTCGTCGCGCAACACCTCGTCGATCCCCTGCAACAGCGCGCCACCACCGGTCAGCACGATGCCCTGATCGACGATATCGGCGGCCAGTTCGGGTGCGGTGTTTTCCAGCGCGATCCGCACGCCTTCGACGATCGCGGCGACCGGTTCGGACAGCGCCTCGGCGATCTGACCCTGGTTGATCTGGATTTCCTTGGGCACACCGTTCACCAGGTCGCGGCCCTTGATGTAGATGAGCGTGCCGATCCCGTCCGCCGGCGGCTTGGCCGTGCCGACTTCTTGCTTGATCCGCTCGGCCGTGGCTTCACCGATCAGCAGATTATGGTTGCGGCGGACATAGCTGACGATCGCTTCGTCCATCTTGTCGCCGCCGACGCGAACCGACGTGGAATAGGCGAGGCCGCGCAGCGAGAGAACGGCGACTTCGGTCGTGCCGCCGCCGATGTCGACGACCATCGACCCGATCGGCTCGGTCACCGGCATGTCGGCACCGATCGCGGCCGCCATCGGCTCCTCGATCAGCCACACCTGCGACGCGCCCGCATTCGACGCGGCGTCTCGGATCGCGCGGCGTTCGACGCTGGTCGAACCCGACGGCACGCAGATCACGATCTGCGGCCAGCGGATGAAGCGGCGCTGACCGTGCACCTTCTGGATGAAATGCTTGATCATCTGTTCGGCGACATCGATGTCGGCGATCACGCCGTCGCGAAGCGGGCGAATCGCCTCGATCGAACCGGGGGTCTTGCCCATCATCAGCTTGGCGTCGTCGCCGACCGCCTTCACCCGCTTGACGCCGTTGAGCGTTTCGACCGCCACCACCGACGGTTCGTTCAGCACGACCCCGCGACCGCGCAGATATACCACCGTATTGGCGGTACCCAGGTCGATCGCCATGTCGTGCGACATGAACTTGAAGAAACGCGAGAAGAAGGCCATCGATACTTCCGTCGTTGCCCGCGTGTCCCGACGCGGCGGTTCGCAGCTTGTACCTCGACCCGTCCGATCGGCTATCCGATCGGTTGCACGATGGCAGTTCCAGGTCGCGGGATGAGGCCGCTTGGGCTAGAGCGATCTCCATGTCAATACGCCGTCTCCCCGAGCATCTCGTCAACCGCATCGCCGCCGGGGAAGTGGTGGAACGCCCTGCTTCCGCGCTGAAAGAACTGGTCGAGAACGCGATCGATGCCGGGGCGACCCGGATATCGGTTCGCCTGGCTGGTGGCGGCATCGACCTGATCGAGGTTGCCGACGACGGCTGTGGCATGGGACCGGCCGATATGGCGCTGGCGCTCGAACGCCATGCCACCTCGAAACTGCCCGACGACCGGATCGAAGCGGTCACGACCCTGGGGTTTAGGGGCGAGGCGCTGCCGTCGATCGCCAGCGTCGCCCGGCTGTCGATCGAGAGCAGACCGGCGGGGGCGGAGGGCTGGCTGCGCACCGTCGACAATGGCGAGGTGGTCGACGATCGCCCCGCCGCCGTGCCGCCGGGCACCCGCATCCGGGTGGAAGGGCTGTTCGCCCGCGTGCCGGCGCGGCGCAAGTTTCTGCGCTCCGCCCGGTCGGAATTCGCCGCATGCGTCGATCAGGTCCGGCGACTGGCGATGGCGCGCCCCGACATCGCCTTCACCCTCGAACATGATGGCCGGCGGGTGCTGGGCGTGCAGGCCGGCGAGTCGCGGCCCGAACGCGTTGCGGCGCTGACCGACCGGGCGCTCGCCGCCAATTCGGTCGGACTGGACTGGGCGCGTGAGGGGATGCGTCTGGGCGGCGTCGCCGGGCTGCCGACCTTTCACCGCGGCGTGGCCGATCATCAATATCTGTTCGTCAACGGCCGCCCGGTAAAGGATCGGCTGCTGTCGGGGGCGGTGCGCGGTGCCTATGCCGAAATGCTGGCGCGCGATCGGCACGCGGTGGTCGCGTTGTTCCTCGACGTCGATCCCGACCTGATCGACGTGAACGTCCATCCCGCCAAGACCGAGGTGCGCTTCCGCGACCCGGCGGCCGCGCGCGGCCTGATCGTCGGTGGCCTGCGCCGGGCGCTCGACGAGGCCGGCTTTCGTGCGGCGCAGCGCCCCGCCGAGGAAGCGATGGCGGCATGGACGTCGGAACCGATCGCACCTGCCGTCCCGTCCGTATTGCCGCTGCCTCCGTTGGCCGAGGCGACCATAAAGTCGGGGTTCGCGTTCAACGAACGTCGCCCGACCTTCTTCGCACCGCCGCCGCAGGCCCGCGCGGAGGTCGCCACCGAACCACCGCCCGCCGCGACGCAATTCCCGCTGGGCGCTGCCCGCGGACAGGTTGCGCGGACCTATATCGTTGCCGAGGCCGAGGACGGGCTCGTGCTTGTCGATCAGCATGCCGCGCATGAACGGCTGGTGCTGGAACGGATGCGCGCCGCGCTGGCCACGGGCGGGGTCGCGCGACAGGCGCTGCTGATCCCCGAAGTGGTCGAACTGGACGAGTTCGCCTGCGACGCGCTGGAGGACAAGGCGGACGAACTGACGGAATTCGGCCTTGAACTCGAACGGTTCGGGCCGCGCGCGATGCTGGTGCGTGCCGTCCCGGCGGTGCTGGGGCAGGGCGATGTCCTCGGCCTCGTCACCGATCTGGCCGACGAAATCCGTGCGCACGACGCGGCGCTGTCGCTGAAGGAACGCATCGACCATGTCGCGGCGACGATGGCCTGCCATGGATCGGTCCGCGCCGGGCGGGTGTTGTCGGTGGTCGAGATGAACGCGCTGTTGCGCGAAATGGAAGTCACGCCACATTCGGGCCAGTGCAACCATGGTCGCCCGACCTGGATCAAGCTGGCGCATGGCGATATCGAAAAGCTGTTCGGCCGGAAATAGGAAGCAAGTCATGAAGTTCACCCAAGCCGCCGGACCGAACCCGACCGATACCATGCGGGTTCTGGGCCGTCCGACCGATCGGATCGAAGGGCCGCTGAAGGTCACCGGCCGCGCGACCTATGCCGCCGAATTCGCGGCGACCGACATGGCCTATGGGATGATCGTCACGACGACGATCGCCAGTGGCCGGATCGTGGCGATCGACGCCGCCGATGCGCTGTCCGCGCCCGGCGTGGTGGCGGTGGTGACGCACGAGAATGCCGGGCCGCTGGCGCGTGGCGACGATCACAAGGTGCCGATGCTCGCCGGCCCGCAGGTCGATCAGTTCGGGCAGGCGGCGGCGCTGGTCGTGGCGGACAGCTTCGAAGCGGCGCGCGCCGCCGCCCGGCTGATCCGGATCGACTATGCCGCCGAAAACGGCGTCTTCGATCTCGCGGATGCGAAGGATACTGCCGAGCGCAATTCCTCGCACGTCCATGGCGACTTCGATCGGGCCTTTGCCGATGCGCCGGTACAGGTCGATGCGACCTACTCCACCCCGGATCATGCCCATGCGATGATGGAGCCGCACGCGACGATCGCGGCGTGGGACGGCGACGAACTGACGCTATGGACCGCGAACCAGATGGTCGACTGGGCGGCGCGCGACATGGCCAAAGTGCTTGCCATGCCGAAGGAGAAGGTGCGGATCGTCGCGCACCATATCGGCGGCGGGTTCGGCGGCAAGCTGTGGGTCCGCGCCGATGCGGTGCTGGCGGCGGTCGCGGCGCGGCGGGTCGGGCGGCCGGTGAAGGTGGTGCTGACCCGGCCGCAGATGTTCAACAATACTCCGCACCGGTCGGCGACGATCCAGCGTGTGCGGCTGGGCGCGACGCGTGAGGGGCGGCTGACCGCGATCGGGCACGAAAGCTGGTCGGGCGACGTCGCGGGCGGCAGTCCCGAAGGGGCGGGGGCGCAGACCCGGCAGCTCTATGCCGCGCCGAACCGCCGGGTCGACGAGTGGCTGGCGACGCTGAACCTGCCCGAATCCAACGCGATGCGCGCGCCCGGCGAAGCGGTCGGCATGATGGCGATCGAAGCGGCGATGGACGAACTGGCCGAAAAGCTGGGCATCGATCCCGTCGAGTTGCGCATCCTGAACGATACGCAGGTCGATCCCGAAAATCCCGAACGCCGCTTCTCGCACCGCGATCTGGTCGGATGCCTGCGCGAAGGGGCCGAGCGTTTCGGCTGGAGCGCGAGGGTTCCGACGCCGGGCGCGCGGCGCGATGGTCGCTGGCGGATCGGCATGGGCATGGCGGCGGCCTATCGCGGCAATATCGTGCTGAAATCGGCGGCGCGCGTCGGTGTAGATGGTGCCGGACACGTGACCGTGACCACCGACATGACTGACATCGGCACCGGCAGCTACACGATCCTTGCCCAGACCGCTGCCGAAATGCTGGGCGTCGACCTCGATCAGGTGACCGTCCGGCTGGGTGAATCCAGCTTTCCGATCTCCGCCGGATCGGGCGGACAATTCGGCGCGAACAGCTCGACCGCCGGCGTCTATGCCGCATGTATGGGCCTGCGCGACCGGATCGCCGAAGCGGCCGGTTTCGAAGCCGTCACCGCCCGCTTTGCCGATGGCCGGGTGTGGTCAGGCAACAAGTCGGTGACGCTGGGCGAGGCCGCGGGCGGGCAGGGGATCGAGGTCGAGGACCGGATCGAGTTCGGCAACCTGACCAAAAAATACGTGCAGGGAACCTTCGGCGCGCATTTCGTCGAAGTCGCGGTCGACGTCGATACCGCCGAAATCCGGGTGCGGCGAATGCTGGGCGTGTTCGGTGCCGGACGCATCCTCAACCCCAAATCGGCGCGCAGCCAGATACTGGGCGCGATGACGATGGGCGTCGGCGCGGCCCTGACCGAGGAACTGGTGATCGACGCCCGGCTCGGCGGGTTCATCAATCACGACATGGCCGAATATCATGTGCCGACCCATGCCGATATTCCGCATCAGGACATCGTCTTCCTCGACGAAGAGGACCCGCTGTCGTCGCCGATGAAGGCGAAGGGGGTTGGCGAACTCGGCATCTGCGGCGTCGGCGCGGCGGTGGCCAACGCCGTCTACAATGCGTGCGGCGTCCGGGTGCGCGACTATCCGATCACCGTCGACAAGCTGTTGGCCGGAATGTAGGTTCCGGCCGATCCCCACCGACGCTGTTCGGGCGGCTACGTCTCCGTCGATCCGCTTGAGGGGGACCTGCCCGCGATCCACCACGCTCGTTGGACGCCGGTGTTGGTGATGGCCAGACAGCCGGAGCTGTTGCTTACCTATTTCATCGTCGTCGTCGCACCGGCGATACTATTGCTGGCACTATTCTTCCAGACTGGACCGCACTGAACGCACAGGATGAACTGAAACTCCTCGGCAAGGACGTTGCACATCAGCGGAATATGTCGGAATGTCCCGCCTCGCGAAGTTTACAACCGGTTAGCGGCAACAATTAATATTTCGCTAACGCATCGCCATATTGTAAAATTATTGTTCCTCTGGAACCGCTTGGCAGGATCGGGGTTGTCGATTTCGCGCATCGTCGCAACCGGATCGTCGCGTTGACGGACCCGGTCTTCGGCCAGCCGTTCGGGAACCGCCGGGGCATGGCTGGGGGGATTTTAAAAGAGGGGGCATCATGCCAAGCAACAATTCGCTGATCACCACCGCTGCGTCGACGATCCTCGTCGCGAACGGCACCAACGACGTCATCTTCGGCCAGGATATCGCCACTGCCTATATCGTCAGCAACGGCGATGTCGGTGACGATACGATCCTGACCTTCCGCAAGAACGATTCGCTGATCAATTACCGGTCGATCGGCGATACGGTCGACGCTGGCGAGAACGGCGTGATCGCGGTCGATGGCGCCGGTGGTGCCGACCAGTTGACGCTCGTCGCCGCCGATGGCGGCGCGGTGAACCTGCGCTATCTGGGATCGAAGGACGGCGGCCATGCCTATGCCGACGCCTCGGTCCGGCTGGCGGGGTTCACCGAAGGAAAGGTCACCAACGACAGTTTCGACGCGTCGTCGGGCAGCTACAAATTCTTCTACGACAACGCGCTGGGCCTGAACCTCGGTTTCGACACGATCAACGGCTTCGGTGCCGACGATCAGATCGTCACCACCCGGCAGATTTTCGACAATGACGACAACGCCACGATCGGCTTCGGCAGCAACGACGTCCTCGACCTGTCGGGCGAAGGCGGTCCCAAGTCCAGTGATGGCTTCAAGCATCCGGGCGGGCAGATCGACCTGAACGGCGTCGGCCACAACATGGTCTCGATCGATTTCCTGTATCAGGAGACGATCAACGGCGTGACCTATTTCCATTACGGCATCGACGGCTGATCGAAGGGGGCCGGCGGCGTTCGCGCCAGCCGGCACCTTTCCCGAGGTAATCGACGACCGGCGTGGCAGATCGTTCGCCACGCCGGTCCTTATCCAGCGCCGTCGGTATCGCTCTACACCTCGGCCCGTTCTCCGGGGTCGATCGGCAGGCCAATGACGAACCGGGCACCGGCGATCGCCGTCCCCAACGTCAGCGTCCCGCCATAAGCTTCGGCCAGCGACCGCGCGATCGGCAGGCCGAGGCCGGTGCCGCCCGTCTCCCGCTTTGTCGTGAAGAACGCCTCGAAGATGCGGTCGCGATCGGCAGGCGCGATCCCCCAACCATCGTCGGCGACGTCGATCATGACGATGCCGTCCCCGACCGAAGCGGTAACCACCACGGCCGATGCCCCGGCCTGTCGCGCATTGTCGATAAGCGTGGTCAACACCGCCTCCAGCGTCCGCGCATCGATCGCCAGCTTGGGCAGTTGCCGGGGCAGCATGATCGACACGGTGAACCCGGCGGTCGCCAGTCCGTCGGCGACGATCGCCAGTACCGGCGGCAACGCCGCACCGGCTTTCCCGCCCGGCCGGTGCAGATCGGCCTTGGCCAGTTCCATCAATCGCCGCACCAGCCGCGACAGGCGTTCGGCATCGATCGCCATGTTGTGCAGGAACTGCCGCCGATCGGCCGGCGTCATGTCCGCCTCATGATCCTGCAACAGCTCGATCGCGCCGCTGATGCCCGCCAGCGGCGTCTTGAATTCGTGGCTGACCGAGGAGGCGAAGTCGCGCAGATAGCGCGACCGTTTGTCGATGCTGTCGGCCATCACCGCGAAGTCGCGGAACAGGTCGCGGATCTCGACGACCTGTAGCGAGGGCAGGTCGGTCGCCGCCGGCTGGCCCGATGCCAACGTCCGCGTCGACCGGCTGAGCCGCTCGATCGGCCGCACGATCGCCCGCGACAGGATCGCGGTCAGCACGATCAGCGCACCGAAGATCAGCACGATGCCGAGCATGATCTTGCCGCGATCCTCGTACATTCCCTTGAACAGCGGGCGCGGCGACCGCGATACCAGCAGCACGCCGCGAACCCGGCCATCGACCATGATCGGCCGCGTATGATGCAACCGCAGGTTCGACGCGCGACTGAGCCATTCGAACGGATAGCGGGAAACGTAGCCGCCATTTTCGCGCAACACCGTCGCCGGTCGTCCGGCCAGCGCCGACCGGATTTCCGGCAGTTGCCGCAGCGAACGTCCCGCCTCGCCCCCGTTCAGCAGGATACCCCTGCCGTCGAGCAGACGGATCGACGACAGCGTGGTGCGGCTGGTCTCGTCGATCGCCGGGAGCAGCCGCCGCGCGGTCGCCAGTGCATCGGGTTGCGGCGCATCCGCTACGACCAGCGCAGCGGGGCGGGGCGGCAGGATCGGCGAGGCACGCAGATCGACTTCGCTCTGCGGGTCATAGGGGTTGGCGGATGCCGGGCGGGGCCGCGCCACCGTCGGCCGTGGTCCCTGCCACAGGATCGCGGCGCTGGCGGCCAGCGCCGCACTTTGCGCGATCAGTTCGCCCTCGGTCCGGCGAACCAGTGCGTTCTCATATACCCGCAGGAACAGCGCGCCGAAGCCGGGCAGCGCCGCGACCAGCACCAGCGTACTGAACAGGATCGTGCGCAGCCGCAGCACCGGCCAATGCCGCGCAATGGCCGCCTTTGCCCGCGCGATCATGGCGTCGCGACCGGCTCCTTGCAGTTGCCCAGCCGATAGCCGACCCCGGCCCGCGTCTCGATCAGGTCGGCACAGCCCGCATCGGTGAATTTCCGGCGCAGGTTGCGGACATGGCTGTCGATCGTCCGGTCGGTGATCGCAAAGCCCGGTCCGTGCAGCCGGTCGATGATCTGGTCGCGCGAAAAGATGCGCGACGGCATCGATGCCAGCGTCCGCAGGATCGTGAACTCGGTCACCGTCAGCGCGACCTCCCGCCCCATCCAGTGCGCGGCCCATCCCTCGCCATCGATGCTCAGCCCGCCATAGCGAAAGCTCGCCACCGTCTCGGCACGCGGCGGATGCGCGGCGGTCCGGCGCAGGATCGCCATCGACCGGGCGACCACCTCACGCGGGGAAAAGGGTTTCACGACATAATCGTCACCGCCCAGCTCGATGCCGAGCACCCGGTCGATCTCGTCGTCGCGTGACGACAGGAACAGGATCGGGATATCGCCTGCCGCCCGCAACCGGCGACAGACCTCCAGCCCGTCCATGCGCGGCATGTTGATGTCGAGGACGATCAGGTCCGGCGGGTCGCGCGTCGCACTCGCCAATGCGTCCTCGCCATCGCCGGCCTCGCGGGTGTTCAGGCCCGCCTTGCCAAAGGCGAAGACCAGCAACTGGCGGATGTGCGGATCGTCATCGACGATCAGGATCGAACGCGGCATGGGGCACAGGATCATGGCCGCGCCTCGACTGTCAACGTGGAGCTGACCGCGGCGGGCGCGGCAGGTGGCGGTTTGATGCGTCCGTCGCACCGGCGGGTCGCGCCGGGCATCGGCAGCTTCCGGGCAAGTCCGGGCAGCCTCGCCCGGGCCGCTGCCATCCGCCGGTCCATGGTGAACATCACCGTGTTGCGGACGAAGCGGACGCGGTCGCGCTGCGCTGGATCGCCGGACGGGAGGCAATGACCAGCAGCAACAGCGCCGCCGGTCCGAACCCGATCTGCCCGCCATATGCACCGCGCTGATAGAACAGCCCATCGCCGGCCGTTACCAACATCAAGGCGGCGGCGACGCACCAGACGATGCGGCGGCGTTTGCAGGCGGTGGCGATATCCATGGGCGTCTCCGATTGGTCCGGGACACCGATGCGCCTGTGCTGCTGCACATCGTGCGGTCGCCATGGTTCGGATATCGGCTGGAAACGGTGCAGATTTCGTGCAGGGCGGCGGTTGCCTTTTCGGTCGCGCCTCGGCAACCGGGGCGGATGGACGATGTCGCCGATCTGGAAACGAACCTGCTCGGCCCGGTGCTGTCGCATCGATCGTGCGGCGATTGCACCGCCTGCTGCACGGTGCTGCCGGTCAACTCGCCCGATTTCGCCAAGCCGGCGGGCATCCCCTGTACCCATCTGACCGCGAACGGCTGCGGCATTCACGCGGTGCGGCCGCATATCTGCCGGACGTGGTTCTGCGTCTGGCGGCGCGACGAGGATCTGCCCGACGCGGCACGACCCGACCGCTCCGGGCTGCTGATTTCGGTCAATTTCGTCGCGAAACCGCAAAATTGTTTCGAAGGGGTCGCGATCAACGTCCGCCTGCTGCCCGGCAGCGACGCGATCGCAAACGGCACGGCCGCGCGGGTTCTGGATTTTTTGTGCGACCGCCTGATCCCCGTCTGGTTCAGTGACGGCGACAAGAAGATGCTGATGCACCCCGAACCCGACATCGCTCGCCTCGTCCTGTCGGGGGCACCGGCTCCGGGACCGTTACGGGACGAAGTAGCGGCGTGGCGCGATCAATATGGGATGTTTGCGTCGGACGGTTGAGGCGCAGGGCGCGTCCCTGGCGGAACGTGCCGGCCGGTCAGATCTGCGAGTAGCGCATCGGGCGTAGCATCCGATTATCGATGCCCGTGACCGTCTCGGCCAGCCCCGGCATCGCGATCAGGCGGCGCCATGCAGAATCCGCTCCGAACGCCTTCCAACTGGTAGACATGCGAGGGTTGTATTGTCGCAGCTAACATCACAGCAGGGACGGGGTAAAGCCGATGGGCCGATTGAAGTTTGCTTCGGTCGCAGGGCTGCTTCTCGCCATATCGCCCATGCCGTCGGCGGCGCAGCCCACAGCGTAACTGCCGTTAACGGTACCCGCCACGCGCGCGACTACGCTCGTCACCTGGGTGCCGAAGAAAGTGGATGATGTTGTCCTGTTTTTGACCGGCCATGGCGCATGGCCCGAGCGTTACGATGCGATCGCGTCGGCGTGGCAACAGGCAGGGTTCGCGGTGATTGCGTCGGTGCATGTCGACTCGATGCATTATTCCGATCGCGAGAAGTTCAGCTGCGAAGCGAATTTCGGCGAACGGATCGCCGATTGGCGCGCCGCGAGCGCCTATGCAGCGAAGACCTGGCCCGGACGGCCGGTAGTGGCGGCGGGACATAGCTTCGGTACACTGACCGCCTTACGCCTCGGCGGTGGGTTGGCAGCGCTCGGCAACTTCCGCGACCCCAGCGTCAGAGCAGTGCTGGGATTCTGATCGCCGGGGCGCATCCCCGGTCTGATCGGACCGGACGCCTATGCCGGTGATCGCGTGCCGATCCTGCTCGTCACCGGCGACCGCGACCGCGACCTCGCGCCCGGACTCGTCACCGATTGGCACGATCATCTGCTGCCGGTGCAGTCCGCCCCGGCCGGCGACAAGTACGGCGTTGTCTACTTTCGCGGGCGCAGCTACAATCAGTACCGATTTTCCGCGTGCCTACAGCCTGTCGGACGCCAAGGCTCGTGCCCGGCTGAAGACGGCATCTGAATGGACGCGGCACTAATGGCAGTTGGACATTGAGGGGCCGTCGTTGCGACCATCCTGGTTTCGCAGAGCGAAAGGGCGTCGCCCCAACACAAACCGGTGTTCGTGCGGCTTTCGCCCGGTGTCCCGCTACACAGGTGCTGACCATCGCCGGTTCGGTGTGCAAACCTCATCGGTCTGCATCTGAACATCATGTATCAGGTCGAACTGGCCGAGGCCGGCGAGGTATTGCGATAGTGGATCGTGACCGATCGAATGACAACGGCTTGGTCGCCGGTTCGACGGTTTGCGGATCGTTCCGTCACCACGCTCCCCGCGCATCCTACGCCGGTCGACGTGCAGCACCTGGCTGATGAAGGCCGTAATCTGCCGCTCCAACTCAGCAGCGTACTGCTACATAACAGCGAGCGCGCCGCCCAATCTGCGCTAACGTCGATTTAACACCCATGAACTACCATCCAAATGATGGAAACCGGGGCTATAATTTCGGGCCGTATTTGCTTGGACGAGCGTGGTCTCTTCGAGAAATGCCGGTTGTTTGGCTTCCAGGATTCGGATTCCCGACTTGGGCGCGCGGTCTGGGCCATCCTGAAGCCTCATGCCGCAGACATCGCCGCAGCGGAGATCGCGGAGTGGTACCGCCTGCTTCCCGCCAACGCCGCGGCAGAACGCGGCAGCCATGAAGCGGACCTATTCTCCGCGATCGAGGCGCAGCTATGCGACCCTGCGGGCGGGGCATGGCTGCAACACAGCGAGCAGTGGGTTGCAGCGGCATTTGCCGCCGGCGTCCCGCTCAGTACCATCCTCGCACTCGGCAGTGCGACGATCGCACGGTGCGTCGAGACGATGGCTGACGAGTATAACTGCTCCAAGGAGGAGCGGACCGCCATCAATCGCTTGTTTCTCAGGTTGCAGGCGATGGAAGGCGACGTCCTGACCACGCTCTACAATGCGCACAGGGATACGGTGCTGCAACACCAGCGCGCAGTGACCGCCGACGCCTTTCGCAACGGGATCGCGGCGCTGGTGGCCGAAAGCCTGGACGAAGGGGGGGCGCTACACGAGCAGACCGCACGGACCGCCGTAGCAACGCGGGGCATGCTGGACATGACAAGCGCCGTGGCGTTGGCCGCCGATCAATCCGCGACTGCGATGCGCGACGCCGCCGGAACCGCCGCCGGACTGATCCAGGCGATACAGACAGCGCAACAGGAGGTGAAGGAGGCGGCTGAAATAGCGTGCCTTGCGCGGGCGCAGGCAACGCACGCGGTCGGGGTATCCGTGTCCCTGAGCGATCATGCGCGCGCGATCGAGTCCATTCTCGGCTTGATCCGCGAAATCGCAGGCCGGACAAACCTGCTGGCGCTAAACGCTACCATAGAAGCGGCACGCGCTGGCAATGCCGGGCGAGGATTTGCGGTGGTGGCACAGGAAGTGAAGTCGCTGGCCCGGCAGACGGCGCATGCGACCGATGATATCGCAGCGAAGATCGGTGCAATCCAGTCGTCGACCCAAGCGGCGGTCGATATGAATGCCGAGATCAAGGCGACGGTAAACGCGGTGGAGAGCAGTGCCGGACGGATTCGTCGTGCCATGGAGGTGCAGGCGCAGACCGTGACCATGATTACGGCGGCCGTCGATGAAACCGCGCTGGCCGCCAGGATGACGTCGAACACGATCGCGGCGATCCACACCGACACCGAGGCGGTCGCCGAGAAGATGGGCCAGGTTGGGCAGGGCTTCGACCGGCTCAACGGGCGTCTGCACCTGCTGAAGAATAGCGCCGATGAATTTTCGCGCCGCGTCGCGTGCTGACATCGCCGCGCCGCGACCATTGCCACGATAGTCGTCATCCCGATCCCGAATACCCACAAGCATCGCTCGCGTGTTATACAGCGTCACGCAGCGGCAGATGAGGTCAAGCCGAACATTGCCTACATTTTTGCCGAAATGAGAAATCTGTTTCACAATCTCGGCTGATATCGGGATGTATCAATCCACGACTCGAAAACATGCATGCTGTTCACTGCCGTTACCGGGTATTATTGCTAAATATTGATGGAATAATTTGATTATTTCCAGGCTATCTGCGCGTAATTGCCAGCATGGCTATGCAACCACATCCTTAAACCATGGGCAAAAAGACTGGCGCGGCCGAGACGCTTGGGTGAGCGTGCTTCCGCTTCATTACCAAACTCCATGCCCGTTGCGCAGGCCGATAGAGCGCCTGTTGAAAAGCTTCATGAACGATCGACGTGTCGCACCCGCTACGACAAGACCGCTGCCTCCTGCATCGGCATCGTCAACCTTGCGTCAGTCCTGTTTGCGAGAAGGCCGCTGCTGTCCATGCCGCAAATATATCGCTGCGGCATAAGTACATTAGCGGGTAATTAACCTTCACGAGACTATAGAACGAGTTCCTAAAATCGGTGAGCCGCGAAGGTGTCGCAAATTATTTATGGCGGGTTTGATAGAGGCGGATCTCATGAAGTATTTGCCGAGATAATAGTCCCGTACATTTAATTAAAACGACAGCATTCGGCACCTTATATTATGGGCTTGATACATGAAGCGCCTGCTATACGTTGGTACGTCGGTGTCCGCACTTCTACTCTCCGCGCCGGTATATGCTCAAAGTAATCCGGCTGACCAAGCAGAGATACTGAAGCTGTTGCGAGCGCAGGCAAGTGAAATCGCGTTGCTTCGTGCGCGGCTTGAAGCGATCGAAAGCAGGTCGTCCGCGGTCGCCGTGGCGCCGATCGCGGCCGCCACCACCGTGGCCCCACGCCAGCAACCGTCGACGGCCGCAACGACCATCGGCAACGACAGTGAAACGGTGTCCTTCGCGCCGCAGATCATTCCGGCAAGCCCGGCCGAACAGACCGTGACGCAAGCGCGCGCCGCCGCAATGAACCCGTCGGGCGTTACCACCGAATGGCGTGGCGGATTGCCGATTTTCCACTCCGCAGACGGCAAATATACGTTCAAGATGCGCGGCCGTATCATCAACCACGTCAGTTCGACGTTCGGGTCCGGGTATGAAGCGCGCAACATCACGACCACCGGTGCCCGCGCGCTTCGGATCGGTATCGAGGGCGCGATCGGAACACACTTCTTCTACCAGTTCGAAAACGATTTCGCCGACAACGTGTCCGACGTCGGTACGATGTTTGTCGGCTGGCGCGATGACGTGGGGCGGATCTCCTACGACGTCCGCTTCGGCAACATGTTCAACGATCGGAGTTTCGAGGGATCGAGCGGTTCGGACGCACCACCGTTCCTTGAAAGAAACGTCGTCGCTACCGCGATCATTCCTCAGCGTGGCTTTTATGGTATCGCGCTGATGCCGCGGATCTTCTGGAGCACGGGCCATGCCTCGATCACGCTGAGCGGTGATACTGTCGATGCCAACCAGAGCGTGTCGGACAGTCGGACGGTGCTGGCACGCGCGCACTGGAATCCGATCAAGACGGACCGCTCGATCGTCCATCTCGGGCTGTGGGGATTCGATGAAAAACTGGCCAACGGACCGGGAACGCTGACCCGCAACACCGTGATCGGAGGGCGCTTCAACAGCCTGCTGCGCGTCTCTACCGGCACCCTGACCGGCGGGACGGGAACGACCGGCTATGGTGCCGAAGTCGGAGGCTATGCCGGCCCGGTGTGGGTGATGGGCGAGGCGGGCGAGCGCCATGCCCGCCTGACCGGCGGTCGTGATGATCTGGTCACAAAGGCGTGGAGCCTGTCCGGCGGCTGGTTCGTCACCGGTGAACTGCCGCCGTACAACCCGCGGCTCGGAACGTTCGCGCAACCGCGCGTCCTGCGCCCGGTGTTCGACGGCGGTCCGGGTGCCGTCGAGCTGCTGACGCGCTACGAGAACCTCGATTTCGCCGGCGTGGCGACCGGGGGCAACGGATCAGCGGTGACAGCGGGGGTGAA
Organism: Sphingomonas sp. Leaf62; assembly: GCF_001421915.1. Lineage (NCBI taxonomy): Bacteria > Pseudomonadati > Pseudomonadota > Alphaproteobacteria > Sphingomonadales > Sphingomonadaceae > Sphingomonas > Sphingomonas sp. Leaf62. Next base: position 85,096 of record NZ_LMLN01000001.1, on the reverse strand, counting down.
CTGGTATCTCGACAGCATCATCCGGTTGCAGCTCAATCTGATCCACTGGAACACCGATAATCGTGCTGGCACGTTCATCGGCAAGGACAATGGGGAAACCGTCAGTGGCGGGATCGGCGTTACGTTCTGATCGTCGCGTCGGCGCGGGTACCATCCGGCAACCCCGTTCTGGTCCACCGCCGGTTCCGCGGGACACCCGAGATGTACCGGAACCGGCGGTAGCGAACGCAACGGTCGAAGTTCAGCCCCGAATTCAATCTGAAGGCGGTGAAGCCGGTTGGGGAGCACGGGGTATCGCCATCACAAGCCGCCTCGGTTGGCGGAAGAGGTGGGATTCGAACCCACGGAACGGTTGCCCGCTCGCCGGTTTTCAAGACCGGTTCCTTAAACCACTCGGACACTCTTCCCCGTGCCTGCTGCGCCTAATGCGGGTCGGCGTCATTGTGCAAGCCTTTGTCGCAGGAGGGGGTTCATCCGCCTGACCGGCTGTGCCAAAAGATCGCCGTAGCGGGAGGCTGTGTGATGCGTATTGCAAAGGCGGGGTTGGCAGCGTTCCTGACCCTGATGGCCGGCGGGTCGGCGGCGGCGCAGGACGCCGACGGATTTCAAGCCTATCTGCGCGAGGTTGCCTTGCGCGCGCGGGCGCAGGGGGTGCAGCAGCAGACGATCGATTCCGTCCTGCCGACGCTGACCTATAATCCGCGCGTCGTCGAACTCGACCGGCAACAGCCCGGATCGTCGTCGACGACCACCGTGTCGCGCTTCGCCCCCTATCGCATCCGCCATGTCGATGCGGCGCGGATCGATCGCGGCCGCACCGCCTATCAGGCGCAGCGCGGGCGGCTGGCGGCGATCGAGCAGCGAACCGGCGTGCCCGAATCGGTCATGGTCGCGATCTGGGGGCATGAGACCAATTACGGCAGCTATACCGGCGACTTCGATCTGCCGCGCAGCCTCGCCACGCTGGCCTATGAAGGGCGTCGCCGCAGCCTGTTCGAACCCGAATTCATCGCGACGCTGAAGATGATCGATCGCGGCGTTCCCCGCGAACGGTTGAAGGGCAGCTGGGCCGGCGCGTTCGGCTATCCGCAGTTCCTGCCGTCGATCTATCTGCGGCTGGCGCGCGACGGCGATGGCGACGGCGTCGCCAATATCTGGTCGAACCCCGCCGATACGCTCGCCTCGATCGCCAATTATTTCGTCGATGCCGGCTGGCGGCCCGGCCAGCCATGGGGCTTTGCGGTGCAGGTCCCGACCGGCTTCGACCGATCGATCCTCACCCCGCGCTCCCTGTCGCCCCGGTGTCCGCGCGTGTTCGCCCGGCACAGCCAGTGGCGCTCGCTGGCGGAGTGGCAGGCGCTGGGCGTCGTCGCCAGCGACGGCCGCCGCCTCGACCCGACGATGCAGGCGACGTTGATCGAGCCGGACGGCCCGGGAGAGACCGCCTATCTGCTAACCGGCAACTACCGCGTGATCCTCGACTATAATTGCTCCAATTTCTACGCGCTGTCGGTCGGGCTGCTGGCGGACGCGGTCGCCCAATGAGCCTCGCCGTGCTGCTGCTGCTGGCTGGCGGGCAGGTGTCGGCACAGAACGCGCCGCCGGTCGTCCACGAACAGCGACTGGACGAGGTCGGCCGCGCCGGTTTCTCGCACCGGGCCGGGCAGGGCATGACGGTGCAGCACCGCACGCTCCCCGGCGGCAGCTTTGCCGAGGTCACCGCGCTCGACAGTGGTCGGACGATCATCGTGCTGGTCGAAAACGATCCGTCGGTGTCGCCCGAAACGATCGCGCTGCTGTCGGCCTCCGCATCAATGGCGATCGGCGTTGGCGACCAGACGGACGCGCAGATCCGAATCCGTCCCGCCGCGCCGTCGCCCGCCGAACAGGCCGCGATCCGCGCCGGCAGCGAAGTTCCCCGCCTCGCCGCGCCGCCCTCGTTGCTCGCGGCGCTGCGCCGGCGGCTGCCGTCGGTGCAGCCAGCGGCGATCCAGCCTGTTGCGGTCCCGCCCAAGGCCGCCCCACCGCAAGTTGCGGCTATCACCGCCGCCGGGAAACCAGTGCCCCGCTCGAACCCGCCCGTCACCGCCATGCCCAAACCCGCCGCCGCCGGTCGCTGGCTGGTACAGGTCGCCGCCCTGTCGGACGCCAACCGCGCCGCCGCGCTCGCAAAAACCATCGACGGCGTTGTACGTTCGGCGGGCAGGCTGTACCGGGTGCAGGCAGGCCCATTCCCTACCCGTGCCGCCGCCGAAACCGCCCGTGCCGCCATCGCACGTCGCGGCTTCGCCGACGCCCGGATCATCGCCCAGGACTGAACGGAACCACGTGCCCCATGCGTAAGATCGCCCTTTCGAGCATCGCCGCCATCGCCATCGCCACCCCCGGCATCGCCGCCGCGCCAGCGTTCGACACGCCGGCACCGGTCGCGTTCATGACCGACCTGTCGTCGGGTGCGACGCTGTATGCGAAGGACGCCGATCGCCGGATGCCGCCGGCATCGATGGCCAAGATGATGACCGCCTATGTCGCGTTCGACCTGATCAAGAAGGGCGATCTGAAGCTTGGCGACATGGCGACCGTATCGCCCGAAACGTGGAAGAAGTGGCACGGGCCGCAGGCGGGATCGACCATGTTCCTGTCGGTGAACGAGAATGTCAGCGTGGAAAACCTGCTGTACGGCATCATCGTCCTGTCGGGGAACGATGCCTGCGTCGTGCTCGCCGAAAAGATCGCCGGTTCGGAAGAGGCGTTCACCAACCTGATGAACCAGCGTGCCAAGGAACTGGGCCTGGCCAACAGCCATTTCGGCACGTCGAACGGCTGGCCCGATGAAGGCCGCACCTATGTGACGGCGCGAGATCTGGCGAAGCTTGCTTCCGCGACGATTCAGAACCATCCGCAGCTGTACAAGAAATTCTATTCGAAGACCGATTTCACCTGGGGCAAGACACTGGGCGAGGGGGCCGCGATCACGCAGGCGAACCGCGACCCGTTACTGGGCCGGGTGCGCGGTGCCGATGGTCTGAAGACTGGCCATACCGAGGAAGCCGGCTATGGCTTCACCGGTTCGGCCGAACAGGACGGCCGGCGACTGGTGATGGTGCTGGCCGGTCTGACCAGCGCGAACCAGCGTATCGCCGAATCGGTCAAATTCATGAACTGGGGCTTCGGCGCATGGCGCGCACGCCCGATCGTCGCGGCCGGCAAGAAGGTCGAGACGGCCGAGGTTCAGTTGGGCGATTCCTCGACCGTCGGTCTCGTCGCGCCGAAGGCGCTGACCGTCACGATGCCCGCCGGCACCAACAGCCCGATCACCGCGAAGGTCGTCTATACCGGCCCGATCAAGGCACCGATCGCCAAGGGTCAGCATATCGCCGACCTCGTAATCTCGTCGCCCGACACCGGGGAACAGCGTATGCCGCTCGTCGCCGAAAAGGACGTGGCCGAGGCCGGCTTCTTCGGTCGGATCTGGGCAAGCCTGGCCTCGCTGTTCGCTTGAGCGCCGGGCGGTTCCTGACGCTGGAGGGCGGGGAAGGGGTCGGTAAATCGACCCAGGCCCGCGCGCTGGTTGCCGCGCTGGAAACGCGCGGCATCCATGCGGTGCTGACCCGTGAGCCCGGCGGCAGCGAAGGGGCGGAGGCGATCCGCGACCTGCTGATGCAGGGTGAGGTACGCCGCTGGAGCGCGCATAGCGAGGCGCTGCTGTTCGCCGCTGCGCGCGCCGATCACGTCGAAAAGCACATCGACCCGCTGGTCGCGGCGGGCAGCTGGGTGATTTGCGACCGTTTCCTCGACAGCACCCGCGCCTATCAGGGCGCGCAGGGCATCGACGATGCGGCGATCCTCGCGCTCCATGCCTTCGGATCGCGCGGACTGCTGCCCGACCGCACGCTGCTGCTGACCCTGCCCGACGGCGAAGGGGACGCGCGCGCCCGTGCCCGCGATGGCGAAGCGGCGGACCGGTTCGCGGCGCGGGGCGATGATTTCCATCGCTCGGTCGCGGCAACCTTCGACCGGATCGCCGCGACCGAAAGCGACCGCGTGCGCCGCATCGACGCCTCTGGCGAGGTATCGGCGGTGACCGCGCGCCTGATCGAAGCGATCGCCGACCTGTTGCCATGACCCCGATCGGCAATGATGCCGCGCGGCAGGCGTTCATAGCAGCTGCCGAAGGTGAATCGCTGCACCATGCGTGGCTGCTGAGCGGACCCGAAGGGGTCGGCAAGGGCAGCTTTGCCCGCGACATGGCGCTGCGCCTGCTGGCCACCGCAATCGACGGGCGCAGCCGGATGCGCGGTGACATCGCCGACGAGCACCGCGCCGCCGCGCTGATCGCGGCGGGCGCGCATCCCGACTATCGCGAACTCGTCCGGTTGCCGAAGGACCCCGACAAACCCGATCAGGATATCGCACGCAGTATCAGGATCGATCAGGTCCGCACGCTGCAACCGCTGTTCGCGACCAAACCCGCGCTGTCGTCGCGGCGGGTGATCGTGATCGATGCGATCGACGACCTCGAACGGCCGGGTGCCAACGCGCTGCTCAAGAACCTCGAAGAACCGCCAGTGGGCACGATCTTCCTGCTGGTCAGCCATTCGCCGGGACGGTTGCTGCCGACGATCCGCTCGCGCTGCCGGCAATTGCGCTTCGATCCCCTGACCGACGCAGAGGTCGCGACGGTGGTACGCGCGGAATTGCCCGAAACCGAAGCGGCGGAAGTTGCCGCGCTGGTCGCCGCGGCGGACGGATCGCCCGGCCGCGCGCTGGCCTCTGCTGGCCTGTCGGTCGCCGCGCTCGACCGCGACCTGTCGGAAATTGCCGAGACCGGCGACGTCGACAACCGCATCCGCTCGCGCCTCGCCAAATCGCTCGGCGGCAAGACCGCCCAGCCACGCTATGCGGTGTTTCTGGACCGCGCTCCGGCACTCATCGCTGCGATGGCGCGGACGCGGACCGGGCCAGCGTTGCGCGACGCGCTCGACGCCTATGACAAGGCGCGGGCACTGGCATCGATGGCTCCGGCCTTGTCGCTGGTCGCGGAGACGACGGTGTTCGAAATGGCGGGGCTGATCGCCCGTCTGGCGCCGGGGCGTCCGGGCGGTTAAGCCGGCACGGAACGCTGCGTGTCCTGAAATTGACGTCATTTGAGCGAAGCCTGGGATCTCTCGGTTAGCTGCTCCGTAATCCCCGCGCAGGCCGGGATCCATGGTCACGGTACGTCGCGGCGCTATCTGTATCGCCCGTATCCATGGATTCCGGCCTTCGCCGGAATGACGGTTTCGGACGGCGAGAGTATTTCGGGCGGGAGCGCGCCGTGGTCCGCCGCCAAAAGCGCCGCAATCCCCCACCTTGTTCTGACCCGCTTTGAACCGTAGAGCCTCGGACCATGTCCGATCCTTTCTACATCACCACCGCGATCCATTACCCGAACGGCCGGCCGCATATCGGCCACGCCTATGAAATGATCGCCGCCGACGCCATCGCCCGCTTTCATCGGCAGGCCGGACGCGACGTGTTCTTTCAGACCGGCACCGACGAACACGGCCTGAAAATGGTCAAGACCGCGCGCGAACGCGGCGTCGACGTCCGTGCGCTTGCCGATGAAATGTCGGGTTATTTTGACGACATGGCGGGCGAACTGAACATCTCCTGTGATCGGTTCATCCGCACTGTCGAACCGCAGCATTATGCCGCCTCGCAGGCGATCTGGACGGCGATGCGCGATGCCGACGACCTGTATCTCGACCGCTATGAAGGCTGGTATTCGGTCCGCGACGAAGCCTTTTACGAGGAAAAGGAGCTGGTCGACGGGGAGGGCGGCGTCCGCCTCTCGCCGCAGGGCACGCCGGTCGAATGGACCGCCGAGGAGACGTGGTTCTTCCGCCTGTCGAAATATCAGCAGCCGCTGCTCGATTTCTACGCCGCCAACCCCGACTTCATTCAGCCCGAAAGCCGCCGCAACGAAGTGCTGCGCTTCGTCGAGGGCGGGCTGACCGACCTGTCGGTATCGCGCACCAGCTTCGACTGGGGGGTGCCGGTGCCCGAAAGCCCCGGGCACGTCATGTATGTCTGGGTCGACGCGCTGACCAACTATCTGACCGGCGCGGGCTATCCCGACGCGCCGAACCGCTACTGGCCGGCGGCGCTGCATCTGATCGGCAAGGACATTGTCCGCTTCCACGCGGTCTATTGGCCCGCTTTCCTGATGTCGGCGAAGTTGGCGCTGCCGAAAACCGTGTTCGGCCACGGCCATGTGCTGGCCCGCGACGGGACCAAAATGTCGAAATCGGCCGGGAATGTCGCCGATCCGATCGAGCTTGCCCGGCTCTACGGCGTCGACTCGCTGCGCTATTTTCTGATGCGCGATGTCAGCTTCGGTCAGGACGGCAGCTTTTCCGACGAAGCGATCGTGACCCGCGCGAACAGCGACCTCGCCAACAGCTTCGGCAACCTGGCACAGCGAACCCTTTCTTTTATCGCGAAAAATCTGGAAGGCGCGCTGCCCGAACCGGGCCGCAGCGATCCCGCCGACGCCGATCTGCTCGCCACGATCGCCGAAGCAACCACTACCTTCCGTGGCAACTTCACCAACTTACAACTCAGCCAGGCACTCGAAGCATGGATGCGCGGCGTCTTCGCCTGCAACCAGTATATCGACGTGCAGGCCCCGTGGGCGCTCCGCAAAACCGATCCCGAACGCATGCACGCTGTCCTCGGCACGCTCGTCCGCGCGATCCGCGACCTCGCCATTACGATCGTACCGGTCGTCCCGACCTCGGCCGAAGCGCTGCTCAACCAGTTGGGGCAGGCGGGGCAGGGGCATGACGCGCTGGGCGACGACAGCTGGTACGAAGAAGCGCGCGCTGCGGGCTTCCGGATCGCTCCACCGACCCCCATCTTTCCACGACTGACGATCGCGGAGACCGTACCGGCATGAAACTGGCCGACAGCCATTGCCACCTGAACTATAAAGGCGTTGCCGAGGTTCAAGGCGACGTCTTGACCCGCGCCCGCAGCACCGGCGTCGTGGCGATGCTGAACATCTCGACCCGCGAAAGCGAATGGGACGCGGTGATTGCCACCGCCGAGCGCGAACCAGACGTCTGGGCGACGGTCGGCATCCATCCGCACGAAGCCGACCAGCACCCACATGTCGACACGGCGCGACTGGTCGCGGCGGCCATGCACCCGCGGGTCGTCGGCATCGGCGAAAGCGGACTCGATTACTATTACGACCATAGCGATCGCGGTGCGCAGCAGGTCAGTTTTCGGTCGCACCTTGCCGCATGTCGCGAAACGGGCTTGCCGATCGTGGTGCATACCCGCGACGCCGAAGACGATACCGCAGCGATCCTGCGCGACGAGTTGGGGAAGGGGACCTTCCCCGGCGTTCTGCATTGCTTCACCGGGTCGGCAGAACTCGCACGGATCGCGCTCGATCTCGGTTTCTATATTTCCATTTCCGGCATCGTGACGTTCAAAAGCGCACAGGTGTTGCAAGCCGTTGCCAAAGACCTGCCGCAAGATCGGCTGCTCATCGAAACCGACGCGCCGTTTCTGGCGCCCGTCCCACACCGTGGAAAACAGGGTGAGCCTGCATTCGTCGCCGACACTTGCCGCTTCCTCGCGCAGCTGCGTGGCGAGGACCCGGAAGCGTTGGCCGACGCGACCCGAGCAAATTTCCATACGCTGTTCGCGAAGACCCTCGCGTGAAAATTCGTATCCTCGGCTCGGGTACGTCGTCGGGCGTGCCGCGCATCGGGAACGATTGGGGCGTTTGCGATCCGAACGAACCGCGCAATCGTCGGACCCGCGTGTCCGCGCTCGTCGAGCATGACGGTACGCGCATTCTGATCGACACCGGCCCGGATATGCGGGAGCAACTGCTCGCAGCGGACGTCGCGACCGTCGACGCGGTGCTGTGGACCCACGATCATGCCGACCATTGTCACGGCATCGACGATCTGCGGCAACTGTTCCACAATCGGGGATCGACGGTACGCGGCTTTGCCCGGGCGGATACGCTGGCCAGCCTGAAGTCGCGGTTCGATTATGTCTTTGCCGGGCGACAGGGCTACCGCGCAACCGTCGCGGCCGACGTCCTGCCGGACCGAATCGCCATCGGTCCGATCGACGTAAGCTGTACCGATCAACCGCACGGTTCGATTTTTTCCGCTGGCTTGCGGTTCGACGCCAATAGGAAATCGATCGGCTATGCGACTGATTTCAGCACGGTAACGCCCGCGATGACCGAACTGTATCGCGGCGTCGATATTCTCGTGGTGGATGCGCTGCGGGTCGCGCCGCATCCGACACATCCGTCACTCGACGAAGCTTTGGCGTTCGCGAAAACATGCCAGGCTGGGCGCACGGTGCTGATCCATATGGACCATTCGATGGATTATGCCACATTATGCTCGACACTTCCGGATGGGGTCGAGCCAGGGTTTGACGGGCTGGAATTGACGCTGTGAGCGATGATCGCGGCGTCTATATCCTGCTGGGATTGCTCGCGCTTACGCTGCCATTGTCGTCGCTGCTGGTGCGGCGTCCGCCAGCCCGGGCGGTAATACGCTCCGTTGTCGGGTGGGCAATCATTGCCGGGGTTCTGTTTGTAGCTTTTAGCAACCGCGCCCGATTGACGGAAGTCGCAGCGGGTCTAGGCGAAAGGCTTGGTCTGGCCGAGCAGATGGTCGAGGGTGACACGGTTCGTATCCGTCAGTCGCCCGACGGACATTTTTACGCAACGGCGCGGTTGAACGGCGTTGAGCGACGGATGCTGATCGATAGCGGTGCGACGACGACGGCGATCTCGGAAGCGACCGCCAAGGCGATCGGCGTCACGCCGCGACGGGTGCCGCCGGTGGTGATCACGACCGCGAACGGAATAGTCGAGGCGGCGCGCGGACGGATCGAAACGGTGCGGATCGGATCGCTCGAAACCCGCGACCTGCCGATCGTGGTGTCGCCGGCGTTCGGCGATTTCGACGTCATCGGCATGAACTTCCTGTCAAGGTTACGAAGTTGGCGCGTTGAGGGCGGAACGTTGGTCCTCAATACCGGAAATGACGTCTAATTTTACATAATGTTTATTATCGCATTTGCCTTGATGCATTGATGGAGGCTGTTATGGGAATCCCTGGGTCGGAACACGGTACCGGCATCATCACTCCAGCCGACTGCGACCCGTCCGCTCGGCCGGCCACTGCGGAACATGATACCGTCGGGCGGATCGTGGCGATCATGGCACGGCTCCGTGACCCGGAACGTGGCTGTGAATGGGATTGCGCACAGACGTTTGCGACGATCGCGCCCTATACCATCGAGGAAGCCTATGAGGTCGCCGACGCAATCGAACGTGGCGATATCGGCGACTTGAAAGACGAATTGGGCGATCTGCTACTCCAGGTCGTGTTCCACAGCCGTATCGCCGAAGAAGCGGGTTATTTCGACCTGAGCAATGTCGTCGACGCGATCAGCGACAAGATGGAACGTCGTCATCCGCATATCTTCGGTGACGCCGAGGTTGGCGGTCATCACCTGTGGGAACAGGTCAAGGCCGCCGAACGCCGCCAGAGGCCGGGGCAAGGCGGTGCCTTGGCGGGGGTCGCGTTGGGCTTGCCCGCACTGGCGCGGGCGGAAAAGCTGCAGAAACGTGCGGGCCGCGTCGGCTTCGACTGGCCCGACGCGATCGGTCCGCGCAACAAGATCGACGAAGAGCTTGCCGAGATCGCGCAAGCGACGACCGACGCCGAGCGGTTCGACGAAGTCGGCGACCTGTTATTCTCGGTCGTCAACTGGGCCCGGCATCTGGGCGTCGATGCCGAAGCAGCGTTACGTGCGGCGAACGGTAAATTCGAGCGCCGTTTCAACGCCATGGAGGCTGAAGATGCCACCTTTGCCGACCGGACGTTGGCCGAACAGGAAACGGCGTGGCAGCGTGTAAAGGCGGCCGAGTAACGCCAACGCCAAGTTGGCGATACTCGGCTGCGATCAACGCGTCAGGAACCGATCGTAATCGGCTGGCGACATGCGGACATCGTACAAGGCGCGGCCTTCGTCGATCCAGTGGTCGGTAACCTCGCCATGCGCATGCAGCCACGCAGCACTTGCGCCGTCCTCCGGTGCCAGCGCGATCCGGTAGCGGCGATGACCCTGCGTCAACCGATCCCCGACGGTACGAACGAGACGATCGACCCCCTCCCCGGTCAGCGCCGACAGCGCGACGACATCGTCACGATGCGCCGCTTCGCCGAGCAGTTCGGTTCGATCTTCCTCGCGCAACAGGTCGAGCTTGTTCCATGCTTCGATCCGCGGCGTTGTTTCATCCACGCCGATTTCGGCGAGGACGGCTTCGACGTCGGCGGCTTGTGCTTCGGTATCGGGATGTGCAACGTCGCGGACGTGGACGAGCAGGTCGGCCGACACGACCTCCTCCAGCGTCGCCTTGAACGCGGCGACCAATTGCGTGGGCAGGTCGGACACGAACCCCACGGTATCGGACAGAATCGCCTTGTCCACACCCGGCAGCGATACCTGGCGCAGCGTCGGGTCCAGCGTCGCGAACAGCAGGTTTTCGGCCATGACATCGGCACCGGTCAGCCGGTTGAACAGCGTCGATTTGCCCGCATTGGTGTAGCCGACCAACGCAACCACCGGCCATGGCGCGCGCTGACGGCGGTCGCGATGGAGCGTCCGGGTCCGCGATACGCCCTCCAGCTCGCGCCGCAGCCGCGCCATCCGATCGCGGATCAGGCGACGGTCGGCCTCGATCTGGGTCTCGCCCGGCCCGCCCAGAAAGCCGAAGCCGCCGCGTTGCCGTTCAAGGTGGGTCCAGCTCCGGACCAGTCGACCGGCCTGATAATCGAGATGGGCCAGTTCGACCTGCAACCGCCCCTCGGCAGTACGGGCGCGTTCGCCGAAGATTTCGAGGATCAAGCCGGTGCGATCGATCACCTTGCAGGCCAGCGCGGTTTCGAGATTGCGCTGCTGCACCGGCGTCAGCGCCGCATCGAACACCGCCAACTGGATATCGTCGTCCCGGACGATGGCCGCCAGCTGATCGACCTGCCCGCTGCCGAGCAACGTCGCCGGCTTCGGCGCACGGACGCGGAAGGGTACGCGGTGGCGGACGTCCACGCCGATCGCCAGCGCCAGCCCGGCGGTTTCCTCCAACCGGGCATCGGCGTCGCGCGCCGATCCGCCCATATCGGGCAGGACGACCATTGCCGCTGCGCCGCGCGTGAATTCCTGCGCGTCGCGATCGAAACCAGTGCTCAAACTTCGTCCGCTCCCGATGCCTGTTCCTCCGCAAGGTTCAGCGGATTGGCCGGCTGAATCGTCGAAACGGCGTGCTTGTATACCAATTGCGACATGCCCTCACGCTGCAGCAGCATGCAGAACAGGTCGAACGCGGCGATCTGGCCCTGCAACATCACGCCGTTCACGAGGAACATGGTGACGTTTTCCTGCGCCTTGCGCACAGCGTTCAGAAAGATTTCCTGTAGCGGCGCGTTCTTCGTCGAATGCTCGGCCGCCGCCTCGATCACGGACGACAGGTCGGCCGGCCCGGCGGGCATAATCGTCGAAATGGCGTGTTTATAGATCAGTTGCGATTGTCCATCGCGGCGCAGCAACACCGAAAAATTGTCGAACCATGTCACGATACCCTGGAGCTTTACGCCCTTGACCAAGAACATCGTGACCGGTGTCTTCGACCGGCGGAGCGAGTTGAGAAACAGGTCCTGTAGCGACCCGTGCCTATCGGCCATGGTTTGCCCTTGTTTTTGGCGGGAAATTTCCCGCGTGAGTGTCTTTGACCGGCACCCGGTTGCCGTGCCCCAGTGGCACGGATTTGCAATCTAGGTCGCTTGGCCGGTGCCCGCAATGGGACCTTCCGGCTATTCGTCGCCGCGCGTCTCGGTAATCCCCAGCAGCTTGAGTTTGCGGTGCAATGCCGAGCGTTCCATGCCGATGAACGTCGCGGTCCGCGAAATATTGCCCGAAAAACGCCGGATCTGGACACGGAGATACTCGCGTTCGAACGATTCGCGGGCCTCACGCAGCGGCGAGCCCATGATTGCGCTGGCCGACGCACCCCCTGCCCCATCGCCCGCCGACCCGAGCACCTCTGGCGGCAGCAGGTCGATATCGATGCGGGCGATACGATTGCCCGGCGCGAGGATGACCGTACGCTCGACGACGTTGCGCAACTGCCGGACATTGCCCGGCCATTCATAGCTTTGCAGCGCGATCATCGCATCGGGTGCCACCTCGGGCGTCGATACGCGACGTTCATTGGCATAATGCGCGACGAAATGTTGCACCAGCGGCGGGATATCCTCGCGCCGTTCGGCGAGCGACGGGATCTGCACCGGTACGACGTTGAGCCGGTAATACAGGTCCTCGCGAAACGTGCCGTCGACGATCTCCTGCTGAAGATCCCGCGCGGTCGCCGAGACGACGCGGACATCGACCTTCACCACCCGCGTACCGCCGACCCGCGTAAAGCTCTGGTCGGTCAAAACCCGCAGGATGCGGGCCTGTGTCGCGATCGGCATGTCGGCGATTTCGTCGAGGAACAACGTGCCGCCATGCGCCTGTTCGAGCAGGCCGGGGCGAACGAGATTGCCGCCTTCCTCCACGCCGAACAGTTCCTCATCGACCCGTTCGGGGGTCATCCGTGCGGCGCTGACGATCACGAACGGTGCACGGGCGCGTTGGCTCCAGCCATGCAGCAGGCGGGCGGCGACTTCCTTGCCGACCCCTGCCCCGCCGGTGATGAGGACCCGGCTGCCGGTGCCGGCGACCCGCTTCAGCGTCGCGCGGACGCTGTTGATCGCGGTCGAACTGCCGGTCAGATCATCCTCACGACCCACTGATGCACGCAGCGACGCCACTTCCCGGCGCAAGCGTTCGGTTTCGGTCGCGCGCTGGACCAGAAACAGCAAGCGTTCGGCCTCGAACGGCTTTTCGATGAAGTCGACCGCACCGCGGCGGATCGCCGCCACGGCAGTATCGATATTGCCATGGCCCGAGATGACCAGAACCGGAAGCGACGGATCGCGCGCCTTCAGTTCGTCGAGCAAATCGAGCCCGTCGAGCCGCGATCCCTGTAGCCAGACATCGAGCAGGACCAGCGACGGACGACGCTGTGCGACGGCCTCCAGCGCGGCATCGCTGTCGGCAGCACCGCGCGTGTCATAGCCTTCGTCCTCAAGGACGCCGGCGACCAGTTCACGGATGTCGGTTTCGTCGTCGACGACGAGAATGTCGAGCTTCATGCGGGCGTTCCGGTCCGGGTAAGCATGGGATGGCGCGTCATAACCTCCTGTGGGGCATCATCTTCCGTCGATCCGGTACCGGCGAGGGCGGCAAGAACCGATGGGTCGAATATGATCGATACGATCGTCCCCCCTCCGGGACGGTCGGCGAACGATATGGTTCCGAAATGTTCCTCCACGATCTTGCGCACGATAGCGAGGCCGAGGCCCGTGCCGCCCTTGCGTGTCGTCATATAGGGTTCGGCGATACGGTCACGCTCGACCGGCAGGCCGATACCGTTGTCGCTGGTGTCGATATGCATCCGCCCCTGCGCATCGTAGCGAACGTCGATTTCGATGCGGCCGCGTTCGGCCGTTTCCGGACGAACGGCAACGGCTTCGGTCGCATTCTTGACGATGTTGGTGAGCGCTTGCCCCAGCTGCCGGCGGTCGCAGACGAGCGGCGCGGGGCCGGCGGCTTCGAGGACGAAATCGATATCGGGGTGGGCGACTTCGTGCAGGAACAGGCTTTGCCGTGCCAGTTCGGCGAGGGATTCGTGCCGGAATACCGGTTTGGGCATCCGCGCGAACGACGAGAATTCGTCGACCATGCGCCGCAAATCGCCGACCTGCCGCACGATCGTTTCGGTCAGCCGCGCGAAGGTGCCATCGTCCTCGTGCAGCTTGCTGCCATAGCGGCGTTGCAGTCGCTCGGCGGCAAGCTGGATCGGGGTCAGCGGGTTCTTGATCTCGTGCGCGATGCGTCGCGCGACGTCGGACCATGCTGCGCGCCGCTGATCGAGCAATTGCTGGGTGATGTCGTCGAAGGTCAGGATGTGCTGGCCATCGTCGCGGGTAATGCGTACCGCCAGCGTCTTGGCCTCACCGCCGGCGGCAAGCTGGATGATCGCATCCTGCGTGTCGCTGCCGAGCAAGGGGTCGAGTTCGGGTGCCACTTCGGCGAGCGGCCGCCCGACGAGCGGCGTCGTGCCGGTCTTTAGCAATGCGGTCGCCGAGCTGTTCGCGAGGCGGATGATCCGGTCGGACCCGACCGATACCACGCCGGCGCTGACACCCGACATCACCGCCTCGATCAGGGCGCGGCGGCTGTCGATCTGGGCGTTCGCGGCGACCAGTTCGCCGGTCTGTTCCTGCAACCGCTCGGTCATGCTGTTGAACGCGCTGGCAAGGGTGCCGATCTCGTCCTTGACGCGGGTATGGGTCGGTTCGGGGACGCGGGCCGACAGATCGCCATCGGCGATGCGCCGTGCGGCCCCGACGAGCGCGCCCACGGGCCGGACCAGACGATCGGCAACGGCGAGCGCCACGAACACGGCGAGGCCAACGATCAGCAGCGATACGATGAACAGCGCGATGTTCAGCCTTAGCTGGACGCTGCGTGATCGGTCCAAGAGTGCGTCATAGTCCGACAGGATCGCACGTGTGCGGTTCAGGCGATCCTGCAACTTGGCAAAGTCGATGTCGCGCGCGGAATAAACGAAATACGGCGTGTCGGGGACGCGCGTCACGGACTGGACCTGCCCGTCCCGAACGCTGACATAGCTTTTACGCCCTGATCGTAATGCTGTGATCGATTTCGGATCGATGCTCCAGCGCAACGGGCCCTCGTAGATGGAGGCCGACGCCAGCGATCTCGGGCGCCCATCCGCCGGAATATCGAACACCACCGAATCGCTGAGCGAACGGATGAACATACTTTGCTGGTACAACAGGCGAAATTCGTCGCTTTCCATCGAGTATCGATTGTTCAACAGCATCCGCCGGACGTCCGAAGCCACGGCAATGTTCTGGCTGTCGACCCCATCGAGGAATTCGTTGTACGACGACTGGGCAAGGGCCTGCGCATTCTCAAAAATGCCGCGAGCGCGCGTCGACGACCAGAATTCGACGCCATACTGAAACAGGAACGACGCGACGACCGTGACCAGCAGCATCGGTACGCTGGCGAGGATCGAGAACAGCGCAACCAGACGCACATGCAACGTGCCGGTGCCGCCAATCTCCGATCTGGCTGCGCGGCGCTTGGCGATGCGGCGGCCCATCAGCACGAGCAGCGCCATCGCCGGGATCAGGTTGGCGACCAGCACCACCGCCATCAGCGACGGCGATGGCAGTCGTCCCCGTGCCGCCTGACTGCCGTCGAACAGGAAATAGCTGCCGATGCCGACCGCGATCGCAAGGAGCAGGACCGCACCCTCGATCGCCGGGAACCACCGCGCGGGGATCGATGAGGCCCGAGCCGGTTCCGTCAACGCTGCACCCATGTTGCGGTTTTACAACATTCCGGCGGCAACGCACGTCAAATCGCAACATGGGTGCGAACCGAACCGATCAGCGTTCCTTGTCAGCATGATAGGCACGAAGCGTCGGATCGATGCCCAGATCGTCGAGCCGTTTGCGCAGCGTGTTGCGGTTCAGCCCCATTGCTTTTGCGGCACGCAACTGGTTGTTGGCGTGGCGATCGAGCATCGCTTCGATCAGCGGGCGTTCCACGTCGGAGATGAGCCGGTCGTAAAGTGTGCCGTTGTCGAGCGCGGCGGGTTCTTCGCGGGCGATGCGGCGGACCCATGCGCGTACTGCTTCGTCGAGGTCGGTGTCGGGCAACGCAATCGGCCTGCCGGTCGCTTCGCCCAGCGTCCCGCGCAGTTCGCTGGCGTCGATCGCGGCGTCGCGGCCGAGCACGGCGACGCGGCGCATGAGATTCTCCAGCTCGCGGACGTTGCCGGGCCAGTCATGACCCTCCAGCAATGCCAACGCCTCCGGCGTCAGCGACTTGCGCGGCAGACCTTCGCGAGCGGCCTGATCGAGGAAATGGCGTGCAAGTAGCGGAATGTCCTGT
The DNA here is from genome assembly GCF_001421915.1 of Sphingomonas sp. Leaf62. Taxonomy (NCBI): domain Bacteria; kingdom Pseudomonadati; phylum Pseudomonadota; class Alphaproteobacteria; order Sphingomonadales; family Sphingomonadaceae; genus Sphingomonas; species Sphingomonas sp. Leaf62. The sequence goes on along the minus strand of NZ_LMLN01000001.1, from coordinate 68,971 downwards.
CGCCGTTCGCGCAGCGGCGGCAGTGCGATCGGGACGACGTTGAGGCGGTAGAACAGGTCCTCACGAAACTGGCCCGACTGGACCTGCGCTGCCAGTGTCTTGTTCGTTGCCGCGACGATGCGGACGTCGGCCCGGATCAGGCGGGCACCGCCGACGCTGGTAAACTCACCGGATTGCAGGACCCGCAACAGCCGGGTCTGCGCCTCCATCGGCATGTCGCCTATCTCGTCGAGGAACAGCGTGCCGCCGGCGGCCTGCTCGAATTTGCCGGCCGAACGTTGCGCAGCACCGGTAAACGCACCGCGTTCGTGGCCGAACAGTTCCGCCTCGATCAGTTCACGCGGGATCGCCGCCATATTCAGGGCGATGAACGGCGCACGCTGCCGCCGGCCGAGGTCGTGGAGGGCGCGGGCGACCAGTTCCTTGCCGGTCCCGGACTCGCCGGTGACCAGTACGGTCAGGTCGGTCGCGACGACGCGGGCGATCACGCGGTAAACGTCCTGCATCGCCGGAGAACGACCGATCAACGGCAAGGACGAATCGAGTGCGTCGACCGGTTGATCCTCCGTCACTCCGGCGCGCCTCGCCAGCGCGCCGCGCACCGCCAGCGCGAGGGTGTCGAGATCGAACGGCTTGGGCAGATAATCAAAGGCCCCCGCCTCCGCGGCCCGAACGGCGGTCGTCAGCGTGTTGCGGGCCGACAGAACGATGATCGGCAGATCCGGATATTCGATGGCCAGCGACGCGGCCATTTCGAGGCCGTCGCCATCCGGCAGGACGACGTCGGTGACCAGCACGCCCGGCAGCCCGGCGCGCAGTTCGGCGCGCAACTGGCCGAGCGTCGCGACGCTCTGTACGTCGTACCCCTCACGCCGCAACGCCTGTGCCACGACCATGCGGATCGCGGCGTCGTCATCGACCAGCAGGATGCGGGCGGGGCCGGTCATGCGCGCGGCAGGTGCATGCGGAACACGGTCATCGCGGGAAATCCTTCACGGGCATAGCGAACCAGACCGCCCATCTCGCTGACCAGCTTCTCGACCATCGGCAGGCCAAACCCCCGCCCCTCGCGCTTGCCCGAGACGAAGGGTTCGAACAGATGGCCGGCAATATCGGCGGGGGCACCGGGGCCGTTGTCAGTGACGGTCAGTTCGATCGGTACGGCCCGTCGGCTGCCGTCATGAATGCCATGCGACAGGCCGTGGCGATAGGCCGTGCCGAGAATGATGCGGGGCTTCTCCACCTTCTCAAGCGCTTCGGCAGCGTTCTTGAGCAGGTTTACCATGACCTGAACAAAGGCGTCGCGGTCGATGCGGACCGGCGGCAGTGACGGATCGAAGCGCTCCTCGATCGTTACGCCGCGGGCGAAGCCGGCGGAGGCAAGCTGCACCGCATGGGCCAGCACCGGATAGATGTTCTGCGCGACCAACTCGCGCGGCCGATCGTCGGTAAAATCCTGCATCCGATCGATCAATGCGGCGATGCGATCGACCTCGGCGATGATCAGGTCGGTCAGGACGGGGCGATCGTCGACGTCGCCCGCCAGCAATTGAGCGGCACCCCTAATTCCCGACAGCGGGTTCTTGATCTCATGCCCCAGCATCGCCGCCGCACCGATCGCGGCCCGCGCGCCGGCGGCCTGCGACATCGCGTGGCCGCCGCGCCGGCCGTACAGCATGACGATCCGCCATGCCGAGCCGTGCGCCGCCGGGCTGTCGTGAAAGTCAAGGCGGAGCCGCCCGCCGCGCTTCAACTGCAATTCGCAGTCGTAGCTGGCAAAGGCCCGGCCATCGCGCTGTTCGGCATAGCCCGGTGGCAGCGAGATGATCTGTTCGAGTGACAGGCCGCGCATCGCCCGGTCCGACAGGTTCAGCAGCAGTTCGGCGGCACCATTGGCATGGGCGATACACCCCGCCTCATCGAGCACCAGCGCGGCGACCGGAAGCCCTGCGAACAGGTCGGCAAACGCCGGCATCGCCGCTGCGGACGTCACGACGCCGTCACGCCGCTGCGCGCGAGCACCATGGTGCGTAGAAGTCGTCGAGCATCGTCAGTACCGTCTTGGCGCTCGCTTCCTGATTGACCTTGTTCCGGAAATCGGCGGAGCCGTGCAGCCCCTTGGTGTACCAACCGATATGCTTGCGCATCATGTTGACGCCGGTTTCGGTGCCATAATGGTCGAGCATCATATGATAATGTTCGAGGATCAGGCGATATTGTTCCTCGACCGAGGGATCGTCCCGAACATGCTCGCCCGACAGGGCCTGCATAACCTGCGCCAGCAGCCACGGGCGGCCATAGGCACCACGACCGATCATCACGCCATCGGCACCCGACTGGTCGAGCGCGGTCCGGGCATCGTCGACCGAACAGATATCGCCGTTGACGATGACCGGCACCTTTACCGCATCCTTCACCAGGCGGACGAACCCCCAGTCGGCATGGTCGCGGTACATCTGGTTGCGGGTGCGGCCATGGACGGTCACCATCTGTGCCCCCAGATCCTCGGCGATATGCGCCAGTTCGGGAGCGTTGAGGCTGGCATGGTCCCAGCCCATCCGCATCTTCACGGTGACCGGCACGTCCACCGCCTTCACCACCGCCGCGATGAGCTCGGCGGCGAGCGGCAGATCGCGCATCAGCGCCGATCCGGCATCGCCGTTCGTCACCTTGCGCACCGGACAGCCCATGTTGATGTCGACGATCGCTGCGCCCTTGTCCTCGGCCAGCTTCGCGGCTTCGCCCATTTCGATAGGTGTGCAGCCGACCAGCTGCATCGACACCGGTTCCTCGACCGGATCCCACATCGCCTTCTGAATCGACTGACGGGTTTCGCGGATCGCGGCCTGGCTGGCGATCATCTCGGTGACGTTCAGCCCCGATCCGTGCCGCCGCACCATCTTGCGGAACGGCAGGTCGGTGACACCGGTCATCGGCGCGAGGATCACGGGCGTGTCGATGACGACATCGCCGATACGGATGGGAGCTATGGTCATCAATCGTGCCTGAAAATCAGGCACGCTCTAGCGCAACGCTGTGCGCAGGGCAAGGCTGGCGGGCGCAAGCGCCTTGCGCTAGGCGGACGGCCATGCAGACCGGACCAACAGTCGCGCTGATCGTCGCCGCCGGTAACGGGACGCGATCGGGCAGCGCCACCCCTAAGCAATTCGCGCCTGTCGCCGGACGTCCGATGGTCGCGCACGCCTATGCTGCGCTGTCGTCGCATCCCGGCATCGACCGGGTGGTCGTCGTGATCGGTGCAGGGCAGGCCGACGCGCTGCACGCTGCCATCGGCGACGTGGAGTATGTCATCGGCGGCGCGACCCGGCGCGAGAGCGTCGCCGCCGGCCTTGCCGTCGTCGCCGACGCGGCGCGCATCTTGATCCATGACGCGGCACGGCCGTTCATCCCGGCCGCCGTAGTCGATCGGCTGCTAGCTGCGCTCGACAATGCGCCCGGTGCCGTGCCGGTCCTGCCGGTTGCCGATACGCTGGCACAGGCTGGCGCAGGCCTTGGCGATGTCGTGCCGCGCGCCGCATTGGTGCGGGTGCAGACGCCACAGGCGTTCGACATGGCGGCGATCCGTCAGGCGCATGCCGAATGGGATGCCGGCACCGAAGCCACCGACGATGCGCAGATGTTGCGCGCGATCGGGCTGAACGTGGCGATGGTCGAAGGGGACACTATGCTCGACAAGATCACCTATCCGACCGATTTTGCACTGGCCGAGGCGCGCGCCCTGCCCGCGCTCGTTTCGCGCAGCGCCACCGGCTACGACGTTCATCGCCTCGAAACCGGGGAGGAATTGTGGCTGGGCGGCGTGCTGATCCCGCATGATCGCGGGCTGTCGGGGCATAGCGATGCCGATGTCGCGCTGCATGCCATCACCGACGCCTTGCTCGGCACGATCGGCGCCGGCGATATCGGAACGCATTTTCCGCCGAGCGATGCGCAGTGGCGCGGTGCCGAATCGGGACAGTTTCTGGCGCACGCTGCCAAGCTCGTCCGTGCCGAGGGCGGGATCATCGATTTCGTTGACCTGACGTTGATCTGCGAAGCGCCCAAGATCGGGCCGCACCGCGCCGCCATGCGCAGTCGGATCGCCGAAATCCTGACGATTGAGGAACGGCAGGTCAGCATCAAGGCGACGACCAGCGAGCGACTGGGCTTTACCGGACGGCAGGAAGGAATCGCGGCACAGGCGATCGCAACGATCCGGGTGCCGGCATGAAGCGCCTCGCCGCGTTCCTCGCACTGTTCGCTTGCGGTTCGGCGTCGGCGCAGACGCCGCAGGCGTGCGTGACGCCGGTCGAGGCAGAGGCGCTGGTGCTGTTCGTCGCACCCGAACTGATCCGGCAGGCCGGCGCACGGTGTGCCAACGCCCTGCCCCCGACGGCGCTGGTCCGCCGGACCAGTGGTCCGTTCCTTGCGCGTTACGAAGCCGAAACCGATGCGGCGTGGCCGCAGGCGAAGGCGGCGCTCGCCCGCCTGACCGCACCGCAGGCGATCCAGCTGCTTGATTCGTCGTTCGCCGCGCCGCTGGTCGCATCGCTGATCGCGCCGATGGTGGTCGGCAATATCGATCCGGCGGATTGTCCGCGCATCGAGCGGGCAGCGAACCTCGTGCAACCGTTGCCCCCACGCAATGTCGCCGGTCTCATCGTCCTGTTCGCGCAGGTCGATGCCGACCGGCCCAACCCCCAGATGCGCCTGCCGCTATGCGGACAGCGCGCCCGGAATTGATGTAATGGACAGTATCCTACCCCATGAACTGATCGAGGCCGCACGCCGCGTCGTCGAAACGAACCGTGCCGCGGGCCGGCGCATCACATTGGCCGAAAGCTGCACCGGCGGGCTGGTGTCGGCGGCTATAACCGAAATTCCCGGTTGCTCGGACGTGTTCGACGCGGGCTTCGTGACCTATTCGAACGATGCCAAGGTCGAGTTGGTCCGGGTCAGCACCAACGTGATCGAAACGTTCGGCGCAGTATCGATCGCAACGGCATGGAGCATGGCGCAGGGCGCGCTGGAGGTGACGCAGGCCGATGTCGCCGTCGCCATCACCGGCGTCGCCGGTCCAGGCGGCGGTACCGAAAAGAAACCGGTCGGGACCGTCGTGTTCGCGCGCGCCGAAAAGGGCGGCGATCCGGCGAAGGTCGTTGCCGACCTGCGCCAGTTCGGTGACCTTGGCCGTGGCGGGGTCCGTCTTCAGGCGGCGCTATGTGCGCTCGAACTGCTGCTGCCGCCCGAAGTCGCACCGGAAGAACCGGTGCCAGAATCGCCGTAAAGATCGGCGGCGCGATCCTCGAACGCGCCGATCATCTTGCGCAGCGCCCGGTCGAACACCTGCCCGGCAAGCATTTCGAACATGCGGCTCTTGAACTGGAAATCCACGCCGAAATCGACATAGCAGCCGCCCTGCCCGTCGGGGCGGAAGCGCCAGTCGTTGTTGAGGTATTTGAGCGGCCCGTCGAGATAATCGACCCGGATATGGTCGGGCCGTTCCTTCTGAACCTTCGACGTGAAGCTCTCGCGCAGCCCCTTGAACCCGACGATCATGTCGGCGACCATTTCGGTATCGCTGTTTGATCGCACCCGGATCGCGCTTACCCATGGCAGGAATTCGCCATAGCGCGCGACATCGGCGACCAGATCGAACATCTGCTCGGGGGAATAGGGCAGATGGCGGGTTTCGTTGTGCTTTGGCATCAGCCGCGGACAACGCCCAGCTTGGCATCGCGGTTCGCCCGCATCCGTTCGAAATCGTCACCGGCATGGTAGCTCGACCGGGTCAGCGGCGACGACGCGACCAGCAGGAAGCCCTTGGCCCGGGCGATCGCCGCAAAGCCGTCAAAGGCCTTGGGCGTGACGAAGTCGATGACCTTCGCGTGGCGGGGCGTGGGTTGCAGATACTGGCCCATCGTCAGGAAATCGATGTCGGCCGATCGCATGTCGTCCATCACCTGATGCACTTCCAGACGTTCTTCGCCCAAGCCGAGCATGATGCCGGATTTGGTGAAGATCGACGGGTCGAGCTTCTTTACGCTCTCCAGCAGGCGCAACGATGCGTAATAGCGCGCACCGGGACGGATGGTCGGATAGAGGCGCGGTACGGTTTCCAGATTGTGGTTATAGACGTCCGGGCGTGCCGCCACGATCATCTCGACCGCGGCCTCATGCTTGTTGCGGAAATCGGGGGTCAGGATCTCGATCGTCGTGGTCGGGTTCGCGGCGCGGATCGCCTCGATCACCCTCACGAACTGCCTGGCGCCGCCATCGGGCAGGTCGTCGCGATCGACCGAGGTGATGACGATATGGTTCAGTCCCATCGCCGCCGCCGCTTCGGCGACATGCTGCGGCTCCATCGGATCGACCGCGCGCGGCATGCCGGTCTTCACGTTGCAGAACGCGCAAGCGCGGGTGCAGGTGTCGCCGAGGATCATGACGGTCGCATGCTTTTTGGACCAGCATTCGCCGATATTCGGGCAGGCCGCTTCCTCGCACACCGTCGTCAGGCTTTTCGAGCGCATCAGCGCGCGGGTTTCCTGCACGACCTTGCCGGTCGGTGCCTTGACCCGAATCCAGTCGGGCTTGCGGATCCGCTCGGGGCGGGGCAGCGGCGTCATCTCGTTCATGCGTGTCAGATAGCGATGCACGGCGAAACGAACAACCGCCTGCAACGTTCGCGCGCGCCATGCGTCTACCGACCGAGGGAAGAATTATACATTTCGACGGAGAATCATTGATGCACTTCAGCGACCTCAAAGAGGGCTATTATCGCTTTCGTGGCACCGAGTGGCAGCAGGAACGCCAGCGCTGGAGCGAATTGGCCGGTGGCCAGAGCCCCAAGGTCATGGTGATCGCCTGCTCCGATAGCCGCGTCGATCCGGCGACCATTTTTGGCGCACGTCCGGGCGAAATTTTCGTGGTGCGCAACGTCGCCAATCTCGTGCCGCCGTTCGAGGACGATGGCGGGCGGCACGGCGTGTCGGCAGCGCTGGAATTCGCGGTGACGAAGCTGGAGGTCGAGGAAGTCCTCGTCCTTGGCCACGGCGCTTGCGGCGGCGTCAACGCCTGCCTCACCCAGGCGCTGGCGAATACCAAGCCGGGGGAAGGCGGCTTCGTCGCCCACTGGATCGACCTGCTCGATGGGGCACGCGAAAAGGTCGTGGCCGAACATGGCACCGGTCCCGAAGGCCAGAAGGCGCTCGAGCAGGAAGGCGTGAAAGTCTCGCTCAACAACCTGATGACCTTCCCGTTCGTCAAGGAACGGGTCGAGGCCGGTACGCTCAAGCTGCACGGCGCGGTCTTCGCGATCGAGGACGGGCGTTTGCGCGTGCTCGAGGGCGATACGTTCGAGAACGCGTGAATAGGACGCGGGGCGGGGATACTCCCCCGCCCCCCTGATGCCGCTTACCCTTCCTTCGGGCCGTCGACGGTCACGCGGATATTGAGTTCGCGCAGCTGCTTGGGCGTCGCGTAATTCGGCGCACCCATCATCAGATCCTCCGCCTTCTGCGTCATCGGGAAGGTGATGACTTCGCGGATGTTCGGTTCGTCCGCCAGCAGCATGACGATCCGGTCGACACCCGGTGCAGAGCCCCCGTGCGGCGGCGCGCCGAACTTGAACGCGTTAATCATGCCCGCGAAATTCGTGTCGACGTCTTCCTGCGTGTAGCCGGCGATCTCGAACGCCTTGTACATGATCTCCGGACGATGGTTCCGGATCGCGCCCGAAGACAGCTCCACGCCATTGCAGACGATGTCGTACTGGTACGCGAGGATATCGAGCGGGTTCATCGTCTCCAGCGCTTCCATCTCGCCCTGCGGCATCGAGAAGGGGTTGTGGCTGAAGTCGACCTTCTTCGCGTCCTCGTCATATTCGAACATCGGGAAATCGACGATCCAGCAGAACTCGAACCGCTTGTCGTCGATCAGGCCCAGCGTCTCGGCAACGCGGGTCCGTGCCAGTCCGGCGAGCTTTGCGGCCTGCGCTTCCTTGCCGGCGGCGAAGAACACACCGTCATCGGGGCCGAGGCCAAGCGCTTCGGCGATCTTGGCCATGCCTTCCTCGCCATGGTTCTTGGCGATCGGGCCGCCCCATTCGCCGCCCTTACGGGTGGCATAGCCGAGGCCGGCAAACCCTTCCGACTGCGCCCACGCGTTCATGTCGTCGAAGAATTTGCGGCTCTTTTCGGCGGTCCTCGGTGCCGGCACGGCGCGGACCACGTCGCCCGCCTCGACGATCGAGGCGAAGCGGCCGAAGCCCGAACCGACGAACAGGTCGGACACGTCGGTGATGATCAGCGGGTTGCGCAGGTCGGGCTTGTCGTTGCCGTATTTCAGCATCGATTCGCGATAGGGGATGCGCTTGAACGGCAGCGGGGACACCGTGCGGCCCTTGCCCTGCCAGTTGGCATATTCCTCGAACACGCCGTGCAGCACGGGTTCGATCGCGGCGAACACGTCTTCCTGCGTGACGAAGCTCATTTCGAAGTCGAGCTGGTAGAATTCGCCGGGGCTACGGTCGGCGCGAGCATCTTCGTCGCGGAAACAGGGCGCAATCTGAAAATAACGGTCGAAACCGGCGACCATCAACAACTGTTTGAACATCTGCGGTGCCTGCGGCAGCGCATAGAATTTGCCGGGATGAACGCGGCTGGGGACGAGATAGTCGCGCGCCCCTTCCGGCGACGATGCGGTCAGGATCGGAGTCTGGAATTCGGTGAACCCCTGATCGATCATCCGGCGGCGCAGCGACGCGATGACGTTCGAGCGCAGCAGGATGTTCGCGTGCAGCCGTTCGCGACGCAGATCGAGGAAGCGATAGCGAAGCCGAATGTCTTCGGGATATTCGGCTTCGCCCGCGACCGGCATGGGCAATTCCTGCGCCGCCGACTGGAGCGCCGCGGCGCGCGCGTAGATTTCGATCGCGCCGGTGGCGAGATTCGGGTTCTTGGTCGCCTCGCTGCGCAGCTTCACGTTGCCGTCGATCGTCAGGACCGATTCGGTCCGTGCCGATTCCAGCAGCGCGAGCGCGGGCGAATCGCTGTCCGCGACGACCTGGGTAATGCCGTAATGGTCGCGCAGGTCGATGAACAACACGCCGCCATGGTCGCGCTTGCGATGCACCCAGCCCGACAGGCGGACGGTCTCGCCATCGTTCGCGTCGGTCAGCTGGCCGCAGTTATGAGTGCGATAGGCGTGCATCGGTAAGACCTTTGGCGGTGTTTCACTAAAATAGTGATTTTGGAACGTGGGCCGCTTCCCTCTCCCACCCCCTTTTGTCAAGGCGCGCGACCCTTGCTATGCGGGCGCGATGCACATCCATCCGTTGATCGCGGACAGCGCGACGCTCGCTGCCCTCTGTACCCGCCTCGCCACGTCCGACTTCGTTGCCGTCGACACCGAATTCATGCGCGAGAATAGCTATTGGCCCGAACTGTGCCTGATCCAGATCGCCAATACCGAGGAAGCCGCGGCGATCGATCCGATGGCACCGGGGATCGACCTGACCCCGCTGCTCAACCTGCTGACCGATAACGATGACGTGCTGAAGGTCTTCCATGCCGGCGGGCAGGATATCGAGATCGTCTATAATCTGACCGGCAAGACCCCCTTCCCCATGTTCGACACGCAGGTGGCGGCGATGGCGCTGGGTCAGGGCGAGCAGGTCGGCTATTCCAATCTGGTCGACGCCTATCTGGGGATCACCGTCGACAAGGGCGCGCGCTTCACCGACTGGTCGCGGCGGCCGCTCGACGATCGGCAGATCGACTATGCGATCGCCGACGTGACGCATTTGTCGGTCATTTTCCCCAAGATGCTGGGCAAGCTGCGCAAGACCGGGCGCGGGCTGTGGCTGGACGAGGAGATGGAGCGGATCGGTGATCCGTCCAATTATTTCAACGATCCGGAGATGGTGTGGCAGCGCGTCCGCGTCAACAGCCGCAAGCCCGAGGTGCTGGGGCGATTGAAGGCGCTCGGCAAATGGCGCGAGCTGGAGGCGCAGGGCAAGGATTTGCCGCGCGGGCGGATCGTCAAGGACGAGACGATCGCCGATCTGGCGGGCAATCCACCGCGCAAGCAGGCCGATCTGGCCAAGGTGCGCGGGTTGTCGGCGGCATGGGCGCACAACGATATCGGTTCGCGAATGATGACCGCGCTGGCCGAAGCGAAGCCGCTGCCCGCCGACGAGATGCCGGGCCGCGACGAACGCAAGCCCGCATTGGGCAAGGAAGGCGCGCTGGTCGCCGACCTGCTGAAACTGCTGCTGAAAATCCGGGCCAACGAGATCAAGGTCGCATCGCGGCTGCTCGCCCGGTCGGACGATCTGGAGGCGCTGGCCGCCGGACAGCGCGAGGGGCTGTCGATCCTGACCGGGTGGCGGTTCGAACAGTTTGGCCGCGACGCATTGGCATTGGTCGAGGGTCAGCTTGGGTTCACGGTGCTGGGTGGACGATTGAAGATGACCCGAACGGAGGTGGTGGAATGAAGCAATTTGCGTTGATGGCGGTGGCGATGGTCGGCTGTGCCGAACCGCAGACCTACACCCCACCGGTGGCCGGACCGCCGGTAAGGACGCCGCCGATGATCATAGGTGGTCGTCCGGTCGGGCCGGGACCGGTTGGACAGATCGACAGTTGCGGCCTCGGAACGATCAGGGATCTGGTCGGCAAGACGGTGACGCAAAACATGGCGGACGACGCCCGCAAGCGGTCCGGCACGCGGACGGTTCGGGTGATTCGGCCGGGCACGATCGTAATGATGGACTTCCGGCAGGATCGGCTGAATATCGATGTCGACGACAAGGGTATCGTGACCAATTTGCGTTGCGGATGACGTGGCGGAAGTCGACGAAGGTTACAGTATGCCGGTCGGTGAAATCAGTTAGATTCTATATATCGCAGTAGGTTAGTCGGCGTTGCGGGCGCGGAAGTTGACACGTTCGCGTTGTGTCCTCAGCAACGCACGGTCGGTATGACGGGGTGATCCGGACGGTGGAAGGAACGGTCGGACGGTCGCAGATCGGGCGCGTGTAGGAAAGCGCGGTTAGGGAGTGACCAGAGCGGCTTCCATGCCAAGGGCGGTCGCCAACGCCTTGTGCCGTTTCTGGACGGCTTCCCCATAGAGCGCGGTGTCGCGGGCGGGCACGACCAGTTCGACCTGACCCCGACCGCGACGCAGGTCGGTGCGCTGGAGCGGGGCGGCGACGCCACCGCTAAGGCGTTGACCGAGACGCATGGCGAGCCCCCAACGATGGGCGGCGGACAGCGCTGCGGCCGGGGCGAGGCGGGGCAGCGGGTCCGGCGCTGAATCGCCGCCGCCGCCGAGGCAACTGTACAGCGCCTGTGCAAGGATCGCGCGGCCGGCGGCGTCGATCGCGACCCAATTGCCGTGCAAGGCGATCTCGACCCCGCGTTCGGCGCGGAATTCGGGGTTCGCATGCCAACCCACATCGGCGAGCAGGCAGGCGGCGTGGCGCAACCGGACCATCGCCGGATCGTCCCGCGGAAACAGCGGCGCGATCCATTTGTGCAACAGGTCGCCATGTTCGGCGAACCGGCCCTGCCGGGCACCCTCGTCATGCGCGGCGATCAGCAACGGGTCCTGCGCGCGGACGTCGGCTGGCAGTGCGGCGTAGAGCAGCCCCTCGCGCAAGCCGTAGGCCGACACCATCGTCGTCGCCGATCCGAGATGCTTGGTCATCGCGGCAAGAACCGAGGTGGCATTGTCGAGCGTCGGCACGCGCCCCCCCGACAGGTTCGGCACCGCCTTCAGATCGGTGCGAGGCACTTCGGCAAGAATCTTCCGCAACGCATTGATACGGGCTAATGAAATCGAATAGCCATGCGCGATCGGCAGCGGATAGCCGGTATGATGCATGTCGAGCCGGGCCAGCGCGCGCCATGACCCGCCGACCATGTAGAAGGGCAACCCCTGCCCCCGCCCGATCCACCCGGCATCGCGCACCATCCGCTGCACCGTGCGGTCGAGTTCGCCGGCGCGACGTTCGCGGATCGCGCCGATGCGCAACACCCCCAATGGGAACGACACCCGCTCGCCGAGCTTGCCGCCCTTCACCCGGACCAGTTCGAGACTGCCACCGCCAAGGTCGCCGACGATCCCGTCGGCATCGGGGATGGCGGACAACACGCCCTGCCCTGCGGCCTGCGCCTCTTCCTCACCCGACAGGGTTTCGACGGTCAGACCGTAGCGTTCAGCCAGCGCGATAAGATCCGGCCCGTTACTCGCATCCCGCACCGCGGCGGTCGCGACGGTGCGGACGACATCGACCTGCATCTCGCGGGTCAGCCATGCGAAGCGGGCAAGTGCCGCTCCGGCGACGCGAAACGCGTCGGCGTCGATCGTCCCCGTTTCGGCGAGCGACCGGCCGAGACCGGCCAGCACCTTTTCATTGAACAATGTCGCCGGGATGCGATCCGGCCCGCCATAGACGACCAGGCGGATCGAGTTCGATCCGATATCGATGATCGCGCTGTGCGCGACAGTGGCGGGGCGGCTCCACGGCAAACGGATCACGTCGTTCCTTCCCGGGCCGCCCGCCATGCACGCAGCGACAGTTTTTGCGGTACGGTGGCAGCACCGCTCTCGATCGCCGCGCCGCGCCCGGACAGCGACGGATTGGTCATGAAATAGCGGTGCAGATTGAACGGCTTGTCACCCTTCGCCATCCGGCGATAGCTGCCATCGGGGCCAAGGTCCCAACTTTGTTCGGTATCGAGCAGATTGGCGACCATCACCTGATCCAACACCTGATCGTGGACGGTCGGGTTAGTGATCGGGAGCAGATATTCGACGCGGCGGTCGAAGTTGCGCGGCATCCAGTCGGCGGACGACACATAGATCAGGGCGTCGTCGTTCGGCAGTGCCTGCCCATTGCCGAAGCAATAGATGCGACTGTGTTCGAGGAACCGGCCAACGACCGATTTGACGCGAATGTTGTCCGACATGCCCGGCACGCCCGGCCGCAGGCAGCAGATGCCACGCACGATCAGGTCGATCTGCACGCCCGCCGCCGATGCCTCGTACAGCTTGTCGATCAGCGCCGGATCGACCAGCGAGTTCATCTTGAGCCAGATCGAGCCTTCGCCACCGGCGCGCGCGGTCTGAATCTCGCCCTCGATCAGCGCCTCCAGCCGGTCGCGCAGGTCGCGTGGAGAGATGGCAAGCTGTTGCAGCGCCTGCGGTTCGACATAACCGGTGATGTAGTTGAACACCTGCGCCGCATCGCGCCCGATCACCGGATCGGCAGTGAAAAAGCTGAGATCGGTGTAGATGCGCGCAGTAATCGGGTGATAATTGCCGGTGCCGAAGTGACAATAGGTCCGATAGCCCTGTTCCTCGCGCCGGACGACCATCGAAATCTTGGCGTGGGTCTTCCACTCGATAAAGCCGTAGACGACCTGCACACCGGCGCGTTCGAGGACCGAGGCGAGGTTGAGATTCTGCTCCTCGTCGAACCGCGCCTTGAGTTCGACGACCGCCGTTACGGACTTGCCGGCTTCGGCCGCGGCGACCAGCGCGGCGACGACGGCGGATTGCTTGCCGGCGCGATACAGCGTCTGCTTGATCGCAACGACGTCGGGATCGGCGGCGGCTTGCTTGAGGAAGGCGAGCACCACGTCGAAGGTTTCATACGGGTGGTGGACGACGATGTCCTTGGCGCGGATCGCGGCGAAACAATCGCCGCCATATTCGCGGATGCGTTCTGGAAAACGCGGCGAAAAGGGCGGGAATTTTAGGTCGGGGCGGTCCTCGGCGACCAGCATCGCAAGGTCGCCGATGCCGAGGAACCCGCCGGTTTCGGTGATGAGCGCGTCGCTGCCGCCCATTTCGTCGCGCAGCAACTGAACCAGTTCGTCGGAAATGCCCGATTCGATCTCCAGCCGGATGATCCGGCCGCGACGCCGCCGTTTGATCGCGGTTCGGAAATAAAGGACCAGATCCTCCGCCTCTTCCTCCAGTTCGATATCGCTGTCGCGGATGACGCGGAAGGCGGCAGAGGCGCGGACGGTGTAGCCGGGGAAGAACAGGCCGGAGAAATGGCGCAGCACGGTTTCGATCGCGACATAGCGTGCGGTCTTGCCCGGCAGGCGGACGAAGCGCGGCATCGCCGGGGGCAGCAGCACGACCTCTCGCACCTCGACATCGTCCGACCGGCGGATCAGGTCGAACAGCATCGCCGAGCCGAGGTTCGGGATGAACGGGAACGGATGCGCCGGGTCCAGCGCCTGCGGGGTCAGGACCGGGAACACCTGTTCGCGGAAATAGCGGGCCAGCCATTCCTCGGTCTCGCCATGGATTTCGTCGGCACCGAGCACGAGGATGTCGGCATCGGCCAGTCGCGCGGCGATATCGCGCCAGATACGCTGCTGGCTGTCGACCAGCCCGGCGGCGTCGACGGTGATCGCGGCCAGTTGCTGCGACGGGGTCAGCCCGTCGACCGATTCGTGGCCGACCTCCTGCATCTGCTGCCCCTTCAGACCTGCGACGCGGACCATGAAGAATTCATCGATATTGGTCGCCGAAATCGACAGGAAGCGCAGCCGTTCGAGCAGCGGGTGATCGGGATTGCACGCTTCGTCGAGGACGCGGCGGTTGAACGCCAGCCACGACAGTTCGCGGTTGAAATAGCGGGCCTCGGGCGCGGCGGCGACGGTCGTGCGGGCGGAGGGGACGGGATCGTTCACAGTAGTCGGTCCAGCAACAGCGGGTTGCCGGTCAGCGCGACGCGCGCGGCGGGAACGGTCAGACGGCGCGTCGAGCGCAACATGGCATCTTCCTCCAAAGCCTCGACGATGCGAAGCACCGCAAGGTGGCTTCGTTCGACGCGGCGGGCAAGCCAGCGCACCAGATCGGGCGCGGCGACGAGTTCCTTCCTGTCGAAGAGATATTGCAGCAGTGTTTCGATCAGCACATCGTCGGGCGCCTCGAGCCGCAGCACCGGCGTCGCATTGATCCGCGAACGCAGGTCGGGCAGGCCGATCCGCCAGATCGGCGGCGCGGCGTCGGCGACGATCAGCAGCGGGCGGGCGTCGCCCTGCGCGCGGTTCCACGCGTGGAACAGATCGGCCTCGCTCCAGCGGTCGGCATCGTCGGCGATCGTTCCGCCGCTCTTCGCCGCGAACAGCCGCGCCAGCAGCGTGCGCCCCGATTTACGCGGGCCGACCAGCAGCGCCGCATGGACCGGCCATGTCGCGAAATGGTCGAGATGGTGGACGGCGGCTTCGTTCGACGGCCCGACGAGGAACAGGTCCTGCCGGGCACCGGCGGGCAGTTCCAGAGGCAGGGTAAGCTGAACCGTACCGCGAGACAGGATCGTCATCCCTGCGGTGCACTCGACGGGGCGGTCGGGGTCGCGCCGGCGGCACGACGACGGATGCGCAGCGCGCCCTCCCCCTGCTGAACCTGCCAGCCGCGCGATTCGAGCGCGGCGGTGAGGATCGCGATGTCGCCGTCGAAGGTCACGCGCAGCACCGATACGCCGCCCAGCGCAAGGCTGGAGGTCGCTGCCGAGCGGATGCCGGGGACCGAACGCAGCGCGGCTTCGGTCGATTCGACATCGGCGACGGTCGGGGTATCGGCCTGGATCGACAGGGTGACGCTTTCCCCGGTCGGCAGCGGCGAGGGACCGATACCGGGTTCGGTGATCGTCGGATCGATCAGGTCCACTTCGTCGGGCAAGACGACGCTGCCGGGCGGCGGGGCGGCCAGCACCGGATCAGGGCGAAGCGCGCCACTGCGCAAGCCCTGCTGGTAGAGCGCGTCGAGGCGGCGGACGCCTTCGTCGAGGAGTGCCGGCACCGCATCCCCCTGATTGACGCGTAGCGAGAAGCTACCGAGCAGGCGGTTGTCCGGGCCATAGCCGGCGGTGAAGGTGCCGATGACCGGGCCGCCGGGCCATTGCCGGTACAAGCGGACCTGCGGGATCAGCACGTCGGACGCGCCATATTGGTTGAGTACGGTACGCCACCAGCCACGGCCGCGCCGGGTCACCTGTCCGGCGTTGAGGAGCAGGCCGTCGGCGCCGGTGCCGCTGGGGCGGACATAGTCCATGACGCTGCCGCCGGTGCGGAAACGCGCCCATGCTGCCTGCCACGGCGTCGCCCGTTCGAACACGGTGCCGGTGCCGCCGTCCCATATCAGCGGCACGACCAGCATCGCCGGGCTGCGTTCGGACACGCCGGCGATGCCGAGGATCGAGGCGGCGCGGCCGCGATTGAACAGCACCCCCAGCCGGGCGATGTAGCGGTTCGGGCCGATCTGTTCGCTTTCGACGACGATGCTGGTGACCAGCGAATCGAGCGTACCATCGGGCAGCGAGCGCGCCTGTCCGGTCAGCCGCTGCGACAGCATCTGCCAGCCCTTGCGCTGTGCCAGCCGCCAGCCGGCGGTGCGCGCGGCATCGGCCGAGGTTCCGGCGACGTCGACGCGGACGCCGTTCACCTCGAAACTGCCCGATCCGTCGACCGCCGCGATGCCACCCTGCTGCGCCACGACCGCCCCGGTCGCGACCACGCCCAATGCGAGGGCGGCAAGGATGCGGCGGGGCTGAACCAAAGTCATGCGCGCCTTTTGACGAAGCAGGCGTGGAAATCCAAGCGCGATGTGGTTAGTCGGGCGGGTATGAGCAACGAAGCGGACCGCGGCGGCGGCTATACCTACGCACAGGCAGGCGTCTCGATCGCGGCGGGCAATGCCCTGGTGCGCGCCATCGGACCGCTGGCGAAGTCGACGCAGCGGCCGGGCGCCGATGCCGAACTGGGCGGGTTCGGCGGCGTGTTCGACCCCAAGGCCGCCGGATTCAAGGACCCGTTGCTGGTCGCGGCCAATGACGGCGTCGGTACCAAGCTGAAGCTGGCGATCGAACACGACGCGCATGACGGGGTCGGCATCGATCTGGTCGCGATGTGTGCCAACGACCTGATCGTACAGGGTGCCGAGCCGCTGTTCTTCCTTGATTATTACGCGTCGGGCCGGCTGGTCGCCGATACCGCCGAGCGGGTCGTCGCGTCGATCGCCGAAGGGTGCCGGCAGGCCGGCTGCGCGCTGATCGGTGGCGAGACCGCCGAGATGCCGGGCATGTACGCCGATGGCGATTACGATCTGGCGGGCTTCTGCGTCGGTGCGGTCGAGCGCGAGCAGTTGCTGACCGGCGACAAGGTCGCTGTCGGCGACGTGATCCTCGGACTGGCGTCGTCGGGCGTCCATTCGAACGGCTTTTCGCTGGTCCGGCGGCTGGCGGCGGACAAGGGGTGGAAGATCGACCGCCCTGCCCTGTTCGATCAGGACGTGCTGCTGATCGACGCGCTGATGGCGCCGACGAAGATCTACGTGAAGTCGCTGCTGCCGCTGCTGCGCGAAGGGCGCATCCACGGACTCGCGCATATTACCGGTGGCGGCTTGCTGGAAAATATCCCGCGCGTCCTGCCCGACGGTGCGCACGCGACGGTCGACGCGGATGCGTGGGAGCAGTCGCGGTTGATGGCGTTCCTACAGGCGCAGGGCAATATCGAGCCGGGTGAGATGGCGCGGACGTTCAATTGCGGGATCGGCATGGCGGTGCTGGTTTCGGCGGAGGAAGCCGATGCGGTCGCGGCCGCGCTGACGGGAGCCGGGGAGACGGTCGTACGGATCGGCACCGTGGATGCGGGCGAGAAGGGCTGCACCGTCAAGGGGAGCGCCGGCACGTGGAGTGCGCGGAGCGAGTGGAGCGCGACGCATCTTGGCTAAACACCGTGTCGGCGTCCTGATTTCGGGGCGGGGATCGAATATGGCGGCGCTGGTCGCGGCGGCACGCGAGGCGGATTGTCCATACGAGATCGTACTGGTGGCGTCGGACAAGCCCGATGCCGCCGGCCTGACCCACGCCGCCGAACGGGGTATCGCGACCTTCGCGAAGTCGCCGCGGGGTATTCCCAAGGCGGAGTATGAAGCGGCGATCGACGGCGCGCTGCGGGCGGCGGGGGTCGAGACGATCGCGCTCGCCGGTTATATGCGACTGCTGTCCGGCGAATTCGTCGCGGCGTGGCGCGACCGGATCGTCAATATCCATCCGTCGTTGCTGCCTGCCTACAAAGGCCTCGACACCCATGCGCGTGCGATCGCGGCCGGCGAGACGCAGGCTGGCTGTTCGGTCCATGTCGTGACCGAAGAGCTGGATGCCGGGAGCGTATTGGCGCAGGCGCGCGTTCCGATCCTGCCCGACGATACCCCCGATACCCTTGCGGCGCGGGTGCTGGTGGAGGAACACCGGCTCTACCCCCTTACCCTGGCGGAGTTTGTGACGCGATGACCGACATGTTCGACCATATTCGTGAAGCCGTGAAGGTGTTGCCGGCCACCGAAGAGCGCGACGCGGGTGAGGCGACGGTATTTTCGGTCGAAGGTAATGATTTCGTGCGGATCGTCGGCGACAGTACGACCGTGCGTGGCGACGATGGCTGGATGGAGATCGACGCCGACAGCGATCCCGTCGCGGTCGAGGATGCCGTTGCCCATGCGTGGGAACTGGCAGCACCGCGCGGCTTGCTGGAAGCAGGCGGGCGTTAACCCCGTTTCGGTCCAGTTACGACCGGTGCGCCTCTATTCAGTCGGACAGTGATCGGATAGATACCGGCCCCGACTTCCCATGGGGGGGAAGTAGAGGGGAAGTTTATGAATATCGTGAAGATGCTTTGCGTCGCGGCTGTCGCTGGCGCGTCGGTTTCGGCTGCCGTTGCGCAGGATTCGGCGGTGCCGTTGACCGCCGTCGCGCGCGGGGGCGCCGCTGCCAATGCGCAACTGCCGGCAAACACCGAAATATTGTTGTCGATGAACGAAGACCTGACGACCAAGGGCGGTCGCATCGACGTCGGGTACAAGTTCGGTCTGACCGTCGTCGCCGACGTGATGCTGGGCGACTATGTCGTGATCCCGAAGGGCACGCCCGCCGTCGGCGAAGTCACATGGCTGACCGGCAAGGGTGCGTTCGGCAAGTCGGGCAAGATGGAAATCCAGGTCCGCTCGATCGACCTGAACGGCCGCCGCATTCCGGTGACCGGAAAGTATCGTCAGGAAGGCGAAGGCAATACCGTTGCGACGGTCGCGTCGGTGGCGCTGCTGTGGCCGGCGGCGCCGTTCGTCACCGGCAAGAGCGCGCGCATCCCGGCCGGGCGGGAACTGAAGGCGTTCACCGAATCGGCGACGCCGGTTGCGGTGCCGGCCACGGCAGCGGTTTCGGTCGGGACGCCGGTGGTCGCGGTCGCGGCGACTGCGGCGGTCAAGTAAGGGTCGGGGCTTCGGCCCCTTCCCTTTTTACCGTTCGCTGGCCCATTCCGTTTGGTTCGAACTTGGCGCGAACCGCAGTCGGGACGGGGTTGCCTCAAGCGACCGCGTTCTCGACGGGCGCTTCTCGACAAGCTCGAAGCTGCTCGAACCGAACGGGGTTGAGCGGTGGACAACTAGCGGAGTATTTCCGGCCGCAAGGTTACCGTTCTTCCTGAATAGGCATTGAGTTTGTCGAAATGGCGTATCGAAGGACCGCAACAGGTGCCTCGATACGTTTCTTCGACTTCGCTCAGTCCCTACTCGGCACGAACCGATCGGCGCCGTCTGCTCCCACGCAGCGCAAACACAAAAAAGGCCCGCTCCCCGACAGGGAAGCGGGCCTTTTTCACATTAGCTGTTCGATCAGCCGACGATCTCTTCGGGCTTGAAGAAGAAGTCGATCTCGATCTTCGCATTCTCTTCCGAATCCGACCCATGGACCGAATTGGCTTCGATCGATTCGGCCAGTTCCTTGCGGATCGTGCCGGCATCGGCGTTCGCCGGGTTGGTCGCGCCCATGATGTCGCGGTTCTTCTGGACGGCGTCTTCGCCTTCGAGGACCTGCACGACGACCGGACCCGAAATCATGAACGACACCAGGTCGTTGAAGAATGGACGCTCACGGTGCACGCCGTAAAAGCCTTCGGCCTGTTCACGGGTCATCTGGATGCGCTTCGAAGCGACGACGCGCAGGCCGGCTTCCTCCAGCATCTTGGTGACGGCGCCGGTCAGGTTGCGGCGGGTCGCATCGGGCTTGATGATCGAAAAGGTACGGGTGGCGGCCATGGTGGTCGCAGCTCCTGCGTTGCTGGTTGGAAGTTGACGGTCCCCCTAGTCGGGCACCGCGCGGCAGGCAAGCGTTACGCCGCCTGCTCCCAACCATTGTCGCCTTGCCGCCAGTACCGGCGTTCGACGCCGTCGCGCTCGGCAAGGGCTTTCCACGCGCCGCGGGCGGCGGCGATATGGTCTTCGCCGAAGAAGTGAAACGCCCGGTCGAACGTCAGCGCTTCGTCGCGCCACTGCCCGTCGACGATCGCAATGTTGCGCGCGGCGTTGGCGGGGGTGGCGTCGGCGGCGATCAGGACCGCTTGCCGGCTGTCGTCCCCTGCCCCGGCCTGCGCGTGCGGCAGGAAGCTGTCGGGTGCGTAGGTCCAGAGCAGCATGTCGAGATCGCGGCGCTGGTCGGCATCGTCGGATACCAGCAACAGCCGCTCGCCGTCGCCGTGGAGGCGGGCGGCGATGCGCGGGAGCACGCGGTCGAGCGGGCTGCGGGTCAGGTGGTAGAAGTCGACTTTCATGGCTGTGCCCACGCGTCGTTCCCGCGCAGCCGGGAACCCATATCCGCTGACGACCTCGATGGAGCCGCCAGATCAGCGTTTATGGATCCCCGCCTGCGCGGGAATGACGTTACTGTTCGAAATTATCCGTCACGAACCGGTCGAGCAGGCGCACACCGAAGCCGGTCGCACCCTTGTCGTGGTGATTGCCGGGTTTGTCGGCCCACACCATCCCGGCGATGTCGAGATGCGCCCAGCGGACGCCGTCGTCGATATACCGCTTCAGGAACTGCGCGGCGGTGATCGACCCGGCGCCGCGCGGCCCGATATTCTTCATGTCGGCGATCGGGCTGTCGATCAGCTTGTCATAGGCGGGCGACAGCGGGAAGCGCCACAACAGATCACCCGATTCCCGCGATGCGGCCAGCAACTGGTCGGCCAGCGAATCGTCGTTGGCGAACATCCCGCCATGCTCGCTGCCGAGCGACACGATCATCGCACCGGTCAGCGTGGCAAGATCGACGATCGTCTTGGGCGAATGCGTTTTCTGGACCCAGGTCAGCACGTCGCACAGGACGAGACGACCTTCGGCATCGGTGTTGAGCACCTCGATCGTCTGGCCCGACATGCTGGTGATGACGTCGCCGGGGCGCATCGCCTTGCCATCGGGCATGTTCTCGACCAGCCCGACGACGCCGACGACATTGGCCTTCGCCTTGCGCGTGGCGAGCACCTTCATCGTGCCGGCGACCGCGCCCGCGCCGCCCATGTCCCACTTCATGTCCTCCATGCCGGGTCCGGGCTTCAGCGAAATACCGCCGGTGTCGAAGGTCACGCCCTTGCCAACCAATGCGAGGTCGACGTCGCCCTGACCTTTCCCGTTCCAGCGCATCGCCAGCAGGCGCGCCTCCTTTTCCGAACCGAGGCTGACGCCGAGCAGCGCGCCCATGCCCAGTTCGGCCATCTGCCGTTCGTCGAGGATGGTCAGTTCCACGCCCAGTTCGGTCAGTTCGCGGCACTTTTCGACGAAGCTGACCGGGTACAGGATATTCGGCGGGTCGGTGACCAGCGTGCGGGTCAGGTCCATCCCCTGCGTGATTGCATCGGCGGCGACGAAGGCGTCGTCGATACCGTCCGGCGCGTTGGCGATGGTGATCGTCGACAGCGTCGGCTTGGACTTTTCGGGCATTTTCGTCCGATAGCCATCCTGCCGCCAGCCGCGCTGGGCCGCCGTCGCCGCGAAGCGCGCGACCGATGCCGCCGATGCGTCGGTGCCGGCAAAATCGACGGTCAGGTCGGTCAGGCCCGACAGCAGGAAACGCCCGGTCAGCGCGCCGCCCGCCTTTTCCAGCGCCGCGCCGTCGCCGGCACCGATGCCGAGCAGGATGACGCGGTTGGCGCTGTCGCCTTCACCGGCGACGAAGATTTCGGCCATCGAACCGGCTTCCCCCTCGAACCGGCCGGCACGGGCAGCACCGGCGACCAGCGTAGCGGTCGCATCGTCCAGCCCGGCCGCGGCGATCCGGTCGAGCCCTCCCGTAGCGACGGGCAGGACGAGGGCGGCGGCGGTTCCCCGGTCGGGGGCGAACTGGATCGAGATCGACATGCACTTCCTTCTACGCTGGCGCGCTACGGCGCTCGCTCTTCTAGGCCGCAGGGCGTGGGCAGGTAAAGCGGGTGGACGGCGATTGCGGTTCCCGCTGCACGATGCGATAGGCACAGGCGACAGGCTCGCCATGGGGCGGCGACGGTGCTGGGGAAGCGGGACTAGTGGTGCGTTCGATCGGGTCGCTTGCCCTTGGGTTGACATTGGCGTTCGGCGGGCCGGCGTTTGCGCAGGAACTGCAGGATCGGCCCAAGCCGCCGCCCGCGCCCGAACAAGCGCTGCCGACCGCACCGACTAGCGACCAGATCGATTTTTCCTCGGACCTGCTGGAATATGACAGTAACGCCGATATCGTCACCGCCAGCGGTGAGGTGCGGCTGCTGCGCGACGGCAACCGGCTGCGCGCCGACCGGGTGACGTGGAACCGCAAGACCGGCCAGGTCGTCGCCGACGGCAATATCGCGGTGACCAACCCGCAGGGCGACGTGGCCTATGGCGACCGGATCGAACTGACCGACACGCTGAAGGACGGCGTGGTCGACAATATGCTGGTCGTGCTCGACGAAGGCGGGCGGATCGCGGCGAAACGCGGCACCCGGTCCGAAAACGGCGTCGTGACGGTCGAAAGCGCGGCCTATACGCCCTGTTCGGTGACCAATTCGGCGGGATGCCCGAAAGAGCCGTCGTGGAAGATCACCGCGATCCGCGTCCGCTACGATCCGACGCGCAAGCGCATCCGCTATACCGGCGCGGGGCTGACCATCTTCGGCCTGCCGGCCATCCCGTTGCCGTCCTTTTCGCATTCGATCGGCGATGGCAGCGATTCGGGACTGCTGGCACCGTCGATCCGGCTCGACCGCGTCAACGGGGTCGAGGTTGCCGTCCCTTATTATTTCAACCTCGCGCCCAATCGCGACCTAACGATCACGCCGCACGTCTACACCGCCGTCCTGCCGATGGTGCAGGGCGAGTATCGCGCCCTGACGGCGAACGGCGCGTACCGGGTTCAGGGCTATGCGACGGTCAGCCGGCGGAGCGACGATCTGGTCCTCGGCATCGTGCCGACCGGCAGCGAACAGTCGTTTCGCGGCTATCTCGACGCGGTCGGACGGTTTCAGCTCGATCCGAACTGGGCAGTGTCGGGATCGTTGCGCTATACCACCGACCAGACGTTCCTGCGCCGCTACGACATTTCGCGCGACGACCGCCTCCGCAACAATGTGACGGTCGAGCGGATCGATCGCGATTCGATGCTGACGATCAGCGGCTGGGCGGTGCAGACGCTGCGGGTCGGCGACGATCAGGGGATGCAGCCGGTCGCGCTGCCCGAACTCGATTACCGACGCCGGTTCAACGGCCTGCTGGGCGGGGTCGCACAGGTGCAGCTCAACACGCTGGCGATCGGCCGCAGCGAGGGGCAGGATACGCAGCGCGCGTTCGCCGCCGCGCGTTGGGACCTGACCCGCTACACGCCGCTGGGGCAGGAAGTGACCTTCACCGCCTATGCGCGCGGCGACGCCTATAACGCGCGCGACACGATCGATACGGCGGTCCTGAGCTATCGCGGCGATGAAGGCTTCACCCTGCGCGGCATCGCAGCGGCGGCGATCGACGTCCGCTGGCCGTTCGTCGGGCCGCTCGGGGCGGGTACGCAGCGGATCAGCCCGCGCGTGCAGCTGGTGGCTTCGCCGAAGATCGCGAATCTGGCGGTCCCGAACGAGGATGCCCGCGCCGTCGACCTAGAGGATTCCAACCTGTTCGCGCTGAATCGCTTTGCCGGATATGACCGGTTCGAGGATTCGTCGCGCATCACCTACGGCCTCGATTATGCGCTCGATCTGCCCGGCATGACGGTCGCGGCGACGGTCGGGCAAAGCTATCGCGCGAGCGAGCGCGCCAGCATCCTGCCGAGCGGCACCGGGCTGGACGATCGCTGGTCCGATATCGTCGGGCGGACCGATATCCGGTTCCGCGAGCTGGTCAGCTTCACCCATCGCTACCGGCTCGACAAGGACGGGCTGAAGATTCGTCGCAACGAACTGGACGCGACGGTCGGCAGCCGCCGGACGTATCTGCAGGTCGGATATCTCCGGCTCAATCGCGATATCGACGAACTGGAAGATTTGCAGGACCGCGAGGAAATCCGCGTGGCGGGTCGCATCGCTTATGGTCCGTTCTGGTCGGCGTTCGGATCGGCGACGGTCGATCTGACCGACAAATCGGAGGATTCGCTATCGCTGTCCGATGGTTATGACCCGATCCGTCACCGGCTGGGCGTCCAGTATGAGGACGACTGCCTGCGGCTGGGGCTGACGTGGAAGCGCGATTACCAGCGGATCGGTGACGCGCGCAGCGGTAGCAGCTATCTGGTAACGCTGGCATTGAAGAACCTTGGGCGATAAGGCCCTGTTCAGGCGCGGCGGGTCATGAATTTGCCCGAATGGTGCGGCACCGCCCTGATTTCGCGCGCATGGGATATGACGACCAAGTGACCAAGAACATCGTGAATGTCGGCCGCATCGGCCGTTCGATCGCCGGCTTCGTCGCGATCGCCGCCGCCGCCACGCTGGCGGCGCAGACCGTCAGCGACGGGCAGGAGGTACCCGGCGCCAACCTGAACCTTCCCGGCAACCCGATCATCTTCGGGAAGCTGGACCCGAACATCCGCAAGCCGACCGCGATCGTGAACGATACGGTGCTGACCGGCACCGATGTCGACCAGCGGATGGCGCTGATCGTCGCGCTGAACGATTTCAAGCTGAGCGACGCGGACCGCGAGGTGCTGCGCCAGCAGGTCGTGCGCCAGTTGATCGACGAGACGCTGCAGATCCAGCAGGCGAAAGCGAAGGACATCACCGTCACGCCGGCCGAACTGGAGCAGAGCTTCAACCGGCTGGCCAAGCAGCGTTTCAACCAGACGCCCGACCAGCTGCGCGCCTATCTGCGCACCGTCGGGTCGTCGGATCGTTCGCTCAGGCGGCAGATCGAGGGCGAGCTGGCGTGGAGCCGGTTGCTGCGGCGGCAGGTAGAACCGTTCGTGAACGTCGGCGAGGAAGAAGTCGCCGCCGTCATCAAGCGCATGGAGGAATCCAAGGGCGCGGAAGAATACAGCCTGCGCGAAATCTACATGAGCGCCACGCCCGATCGCGCCGCCGAGGTGCAGGCGGGCATGACCAAGATGGTCGAGCAGATCCGGCAGGGTGCGCCGTTCGAATATTTCGCGCGTAATTTCTCCGAAGCATCGACCCGTGCGGTCGGTGGCGATCTGGGCTTCGTGCGGCTGAACATGCTGCCCGAACCGTTGCAGCGGGCCGCGCAACAGATGCAGGTCGGGCAGATCGCCGGACCCATCGAAGTGCCGGGCGGCTATTCGATCCTGTATCTGACCGACAAGCGGCAGGTGCTGACCGCCGATCCGCGCGACGCCAAGCTGGCGCTGCGGCAGTTGTTCCTGCCCTTCCCCGCCGGCACGACCGAAGCGCAGGCGAGCGCGAAGGTCGCGGCCTTCACCGAAGCGACGCAGACGATCCGCGGGTGCGGCGACGCGACCAAGATCGCGCAGATGCAAAAGGCGGAAATCGTCGACAACGACGCGGTGACCGTCCGCAGCCTGCCGCCGGCGTTGCAGGAAATCATCCTGAAACTGAACGTGGGACAGGCGACTCCGCCCTTCGGTTCGCCCAAGGACGGTGTGCGCGTGCTGGTGCTGTGCGGTCGCGAGGACCCACGCAACGGTGCCTTACCCAGTGCGGCGCAGATCCAGCAGGGCCTGGAGCAGGAACGCGTCAACCTGCGGGCGCAGCGCATGATGCGCGATCTGCGGCGGGACGCGGTGATCGAGTATCGCTGAGGCAGCGCGCGCGATGCGGGGAATAGCTCCTCTCGCCATATCGATGGGGGATCCCGCCGGGATCGGCCCGGAGGTGATCGCCAAGGCGTGGGAACGGCGCGACAGCGAGAAGCTGCCATGTTTCTTTGCCGTCGGTGACGTGCGCGCGGTATCGGCGGTGTGGAACGGGCCGGTCGAGCGGATCGACGAACCGCGCGATGCCGCAGACGTGTTTCGCCGTGCGCTGCCGGTCGTGTCGGTGGTCGATGACGAAGCGATCGTACCCGGACGGCCCGATATCGGGGGGGCACGCTGTGCGTTGCAGTCGCTCGAGCTGGCCGCCGGACTGGCGCGATCGGATGCGGTGTCGGGACTGGTGACGGCCCCGGTGTCCAAGGCCGATCTGTACCGGGTCGGTTTCGACTATCCGGGGCAGACCGAATTCGTCGCCGAACGCTGCGGCGTGGCGCGTGAGAATGCGGTGATGATGCTCGCCGGCCCGACCTTGCGCGTGGTGCCGGTGACGATCCACGAACCATTGGCGGCCGTGCCACGGGTGCTGACGGTGGAACTGCTGCTCGCGCGGGCGCGGGTGACGGCGCGCGGCCTGATCCGCGATTTCGGGATCGGGGCACCGCGCCTTGCGCTGGCCGGACTCAATCCGCATGCCGGCGAAGGCGGCGCGATCGGACGCGAGGAGATCGACGTGATGATCCCCGCGGTCGAGCTATTGCGGGCCGAAGGGATCGATATCGTCGGGCCGCTGGCGGCCGACACCATGTTCCATCCCCGCGCGCGGGCGCGATACGATGCGGCGCTGTGCGCCTATCACGACCAGGCGCTGATCCCGATCAAGACGCTGCACTTCGACGACGGCGTCAACATTACGCTGGGCCTGCCGATCGTGCGGACCTCGCCCGATCATGGCACCGCCTTCGACATCGCCGGCCGGGACATGGCGGAGCCGGGCGCGATGATCGCCGCGATCCGGATGGCGGGCGAAGCCGCCGCCCGCCGGGCCGCCGCGTGAGCGTTGCTCCGGTCGGCGACCTGCCGCCACTGCGGGAGGTCATCAAGCGGCACGATCTGTCGGCGAACAAGGCGCTAGGGCAGAATTTCCTGTTCGATCAGCAATTGCTCGACCGGATTGCGCGCGTACCCGGCGATCTGCACGATCAGGAGGTGCTGGAGGTCGGCCCGGGGCCGGGCGGCCTGACCCGCGGGCTGTTGCTGGCCGGGGCGAAGGTGACCGCGATCGAGCGCGACCGGCGGTGCATTCCGGCACTCGACGAACTGGGCGCGGCGTTTCCCGGACGCTTGCGCGTGATCGAAGGCGACGCCCTCGAGATTGATGCGCCGTCGCTGTTCGCGGGGCGGCCGCATATCGCGTCCAACCTGCCCTATAATGTCGGCACCGCGCTGTTCGTCGGCTGGCTGTCGGCGGCGTGGGAACCGTGGTGGCAAAGCCTGACGCTGATGTTCCAGCGCGAGGTGGCGGACCGGATCGTCGCCAGTGCCAATGACGACGCGTTCGGGCGGCTGGCCGTACTGGCGCAGTGGCGGAGTGCGGCGCGCATCGCGATGCCGGTGCATCGCAGCGCCTTCACTCCGCCGCCGAAGGTCATGTCGGCGGTGGTGCATGTCGTCCCGACCGATGCACCTGAAGGCGTTTTGCTCAAGACACTGGAACGCCTGACCGCCGCCGCATTTGGACAGCGACGCAAGATGTTGCGGCAGAGTTTGAAGTCAGTGCCGGGCGCGATCGACGCAGCGGAAGCGATCGGCATCGATCCGACGCGTCGCGCGGAAACGGTCAGCGTTGCGGAATTCGTGGCGATGGCGCGGGTGCTGGACGGTAGCCGAACCGGATAGCCGCCGAGCCTTACCGCTGGATCGCGTACCGGGCGCTCACACGGGCCTGCGTCTCGATCGCCTTGGGCGAAACGGCGATTTCCACCCTCGGACGCGCGTTAGCGAGGCTCATCGACCCAATATCGTCGGCCGAAATCGCCATGTCCATCTGCGCGTTCGGATCGTGCAACGCCAGCAATTCGCCAAGCCGGACGCCAGCACCGGCGGCCATCACCTCCGCCTTGGCGCGGGCGGCAGCGATCGCGGCGGCGGTTGCGCGGCGTTGTGCTTCCGCTGGATCGCGCAACGAGAACCCCTGTATCCGCGCATCCCGCGCCCCTAGTCGGGCGACGGCACCGACGGCGGTCCCGGCCCGATCGACCGCACCCGTCCGCGCCGTGCCCTGCAAGATCGCGATGTATCCGGTAACGGCGCAATTCCCGTCGCTCAGTCGGGGGCGGCTGTTATAACCAGTGAAATTCTCGCATTTGTCGGATCGGGCTTCGATTACGCTCACCTCCCCCGACGACAATCGCGCGCCACGCCCGAGCAACGCCGTCAACTCCGCGACGATCGCCCGCTGCTTCGTTGCCAAGGTCACGCTGGCGTCGTCGGCGGTCTTGCCTTCGCCGATGACGGAATAAGAGATGGTCGCCACGTCGGCCGGCGTGGATACGGTGCCGACACCCAGAACCTGAATGACCGGCACCCGTTCATCGGCAGACTGGGCCATTGCAGGCGTCGCGGCCAGGCCCAGAAGCAGCAGCATCGCACGTTGCATCGCATCTCTCCCTGCGTTTTCGATGCCAAGCGCCGCACATGACCGCGCAAAGGCGATTACTGGTTCGTCGGAGCGACCTTGCCCGGCACCGGTACCGCCGGTGGAGTCTGGAGCGCGGTCGCAGTCACCGGCGGACCGTTGGCGATGGACGCTGCCAGTTCGTCGCTCGCCGGGCAGGTAGCACCGCACACGGTCTTCAGCTTTGCAAGCGTTTCGCGCGCCTTGGTGACAGCGCCCTTCTGGACCAGCGCCTCACCCTCGCCCTTCAGCGCGACGACGTCATTGGGTTCGAGGCTCAGCGCCTCGCGATACAGGCGGATGGATTTTCCCGGCAATCCCTGCCCGCGTGCAATATCGGCCAGCGCGATATAGGCGGGCCGGTTGCGAGGATCGACCACGAGGGCGCTTTCGATCAGTCCGACCGCGCCCTCGATATTGCCGGATGCCTGTGCCGCGCGCCCCTGTTGCAGCAGAGCGGTCGAACGCGGGTCGATCTGGTTATCGGGACGCTGCCCGCTGAGCGACGTCGAAGCGCATACCAGCGCGAGCGCGGCCGCGACCGAAACCGAGGTGAACCGCATCAACTTCTCCGAACGCGACACAGCCTTATCCCCGACCGAGCCGTGCGACGAAGAAGCCGTCGGTTGAATCGGATGCCGGGGTCAGGCGCATTCCGCGACCGTGGACGCGCCCGCGCGGCAATGCAAGCGGCAGCGCGCGCCATTCGGGATTGCGCTTCAGAAAGCCATCGACCTGACCCGCCCCTTCGGCGTCGAGCAGCGAACAGACCACATAGGTAATCGTGCCGGTCGGCGACGTAAGGCCGGCTGCAATATCGAGCAACCGCTTCTGTGTCGCGACCACCCGGTCAAGCCTTTCGGGCGTCAGCCGCCAGCGCGCCTCCGGGTTGCGCCGCCACGTGCCGGTACCCGAACACGGGGCGTCGACCACCACCCAATCGGCCTGCCCGGCGACATCGGCCAGCATCGCCGTTTCCTTGCCCGGATCAAGCAGGCGGGGTTCGGCGATCGACACCCCGGCACGTGCGGCGCGGGGGGCAAGGCGCGACAGACGCGGGCGATCGGTATCGGTGGCAAGGATGCGCCCCTCCCCCGCCATCTGGGCAGCGATCGCCAGCGTCTTGCCGCCGCCACCGGCGCACAGGTCGATGGCGAAGCCACCCGGTTCGGCGCAGGCGGCGAGTGCGACGATCTGGCTACCGAAATCCTGGACTTCGGCGCGTCCGTCGCGCAGCGCTTCGCTGGCTGGCAGCGTGTCGGCGGGCAGTCGGATCGCGTCGGGCAGGTCGGTCGCCGGCTCGCCACCCAGTTCGTCGAGCAACGTATCGCGATCGGTGCGCAGCCGGTTGACGCGGATGTCGAGCGGCGCGCGTTCCAGCAGCGCGGCAAGGTCGGCGTCGTTCAGCCCGGAGTTCCGCAGTGCATCGGCGAGCCATGCCGGGGCATAGGCGGGTTCGGCGCGGGGCTCCTCCGCAGCGATCGGCGCGGGGCCGTAGGACGAACCGTCGAACGTCGCGGCAAGATCCTGGTCGCTTTCGGCCAGTGTGACGATCGCGGCGCGAGCGTTGACCGGCACCGCACCGAACCGGCGAACCGCGTCATAAGCAAGCGTGCGGATCGCGCGCCGATCCTTCGACCCGGCATAGCGGCGCGCGGCGAAGAACCGTTTGGCGACCTGATCGCCCGCCGCGCCGCCTGTACGCGCGGCATCGAGGATCGCATCGACCAGATCGATCGCAGCCTGGGTACGTGCCGCCGGGGTCATGCGCTACTGTCCAGAAAAACCATGCCCGACGCTATCAACATAACCTAGATCAATCCAGTACGCGAAGACGCGGGCGTGGTGTCGGACGGTCAAACGCATGGCAGCGGGAAAGGGAACGGAAGGATGGAAAAGGCTGCGTGCCGCAATCGACACGCAGCCGGCGATCCTCAGCGCGTCGGGTAGTTCGGTGCTTCGCGGGTGATCGTCACGTCATGGACATGGCTCTCGCGCAGACCAGCATTGGTGATGCGGACGAAACGGGCGCGCGCCTGCAGATCGGTGATGGTGTTCGATCCGGTATAGCCCATCGCCGCCTTCACCCCGCCGACCAGCTGGTGGATCACGTCCTTGGCCGGTCCCTTGAACGCGACCTGTCCCTCGATCCCCTCGGGTACCAGCTTAAGCTGATCCTTGATGTCCTGCTGGAAATAGCGGTCGGCCGACCCCTTGGCCATCGCACCGACCGACCCCATGCCCCGATAGCTCTTATAGGCGCGGCCTTGGTACAGGAAGGTTTCGCCAGGCGCTTCTTCGGTACCGGCGAGCAGCGATCCGATCATCACCGCCGATGCGCCGGCGGCCAGCGCCTTGGCAACGTCGCCCGAGGTGCGGATGCCGCCGTCGGCGATGACCGGAACGCCCGTCCCCTGCGCCGCTTTCGCCGCGTCCATGACGGCGGTCAGCTGCGGCACGCCGACGCCGGCGACGACGCGCGTGGTGCAGATCGAACCCGGACCGATGCCGACCTTGATCCCGTCCGCGCCCGCATCGATCAGCGCGCGGGTCGCTTCGCCGGTCGCGACGTTGCCGGCGATGACCTGTACGTGCGGTGCGATCGCCTTCACGCGCTTCACCGCTTCGGCGACCTGCCGGTTATGGCCGTGCGCGGTGTCGATGACGATCAGGTCGCATTCGGCCGCGATCAGCGCCTCGGTCCGCTCATAGCCCTTATCCCCGACCGTGGTCGCGGCGGCGACGCGCAGGCGACCGGTCCCGTCCTTGGTCGCATTGGGATAGGTTACCGCCTTTTCGATATCCTTGACGGTAATGAGGCCGACACAGGCATAGTCGTCATCGACGACCAGCAGCTTTTCGATGCGACGATGATGCAGCTGGCGCCGTGCCTCTTCCTGCGACACACCGATGCGGACCGTGGCGAGGTTCTCGTGCGTCATCAGTTCGGCGACGGGCTGGTTCGGGTTTTCGGCGAAGCGGACGTCGCGGTTGGTCAGGATACCGACCAGCTTGCCCGAACCCTCGACGACCGGAATACCGCTGATCCGGTGTCGCCCCATCAAAGCGCGCGCGGCCGAGAGCGGCGCGTCGGCGGTGATGGTGATAGGGTTGACGACCATGCCGCTTTCGAACCGCTTGACCGCGCGCACCGCCGCGACCTGTTCCTCGACGGTCAGGTTGCGGTGAAGCACACCGATCCCCCCCAGCTGCGCCATGACGATCGCCATGTCGGCTTCGGTCACCGTGTCCATGGCGGACGACAGGAACGGGATGTTGAGCGCCAGATCGCGCGCGACGCGGGTGCGCGGGTCGGCCTGGCTGGGCAGCACGTCCGATTCCTGCGGAACCAGCAGGACGTCGTCGAAGGTCAGGCCGAGGGTGATATCCATAACAGGCGTCGTCTCGTCTTCAGTTGGCGGGGTAGCGGATCGGGTCGGCAAGCGCGCGGGCGAGCGCGGCATGCAGGTCGGCATCCTCGGCAGCACCCGACAGGTCGAGATGCGCGAGGTCGTCGTTCGGTTTGTGATAGGGGCCGTCAAGATAGGCGAACAACTGCTTCATGTCGCTGACCGAACCGGTCGCCATGATCGCGGGAATGCCGCGCTTGCCGAACGCCCAGCCGTCCTGCCGCTGGATCATGATGTTCGCCTCGCTATCGGTATCGACCTTGCGGCCGAGCGAACGGGCGGTGGCGTCGACGATCGCGTCGATCTTCGGGTGATTGCCGCGACCGACGATCGCGACCGGCGTCCCGGTCGGGATGATCGCGGTCGTATCGATATTCAGGTTCGCGACGATCTTCAGCGGCGTTTCGGCGACGGCGGCGGCATAGGCGTCGGCACCAATCAACCCCTTCTCCTCTGCGGTCGTCGCGACGAAATAAATGCTGCGTTCGGGGCGAGGTCCCTTCGTCAGCGCGCGGGCGACCTCGATCAGGATCGCGGTGCCGCTGGCATTGTCCGCAGCGCCGTTACAGATGCGGTCGGGGGCACCCTCGGGCCGGCAGATGCCGATATGGTCCCAATGCGCCGACAGCAGAACGGCTTCGTTCGGGCGCGTCGTGCCGGGGATCATGCCGACGATGTTGGCGGTGGTGTAGCGATGGACGGTGCCGGTCGCGGCGATGTCGATCGTCGCCGCGGTACGGACCGGGCGGAAATCCGCGGCGATGGCGGCTTTCCGCAGATCGGCAGCCGATCGCCCCAGCAGCGTTTCGGCGAGCGACGCGGGCACGACTCCGCTGAAATCGGGACGCTTGGCGGTGCCGGTGACGGTTGCGCTGGTGAAGCTGTGCGCGACATCGGTCCACGGTGTCTGCGCCGGCGCGATCAGCAGCACACCGATCGCACCCGCCGCCAGCAGTACCGCGTTACGGTCGGCGGTCGGAACGGGCGGCGCATCGGGCGCGGTACCGCCGATGACGACAGCGATCGCACCGTTCAGCGCCGTACCACGCATCTGCGCCGGATCGCCGCGCCCGACGAACACGAGCGGCGCGCGCTGGATATCGGTCCTGGCGGACAGTCCGAGTCCTGCGATCTGATCGGCGGTCAGCGGCGTGGTACGATCGCCCTGCCGAACGGCGGCGGTGATCTTTCCCGCGCGATATTCGGCCAGCGCCACTTCCTGCCGCCAGCGGCCATCGGGCGCGCCGGGTTTCAGGCCGGCGGCGGCGAAGGCCTGCAACACATAGGCTTCGGCCCGGTCACCGCCGGGCGTGCCGGGTTCACGGCCTTCATAGGCATCGCTGGCCAGCACCGCGACATGGTCGCGCAGCATTTGTGGCGTGATCTGCTGGGCGAGAGCCGACGAGCCGCTGCACAGCAGGGCGGCGAGTCCGAGGATCGGGCGGAGCGACATGCGCCCCACTATCGATCCGAAACGTGACGGGCAAGCGTCAACGCGCGCGTTCGATCAACCTTCGCGCGGTTTCGACGTGCATATCCTCGATCATCCGGTCGCGAAACCGCCCCGCCCCGCCGGTCGCGGCGGCAATCAGCGCCCGTGCCTCGTCCAGTTCGGCGGGACTGGGCGAGAAGGCGGCGTTGGCAGCCGCGATCTGGCCGGGGTGGATCAGCGATTTTCCGTCGAAGCCGAGCGCGCGACCCTCCGCACATTCGCGTGCCAGCCCGTCGGCATCGGCGAGCGCGTTGAACACGCCGTCGATCGCCCAGCCGCCAGCCGCCCGCGCGGCGAGCACCACATTCTGCAATGCCAGCATCATCGCCCCCCGGCCCGCATCCGGTGGCAGGCGCAAGGCGGCGGCAAGATCGTTGGTGCCGATCAGCAGCCCGACCACGCCGGGCGATGCCGCGATCTCCGCCGCCGCCAGCACGCCGCGCGGCGTTTCGATCATCGCCAGCATCGCGCGCCCGGCAAGGGGTGCGAGCTCCGCGCTACATTCGACCTTCGGCACGACGATCAGCGGACCGGCGAGGTCCCGGATCGCTGCCAGATCGGCGGCGAAATGCTCGCTGTCGGGGGCGTTAACCCGAATGGCGGCACGCAGCCCGAGGCGGCCGATCGCCGCCGGCAACGCCGTGCGCGCCGCCGCCTTTTCATCCGCACGGACCGCATCTTCGAGGTCGAGGACGATCAGGTCGGCGGGCAGGCCGACTGCCTTCTCGATCATGCCAGGGCGCGCGGCGGGGACGAACAAAAGGCTGCGCGGCGCAAGGGGGATGGTGGGTTCCATCCGGGCGCTATGCTAGACCCGTCCCGGTCGAGGCAAGCGGGGATGAACGATGATAGTGGGCGTGATCGCGGCACTGGTCCTGATGGTGCTGCTCTACCTGTTCGCGAGCGTGAAGATCGTCACGCAAGGGCATCAATACACGATCGAACATTTCGGTCGCTTCACCGCGGTCGCCCGGCCCGGGTTCAACTTCTACCCCGCCTTTTTCTATCGTGTCGGCCGCAAGGTGAACATGATGGAGCAGGTGATCGACATTCCGGGTCAGGAAATCATCACCCGGGACAATGCGATGGTGTCGACCGATGGCGTGGTGTTCTTTCAGGTGCTCGACCCGGCCAAGGCGGCCTATGAGGTGTCGGACCTGTATATCGCGCTCCAGCAGATCACGACTACCAATTTGCGCACGGTAATGGGGTCGATGGACCTCGACGAGACGCTGTCGAAGCGCGACGAGATCAACGCCCGGTTGCTGGGAGTCGTCGACCACGCCACCAACCCATGGGGCGTGAAGATCACCCGTGTCGAGATCAAGGACATTCGCCCACCCGCCGACATCGTCAATGCGATGGGCCGGCAGATGAAGGCCGAGCGCGAGAAGCGCGCGAACATTCTGGAAGCGGAAGGCACGCGCGCGTCCGAAATCCTGCGCGCCGAGGGCCAGAAACAGGCCCGCATTCTCGAAGCCGAAGGCCGGCGGGAGTCGGCGTTCCGCGATTCCGAAGCGCGTGAACGTGCCGCCGAAGCCGAGGCGAAGGCCACGCAAGTGGTGAGTGACGCGATCAAGTCGGGCGGCACGCAGGCGATCAATTATTTCATTGCCCAGAAATATGTCGAGGCGGTCGGCAAGTTCGCGACCAGCCCCAATGCCAAGACGATCCTGTTCCCGGTCGAGGCGACGCAGTTGATCGGGACGCTGGGCGGGATCGGCCAGTTGGCGAAGGAAGCGCTGGGCGAACACAAGGACGGAACGCCGGCACCCGCGCTGCGGGACCGACCGGTCGGTCCGTTCGAACCGCCCGCCCGATGATCGACGGCGGCTATGGCTGGCTGTTGCTGGCGGCGGCGCTCGGTGCCGCCGAACTGGCGGTGCCGGGCGTATTCGTCGTATTCGTGGCGATCGCGGCGGCGCTCACCGGGCTGCTGTCGCTGCTGTTTCCGGCGCTGACGTTACCGGCCGAGCTGGCGGTGTTCGGTGCGTGGAGCGTGGTAACGGTACTGATCGGACGGCGCTGGTATGCCGAATATCCGGTCGACAGCGACGATCCGTTGCTGAACGATCGCGCGGCGCGGCTGATCGGGCAACAGGTCGTCGTGGTCGAGGCGATTGTCGGCGGATGCGGCCGCGTGCGGGTCGGCGACAGCGAGTGGATCGCGCGCGGACCCGATCTGGCGGTGGGCCACCGCGTCCGGATCGTCGGGGTCAGCGGATCGACCCTGACGGTCGTGGCGGACGATTGACGCGCGGCGCCGGGGACGGGACAAGGCGGCGACACGTCGTTCACAAGGGATTGCCGATGGACCTGACCCGCCGCGACTGGATCGCCGGAGCCGCCGCGACGACGCTCGCCACCGCCCTGCCCGCCCGCGCGCAGAACGTGCCCGTCGCTGCCAGCGCCGCAGAAACGGCGGCCGAGGCGACGCTGTCGCGGATCGCCGAGGCGATGCTGGTCGATTCGCCCGAGGCCGCTAGCGGTCTGGGCATCGATACCGGCGCGCGCGCGGCGCTGAAGGAGCGGCTGGGCGATCGGTCGGCAGCCGGACAGCGCGCCGTCGCCGATCATCTGCGCGCGCATGTCGCTACGCTGAAGACGATCGACGCGGTCAAGGTTTCGGCGGCGACGCGCACCGATATCGATGTCGTGCGGACCGCGTTCGAAACCGCACTCGACGGATTTGCTCTGCCCTATGGCGACGTTGCGGTCGGCGGATGGCGCAACACGCCCTATGTCGTGATCCAGAATGTCGGCGCGTATCTCGACGTGCCGCGCTTCCTCGACAGCGATCACAGCATCGCGACGAAGGCCGATGCCGATGCGTATCTGGCACGGCTGGAAAGCTATGCGACGCAGTTGGATGGGGAGACGGCGCGGGTGCGCGCCGCGTCGGCACGGGGCGTGGTGCCGCCCGACTTCCTGCTCGACAAGACGTTGAAGCAGATGACGCAGTCGCTGGCAGGCGAACCGGCAGGCTGGGACGTGGTGACGTCGCTCACGCGGCGTACCCGGGACATTCCCGGCGACTGGAGCAATCAGGCGGCCGCCATCGCCCGCGACAAGGTCAAGCCGGCGCTGGAACGACAATTGGCAGCGATGCAGGACGACCGGAAGAAGGCGACCTCCGATGCCGGCATGTGGGCGCGGCCGGATGGTGACGCGTGGTATCGCTGGGGGCTGCGGGCATCGACCACGACCAATATGACGCCTGACGAGGTCCATGCGATGGGCCGCGACGAACTGGCACGGTTGCAGTCGCAGATGGACGTGATCCTGAAGGGGCTGGGCTATAGCAAGGGCAGTGTCGGCGCGCGGATGACGGCGCTGGGCAAGGACCCGCGCTTCATCTTTCCCGAAGGCGATGCCGGACGCGCGCAGATCATGGAGCTGGTGCAGAACCGTCTGCGCGATATCCGCGCCCGGATGCCGCGTGCGTTCAACACGCTGGCACCGGGCAATGTCGAGGTCCGCCGCATCCCGCCGGTCGAGGAAGCGGGTGCGCCGGGTGCTTATGGCGGGGCGGGTTCGATCGACGGCAAGGTGCCGGGCAAGATGTGGATCAACCTGCGCACGACCGGCATCTGGACCCGCTATTCGTTGCCGACGCTGGTGTATCACGAAGCGATTCCCGGCCATGTCTGGCAGGGGGAATATAGCTTCCGCCTGCCGCTGATCCGCTCGCTGCTGCAATTCAACGCCTTTTCGGAAGGGTGGGCGCTCTACGCCGAGCAACTGGGCGACGAACTGGGCGCGTATGAGGGCGATTCGGTCGGGCGGCTCGGCTATCTCCAGTCGATCGCGTTCCGCGCGTGCCGGATGGTGGTCGATACCGGGCTGCACGCCAAACGCTGGACCCGCGGCCAGGCGATCGACTGGTTCGCCAGCACCAACGGATCGAGCGTCGACGAGGTGACCGGCGAGGTCGATCGCTATTGTTCGTGGCCGGGGCAGGCCTGCGGCTACAAGGTCGGCCACTCGGAGATCAACCGGCTGCGCGATCGGGCGAAGACCGCGCTTGGCGGACGCTATGACTTCAAGGCGTTCAACGATGCGGTCGTGCAGGGCGGCGGGGTGCCGATGACGGTGCTCGGGCGCAATGTCGATGCGTTCATCGCGGCGCGCCGGGGATAGGATCGGGCTGGTCGATGGCGAGACGCCGGCGCGGCAACGCTTCGGGCATCTCGTCGCGGATATAGGCCAGCATCCCCTCGCGTAGCGAACAGCGCAGGTCGAACGCGCGGGCGGCGTCGGAAGCGGTGGCGAGGATGCGGACCTCGATCGCGTCGGGCTTGGTATCGGTCACCTGCAGCACATAGGCCCGCCCGTCCCAGAGCGGATCGCTCTTCACCAGTTCCTCGAACCGCGCGCGCAGGCGGGGAATGTTGGTCGTGGGGTCGAGCCAGAAGAACGCCGATCCCAGCAGGCCGCTGGTCGTGCGCGTCCAGTTCTGGAAACTCGATTCGAGGAATTTGGATACCGGGACGACGAGGCGTCGTTCGTCCCAGATCTGCACGACGACATAGGTCAGGCGGATTTCCTCGATCCGGCCCCATTCATTCTCGATGATGACCACATCGTCGATGCGGATCGGTTCGGTGAACGCCATCTGCACGCCCGCAATGATGTTCTTGAGCGCGGGCTGTGCGGCGGCACCCACCGCGAGACCGGCCAAACCCGCCGAGGCCATCAGCGTGACCCCGATCGATCGGATGCTGGGGATCGACAGCAGCATCAGACAGATGGTGATGAAGCCGATGGCGATCACTGCGATCCGTCCCAGGATGGCACTGCGCGTCCGCCGCCGCCGCGCGCGCAGATTGTCGGCGACGGTGATGTCGGTCGCGACCTCGATCGCCTTCACCGACGCGCGGATCATCGCGATCGCGAACCAGCCCATCAGCAGCGGCACGACGAGGCCGGCGACCTGCGTCCACAGATCGTCCCAGCGTTCGGGAAGGCGCAGCGGCCGGCGGACACTGGCCAACACCATGGCGATCAGGATCCAGCGCATCGGCCGCCACGCATGGTCGACATAGACGTCGTCGACCGACCCCGGCGTGCGCTGTGCGAAGCGCTGGAGCAACCGGAACACGGCGGCATGCAACAACAGGGCCGCCAATACCGATATCGCGACGGTGGCGAGATCGGCGGCGGCCGGGGGCAGCGTGTTCAGAAACCGTTGTACGTCGCGCATGGACGGGCAACCTTTTGCGCCGCAGCATGTTCCGGTCACCCGCTGAACGGCGCCGCGACGCTTGGCTTTCGCCACCCGACCGGCTAGGTTGTCGCCCAACCGAAACATTCCCCGAAAGCATCGAACTTTGACAGACGCGACGCTGATCGCCGACCCATCCGATATCGCCCCCATCTCGATCGTGGACGAGATGCGGTCGAGCTATCTCGACTATGCGATGAGCGTCATCGTATCGCGCGCCTTGCCCGACGTGCGCGACGGGTTGAAGCCGGTCCATCGCCGCATTCTGTTCTCGGCACAGGAAAGCGGCTTCGTTCCCGGCAAGGCGTATCGCAAATCGGCGCGTATCGTCGGTGACGTGATGGGTAAATATCACCCGCACGGCGACACCGCGATCTATGACGCCCTCGCGCGCATGGCACAGCCTTGGTCGATGCGGCTGCCGCTGATCGATGGTCAGGGCAATTTCGGTTCGATGGATCCCGATCCGCCCGCCGCGATGCGCTATACCGAGGCGCGGCTTGCCAAGTCGGCGATGGCGCTGCTCGACGATCTCGACAAGGATACGGTCGATTTCGTGCCGAACTATGACGGGTCGGAGCGTGAGCCTGCTGTCCTGCCGGCGCGCTTTCCGAACCTGCTGGTCAACGGCGCGGGCGGGATCGCGGTCGGCATGGCGACCAACGTCCCGCCGCACAATCTGGGCGAAGTGGTCGACGCCTGCCTCGCCACGATCGACCGCCGGGTCGAGGGCGGCGAGCCGCTGACGCACGAGGAACTGTGCGAGATCGTGCCGGGACCGGATTTCCCGACCGGCGCGCTGATGCTCGGCCGGGCCGGTGCGCGCGCGGCCTATGCCGGCGGGCGCGGGTCGATCATCCTGCGGTCGCGCCACACCGTCGAGGCGCGGGGCGAGCGGCGGTCGATCGTCCTGACCGAAATCCCGTTCCAGGTCGGCAAGTCGGGGCTGGTCGAAAAGATCGCCGAGGCGGCCAAGGACAAAAGGATCGAGGGCGTCAGCGACATTCGCGACGAGTCGAACCGCGAAGGCGTCCGTATCGTCATCGACCTGAAGCGCGATGCCACGCCCGATGTCGTGCTGAACCAGTTGTGGCGGCACACGCCGGCGCAGTCGAGCTTCGCTGCGAACATGCTGGCGATCCGTGGCGGTCGACCCGAACTGCTCAACCTCGCCCAGATCATCGACGCGTTCGTCGGCTTCCGAGAGGAGGTCATCACCCGGCGGTCGAAATACGAGCTGGCCAAGGCGCGCGAGCGGGCGCACCTGTTGCTCGGGCTCGTCATCGCGGTCACTAATCTCGACGAAGTGGTGCGGATCATCCGCGGGTCGGACAGCCCCGCCGCCGCCCGCGCCGCATTGCTGGCGCGCGAATGGCCGGTCGCCGAGATCGCACCCTATCTGAAGCTGGTCGAGGCGGTCGAGGCCGACCTGACCGACGACGTGTATCGCCTGTCCGATCTGCAGGTCCGCGCGATCCTCGACCTGCGCCTCCACCGCTTGACCGCGCTCGGCCGCGACGAGATCGGCGACGAACTGAAGACGCTGGCCGCGTCGATCAGCCATCTGCTCGAAATCCTCGGCAACCGGGGCATGCTCTATGCGGTGATGCGGCAGGAGCTGGTCGAGATCCGCGCCGAATTCGCGACGCCGCGCCGAACCGAGATCGCCGGTGCCGCCGACGGGATCGACGACGAGGACCTGATCGAGCGCGAGGAGATGGTCGTCACTGTCACGGTGCAGGGCTACATTAAGCGCACCCCGCTCGACGCGTTCCGTGCGCAGAAGCGCGGCGGCAAGGGCCGCGCGGGCATGACGACCAAGGACGAGGATGCGATCACGAACCTGTTCGTGACCAGCACCCATACCCCGGTGCTGTTCTTCTCAACCGCCGGCAAGGTATACCGCATGAAGGTGTGGCGCCTGCCCGAAGGTGGGCCGGCGACGCGCGGACGGCCGATGGTGAACCTGCTGCCGCTGGCGGCGGGAGAGACGATCTCGACCGTGTTGCCGTTGCCCGAGGACGAGGAACGCTGGGCCGACCTGCACGTGATGTTCGCGACCGCGAACGGCACGGTGCGGCGCAATTCGATGGACGCGTTCGCCAACATCCCGACCGCGGGCAAGATCGCGATGCGCTTCGATGATGACAGCGACGATCGCCTGATCGGCGTGGCGCTGCTGACCGAGACCGACGACGTGCTGCTCGCGACCAAGGCCGGCAAGGCGATCCGCTTCAGCGCGACCGACGTGCGCGAGTTCCAGAGCCGCACCTCGACCGGGGTGCGCGGGATCGCGCTGGGCAAGGACGACGAGGTCATCTCGCTGTCGATCCTCGGCGGGTTCGAAGCGAGCGCCGACGAGCGTGAGGCGTATCTTAAGGCCGCACCATGGAAGGAAGGCGACCGCGAGGTTACGCTGTCGGCCGAACGCATGGCCGAGTTCGAGGCGGCGGAAGAGTTCATCCTCACCGTCACCGCCAACGGCTTTGGCAAGCGTACCTCGGCCTATGAATATCGTCGGACCAATCGCGGTGGTCAGGGGATCACCAACATCGTCACCTCCGACCGCAACGGCCCGGTCGTGGCGAGCTTCCCGGCGCATAATGGCGAACAGCTGATGCTGGTGACCGATCAGGCCAAGCTGATCCGTACCACCGTCGGCGACATCCGCGTCGCCGGCCGCAACACGCAAGGGATCACCATCTTCCGCGTCGGGATGGGCGAACAGGTCGTGTCGGCGGCGAAGATCGACGAGGACGAGAACCCCGAAAACGAGGCCGAAGCGATCGTCGCCGAGGAACGCACCGCAATGCCGCCGATCGAAGGCGATATCGTACTCGACGACGGCACCGGTCCGGCGACGATCAGCGAGAAGGATATCGAGGAATGACCGCCGCGACCGCCTTCAAGGTGCTGACCGCCGGGCAGATGGCGGCGCTGGAGACGGGCAGCTTCGACGGGGCACCGGTCGATCTGGCCGATGGCTATATCCACCTGTCGACCTTCGAACAGTTGACCGAAACGGTCGACAAGCACTTCGCCGGGCAGGACGATCTGCATGTGGCGGAGGTCGATCTGGACGCGCTGGGCGAGGCGGTGAAGTGGGAGCCTTCGCGCGGCGGGCAGTTGTTCCCGCATGTGTATGGGCCGTTGCCACTGAACGTCGTGGTGGCGTACGGGCCGCTGCACCGGGATGATGCGGGTCAGGTGCAACGGCCGGTTACCGGCTAATTCCTCCCCGCGCCGGGGAGAAATTACGCGTAAAGTTCCACGACCTCCGCCCCCTGCCCGACCGCTGCGAGCAATAAGGTCCGGTGGCAATGCGCCGGTTCGCGCTCGAAGCACAACAGGGCCGACGGCATTTCGGCAGCCAGCCCGAGCATGATCGCCGCCTGTGCCTGCGCTTCGGGTAGTTCGAGTTGTTCGTCATACACCGCACGAAGCGTGGCGACGTCGCCCTTCTTCGCGGCGTCGCGCCCGCGTTTGGGCGTACCGAGTGCCTTCAGATGCACATAATCGATCGCGTGCGTCGACAGTTCGGCCGCGAGCGACGATTTCGAAAAGCCCGGCCGTCGCGACAAGGGCAGCGCGCGCACGTCGATGACCCGCCGCACTCCCGCCGCCTGCAACGCCGCCACGAATTCGGCCATGGTTACTGCCTCATAGCCGATGGTGTAGATTTTCATGCGCCTTCCCTTCGTCGTACGCCACCAACGCATAACCCAAGAAAACGACGGCCCGTTTCGTACGTTCATTGCCGGTTGGGCTTGTGCGGCCTAGACGCCCTGACATGGAGTATGACGTTCACATCATCGGCGGCGGCCTCGCCGGGTCCGAGGCCGCGTGGCAACTGGCAGAGGCCGGCGCGAAGGTCCGCCTGTCTGAAATGCGGGGTGGTGGCGACAGCACCCCTGCGCATCAGGGGGACGATCTCGCCGAACTGGTCTGTTCGAACAGCTTCCGGTCCGACGATGCCGAATCGA
Source organism: Sphingomonas sp. Leaf62 (assembly GCF_001421915.1). Taxonomy (NCBI): domain Bacteria; kingdom Pseudomonadati; phylum Pseudomonadota; class Alphaproteobacteria; order Sphingomonadales; family Sphingomonadaceae; genus Sphingomonas; species Sphingomonas sp. Leaf62. The sequence goes on along the minus strand of NZ_LMLN01000001.1, from coordinate 26,168 downwards.
ATGCGGTCGGGCTGCTGCATGCCGAGATGCGAGCGCTCGGCTCGCTCATCATGACCAAGGGCGACGAACACAAGGTGCCGGCCGGGTCCGCACTGGCGGTCGATCGCGACGGTTTTTCGGCGGGCGTCACCGCCGCGTTGTCGGCGCACCCGAACATTACCATCGTCCGCGAACGGATCGACACCCTGCCCGACAGCGGCATGACGATCGTCGCCACCGGCCCGCTGACCGCCGCCGGTCTGGCCGGCGATATCGGCAGCGCGACGGGGGCGGAGGCGCTCGCCTTTTTCGACGCGATCGCGCCGATCGTGCACCGCGATTCGATCGACCTCGATCAGGCTTGGTTCCAGAGCCGCTGGAACAAGGGCGACGGCAAGGATTACATCAACTGCGCGATGAACCGCGAGCAGTATGAAGCCTTTCACGCCGGGCTGATGGCGGCGGAAAAGGCCGAGTTCCGCGAATGGGAGAACGTCCCCTATTTCGAAGGCTGCATGCCGATCGAGGTGATGGCCGAACGCGGGCTGGATACGTTGCGCTTCGGGCCGATGAAGCCGGTCGGGCTGGACGATCCGCGCACGGGCCGCTGGCCACATGCCGTGGTGCAGCTGCGACAGGACAATGCGTCGGGCACGTTGTGGAACATCGTCGGGTTCCAGACCAAGCTGAAACATGGCGAACAGGTCCGGCTGTTCCGCACCATTCCCGGCCTCGAGAATGCCGAGTTCGCCCGGTTGGGCGGGCTGCATCGCAATACGTTCATCCGCTCGCCCGAGCTGCTCGACGAAACGCTGCGACTAAAGGCGCGGCCGCATCTGCGCTTCGCCGGGCAGATGACGGGATGCGAGGGCTATGTCGAAAGTGCCGCGGTCGGGCTGTTGGCCGGGCGCTTCGCCGCCGCCGAGCTGGCCGGGCGCAGTGTCGCGCCGCCGCCGGTCGAAACGGCGATGGGGGCGTTGCTGCACCACATCACCGGCGCGGCGGTGGCAGAGACCTATCAGCCGATGAACGTCAATTTCGGACTGATGCCGCCGATCCCCGGCCGTACCAAGAAGGCGGACCGGAAAAAGATGTACACGGCGCGCGCCCGCGACGCGTTCGAACCGTGGGCGAGCGCGCTTACGGTCGGGTGAGGTTGAGCGCGAGGAAACTCGCGCCCGCCCCCAGCATCAGCAGGCCGGTACCGCCGATCGCGCCGTACACCGGCCCCCACGCCGCAAATGCGGCGAGGAAGGTCGCGGCGACCAGCGCCCAGCCGCCACGCCGTCGCCAGCGCCGGTCGATCCCCTCCCAGCGGCTGCGATGCCGCTCGCTGGCAAGCGCCAGCAGCGCGAAAGCGGCGAGTGCGCTCAACATTGCGATCAGGATCATTCGGCGGGTGCCCAGCTTGTAGTGTCGATCGGCGATGCGGTCCGGACGGCACGCCGCCGCACCGTCGGACGGAAGCGGTGAACGCGCCACGCCGCGAAGCCGAAGCCCATGCCCAGCGCTAGGAACGTCAGGTCGGCCCCGGCCAGTACCCAGTCGCCGCGCGCGATCGTTGCCGGAAGTCCGGTCGGCAGCGCTGCCATATTGTAGAGCGGGAGGGCGATCAGCAGCGCCGCCTGCAACGTCAGCATTTCGACCCATGCGCGTGCCGGTTTCCGTGCCAGGGCGTAGAGGAACAGCGCCGCCCAGCCGGCGAACATGACGTTGACCTCGGCATCGGCCCGGCCCGCTGCACCGACCGGCAGCAACCGGTTGGCCCAAAGATACAGCGTCATCGCGATCGGGAAGCCAGCGACGAACCCGACATTCAGCCGCTCGACCAGCCGGAACCCGAAATGCGGCCGGGCGGGATCGGGTAGCCGCTCGCGCCGCTTGACGGTCCACAGCACCAGCCCGCTCGCGACCATCAGTGACCCGGCGATGCCGCACAGGAAATACAGCCAGCGCATCGGATAGTCGCCGAACCGCCCGGCATGCAGCCCGACCATCACCCCCTGCGTCTCGACCGCGCCGCCCGGGGGCGGTGCCTGCCACACCAGCCGCCCGGTAACGCCGTCATAGGCGATGGCAGGCGTTCGCGCCGACAGCATCGACGTTCCCGACCGGGTCAGCGTGATCCGTGCGGCGGCATCGCCAGGATTGAAGACGGTGATATAGCCGATCTCGCCGCCCACGCGGCGCTCGGCATCGCGCAGCACCGTGCCGAGATCGATCAACGGTACGGGACGCTCGGTTCGTTCGGCCGTCGGCGCTTCGGGGAAGACTGCGGCGTAGAGCTTGGCGGGATCGTCGTAATGGGCGACGATCGCCCATGGCATCAGCATCGCGATCAGCGTGACCAGCCCGGTATAGGTAATCATCAGGTGGAACGGCAACGCCAGCACCGCGCTGGCATTATGGCCATCCAGCCACGACCGCTGGCCCTTGCCCCGCCGCAGGGTGAAGAAATCGCGGAAAATCTTTTTGTGGGTGACGATGCCGGTAAGGATCGCGACCAGCATGAACATCGCGGCGATGCCGACCAGCCAGCGCGCCCACAGCACCGGCACGTAGTGCAGATCGAAGTGGAACCGGTAGAAGAAGTCGCCGCCACGCGTATCCCGCGTGGTCCCCTCCTGCCCGTCGCTGCCGATGAAGGCGCGGGTGTCGCGGCGTCCGCGGCGGCGTTGCTCACCGGGCTTGGCCTGCGGTACCCAGAAGACATCGCCGCCCGCGCTCTGCGCGCTCGGCACGGTGATGAACCAGCTTTGCGCATCGGGCGCTTTACGCGTCAGAAACGCGACGGCCCCATCCACAACGCGTTCGCGGCTGGCGATCGGGGCCAGTTCGGGTCGCGCCCAGCGGTTCAGCGCCTCCCGCCAATAGGCCGAGGTGCCAGCCACGAAGATCGCGAACAATAGCCAGCCAAGCAACAGGCCCGACCAGGTATGCAGCGTCGATTGCGACTGGCGAAACCCCTTGCTCATACCCGCCCCCACACCGCGATCGATCCCCAGGTGATCGCCCCTGCGATGCCACCCGCCATCACGAGCGTCCACAGCGCCCGCCAGCCGCTACGCGCGGCATAGGCCCACATCACCGCCAGTCCGCACAGCAGCAGTGCGAACAGCGCCGCCGCCATCGTCGTCTGTACCGGATCGCCCGGCAGAATCCGGGCCAGCGCCATCGCCCACAGGCTGGCGACGGCATAGCCGACCGGCATCGCCGCGATCAGCCGCAGCGCATTGTCGCCCAGCCGCCGCCAGAGGATGTGCCGTCCCGGCGTGGTCGCACTCATGGAAAGGTCAACCGGACACTGGCGAACACCGTGCGCGGGCTGCCATAATAATTGCCGCGCCCGGTCGAGGAAATACGGGCGTAATAGATGCGGTCGAACAGGTTGTTGACGTTCAGTGCCAACGACAGATTGTCATTGATGCGATATCCGGCGCGAAGATCGGCGACGGCATAGCTCCCTTGCCGCACGATCGTCGACGCCGTGCGCAGCGTACCGTTGGCGTTGAAGGCGGGTGGGTTGCCGCTCCACGTGCTGTCGAACCATGTGACACCTGCCCCGACACTGGCACCGGCCAGCGGGCCGTCGCCAGCCTCATAGTTGGTGAACAGCTTGACCATATGGTCCGGGATGACCGGCAACAGGCTCAACCCCTCCAGCACCGGATTGGCATCCTCCAGATATTTGGTCCGGGTAAAGGTATAACCGCCGTTGACGCGCCAGCCGGGAAGGATTTCGCCACTCGCCTCCGCCTCGATCCCCCGCGCACGAACCTTGCCGATCTGATAGGTCAGTGTCGGTTCGTCGGGATCGTTGAACAGGCGGTTACGCTGCGTGATCTGGTACACCGCCGCCGACAGCAGCAGGCGTTTGTCCATCAACGACAGCTTGGTGCCGGCCTCATATTGATCGCCGACCAGCGGCTGGATCGCGCCGCCGCCGGGCAGGCTGCGGCCGACCGGTGGCGCCTGCGGCGTGAAGCTGTCGGCGTAGCTGGCATAGAGGTTCAGGTCGTCGGTGACGTCCCATACCACCCCGGCATAGGGGGTGAAGCGTTCGTCGAAGCTGTAGCGGGTCGGCAGCGGGATCGCACCGGTCGCCACGCGCGTGGTGGTAACGGTCGTGTCCCACCACGTCATGCGACCGCCGCCAACCAGCGTCAGTCCCTTTACCGGGCTCAGCCGCATCTGTCCGTACAGGCCATATTGCTCGACCTCGGTCTCCGATCCGCCGAATACCTGCGTCACCGGCCCGTTCGGTCCCTGAAACGCGGGCAGCGGACCATAGGGGTCGAGCGGCGGTTCGGCGGGCGATACGGGGTTGAAGACGTTGATCCGCGCATAGTTGGACAAACGGGTAAAGTCCGACGTCGCCGAACTCGCCTGATAATCTGCGCCCAGGATCAGGGTCTGGTCGCGTCCAAACGCGGGAAAGCTGCCGACGCCGTTGAAATCGAACGAGCGCGTCTGCATCGCACTGTCGCCGCGATAGGCGATGTGGTTGGTGGTACCGCCATTGGCCGGCGTCACCGGCTGGTTGCCGATATAGCTGTAGATGTCGATGCGATCGACATCGGTCAGCAGGCCCGTGGCACGCAGCGTCCAGCGGTCGCTGACCCGATGCGCGAGTTCGACGAAGCCCGACCAGCTTTCCGACCGGAACCGGTTCCAGTCGGCACCGAGATAGGTCGAGCGATCGACATCGAGCAATCGTCCGTCGCTGCCGTTCGCGCCGCCGACAACGCCCGGCAGCCCCGACTGGATCGCCGGTTTGAACAGATCGTAATTGCCGCCGACGGTCAGGGTCGTATTCTCGCCGACCTCGGTATCCGCCACGGCGAAGGCGGTGAAGCGGTAGCGGTGGGCAATGTCGAAGAACTGATCCTGGTCCTGCGCCATCACGCCCAGCCGCAGGCCGGAGCGATCATCCAGCGGTGTCGACACGTCGACCTCACCCCGGAAATTCCGGAAGCTGCCATAGCCCGCCATGGCGCTGACCTCGAAACGGTCGAGCGGTCGTTTGCGGACCAGATTGATGCTGCCCGCCGGATTGCCCGCCCCGCTGAATAGCCCGGCCGGTCCGCGCAACACCTCGACCCGGTCGTACAGGAACAGGTCGGGCACGACCGCCGGAAAGGCGAACGCAAAGGTCGGCACGCCGTCGACAAGGTAGTTGTTGATGGTGAAGCCGCGCGACAGGTAGGACGGATCCTCGCTGCTGATCCCGGTGACGGTCACGCCGTTGGTGACAGTGAGAGCGTCCTCAAGGGTGAACAGGTTGCGCTGCTGCAACTGCACCTGATCGATCACGGTAACGGTGTTCGGCACGTCCTTCAGCGGGGTGACGGTCTTGCCGACCGCCTGCCCATAGCTTTTGCCGACCACCAGAATGTCATCGCCACGTTGCGCGTCCGTTTCCTCATCCGCCGGCAGGACCGGTTCGGCCATTGCGGGAGCTGCCATCACCAGCGCCAACATTCCCACCAGCCTCATCGTGCGTACCGGATGCACCATCATTCCCCCTTTGCGAGTCATTTGCAATACGATGCCACCTAACCGTAAGAAACGGACAATGCAACGCTATTGCGACCTACTCGCATTACACCTATGAGCCGTGGTGCTGGCACCAAACGCCGGCGATCGGGAGAAAAGTTATGCGCGTGCTGACCCTTATCCTCGCTTTGGCGCTACCCTCGCTGGCGGAAGCGCACGAAGTCTGGGTAGAACGTGACGGCAACGGCCCGGCGCGCATCTACCTTGGTGAACCTGCCGAAGCCTTGCCACCGGGTGGCGATCCGGAGTTCAAGCGGCTTGTCGTGCCGAAGATCGTTGGACAGACCAACGCCAAGCTACAACGCAGGGCTGGCTTTCTCGAAGCGGATCTGCCCGCAGGCGATGTCCGCGTGATCGACAATTCGGTGTTCGCGCCATGGGGCGAAGACGGCGCGAAGGAGGGCGTAGCCTATTACGCACGCGCAGGTCGCGCGGACATCAAGACCCGGATGCCGTACGAGATCGCGCCGTTGACCGCCGGCGACAATCGTTTCGCGCTGATCCGGAACGGCAAGCCGATCCCGGCCGCCAAGGTCACTGTCATCACGCCGGAGCGCAAAAGCGTCGAACTGACCGCCGACGCCAATGGCGCGGTAGCAGTGCCGGTGGCGGGTAAGGGTCGGTATCTGCTAACGGCCGCGCAGGTCGAAACCGGCAAGCTGCACGTTGCAGCCGGTCCGGTCGACAAGCTGCATCACATCGCGACGACCAGCTTCGTCGTTGACTGACGAAGCGGGCGGCGGGCGCAAATCCCCGCCGCCCCGCCCGCCTCAGCGCACCGGCAGTTCGAACGGGGCGGCCGGCAGGTCGGCTCCGTCGAACAGGTTGACGAACGGCGCATCGGCCCACGCATAGCGCACCGCCGTCATCTCCGGGCGACCCGCGCCGGGCAGCACGACCGAATCGCCCTGCACACGGCCGTCGACATAGCTGCAGGTCGCACCGGCGCATTGTTCGAAGCCGATCGCCCCTGCCCCGCCATAGCGTTGCAGTCCGCCGTTCACGTTGCGGAAGCGGACGACGATATCGCCCCCCTGCCGCACTGCTTCGGCCGCTTCCGGACCGCTGCGCAAGCCCGGCTGACCATAGGCGACGACCCGTGCCAGTCGGGCCAGCCGTTCGCCGATCACCGTCTTTTGCGCCGGATGGATGTCGAACCGGTCCCCGACATCGATCGTCACGGCCAGACCGGCATGGGCATCGGCGGCAACCGCCTGCGCCTGCGACTGGCGCAGCGCCGCCCAGCCGGACTCGCGCGGGGCGGTCGCCGGGGCGCCATAGCCGGTGAGCTGTACGACGAAGAAAGGCAGTTCGGGCGAGGCGAATGCCCGCCGCCAATCGGCCATCAACGTCGACATCAACCCGCGATAGGCCGCCGGCTGTCCGGTATTTGACTCCCCCTGATACCATGCCGCCAGCTTCAGACCGTAGGGTGCGATCGGCGCGATCATGCCGTTGTAGAGCGTGGTGAGACTGTTCGGGACGTCCCACGGCGCCGGGCCGACCGAACCGTCCTTCAACGCGGTGCCGATGCGGTACCGCCACGGTCCCGACAGCGGCACCGCACCGCCATCGGACAGACCGATCGTGCGGATGCTCATGTCGGTGAACCGTCCGTCCTTCTTCGCGCCGACCGCGCGGATCGCGATGACGTTGCGACCGGCGCGCAGCAACCCGGCGGGTACGCCATAGTTACGCCATGCCCAATCGACGCTCCCACCGCCGACGAAACGGCCGTTGAGATAGGTTTCGTCGTACCGACCGATCGGTCCCAGCCGCAATGTCTGCGCCGCCGCAACCTGTGCCGGGGTCAGGTCGACGGTCGTGCGAAGCCACACCACGCCGTCCAGCCGGTCGCGATCTGCGGCGGGCAACTGCTCATATTGCCCCGGCACCGTGCCCCAGCGGCGATCGTCATAGTCGGCCGCCCGAAACGCACGCTCGGTCCTCGCGGCGGGGTCGAGTGCTTCCCACGCCTTTTCGCGCCGCGCACCGTCCGCCGCCGTTGCCGCGGCCGGATCGCGATCGAACGTCGCGATGGCGTTCAGCCCATCGGTAAAGCCCGGCTGCGTCGCCAGCGCCGGGGCACTGATCCAGCTTTCGATTCGCGTACCGCCCCATTCGGAGGCGATGAACCCCATCGGCACCTTCTCGGTCCTGCGCAGCGAGCGGGCCATGAAATAGCAGACAGCCGATGCGTCGCCGATCGTTTCCGGGGTGACGCTGCGCCAGTCGACCCGCTTGGCAAGGTCGCCGGCGGGCGCGGTCTTGCTGCTGTCGGGGATCGTCGTGAACCGCAGCGACGCGTCATTGGCCGACGGGATCACGTCCAGTCCGGTCGCATGCTTGACCTGGAATTCCATGTTCGACTGTCCGCCGCACAGGAACACGTCGCCGATCAGGATGTCGGACAGTCGCTGCGCCGCCGTCGCGTTCCCGCCGCTGACCACCAGCACATAGGGGCCGCCGGCCTTCATCGCCGGCAATGTCGCCCGCCATTTGCCGTCGCTGCCGGTCTGCGCGGTGACGCTACGATCGTTCAGCCGGACCGTGACCGATGCGCCGGGCGCGGCACTGCCCCAGATCGCGATCGGTCGGTCACGTTGCAGGACCGCATGGTCGGCAAAGATGTTGGCGAGTGCCGGTGCCGTCGATTGGGCATGGGCCGATACCCCCCATGCCAGTGACACGACCACCGCGCAGATCGCCGAAGTCCGAACCGAACGCATAACCCCTCCCCGAATCATTGTGACCGCTACCATGCCGTAGTGGACAGGGACGCGCTACCGCGGCGTACGGACAATGCGCGGATGCGACCCTGCGGCAGAGGCTGCCTTCACATCGCGGTGCGGGTGTCCTCCAGTGCGAGCGATACCAGCAGGGTCATCGCATCTTCGGCCGCCTTGGGATCGCCGGCGACCACCGCCTCGAACACGCGGGAGTGATCGGGTACCGGGTCGCGGGGCAACGCTCGCTGGCGCTGTTTGAACTGCGTGGTCCAGTTGACGGCCGCGCCGATGCTGGCGCTGAGCGCGACGAATGTCTCGTTATGCGTGGCATAGATCAGCGCGTCGTGGAAATCGCGATCGGCGGCGCGCCCGGCTTCTGTGGCAAGCGTATGCCGCCGCATACCGCCCAGCGCCGCGCGCAACGCCTTGATATCCTCCTTGTCGCGCCGTTCCGCCGCCAGCCGCGCCACCGCCGGTTCGACGACCGCGCGAAGTTCGAACAACCCGCGGATGAACGACATGTTCGGCTCACCCTCGAACGCCCAGGCAAGGACCATCGGGTCGAGGAAGTTCCAGCGCCGGCGGGGCAGCACGCGCGTGCCGATCTTCGGGCGACTTTCGACCAGCCCCTTGGCGGTCAGGACCTGTACCGCTTCGCGATAGGCGCTGCGCGATACGTCGAGCGCCTCGGCATTGGCGACTTCGCCGGTCAGCAATTCGCCCGGTGCGATCCGGCCGGAAACGATTGCGGTGCCGAGATAATGGGCGACGGCGCCGCGCAGCCGCCGGCCCGAGCCCTTGCGTGCCGGCGCAGCGGCTTCGTCCAACGGCGGTTGGCCCGCGTTCTCGTCGATATCGGTCATGTCGATATCGTGCCCCGGTTCCATACTCACCGTACTTCCCTTGCCATCGGCGTCGACGTGGCGGCCGCCAGCGCGATGTATACGTAATGGGCCGCGGATCGATGCCGGATGAAATTTACAAACGATGCTACGGACCCGGACACCCGCCGTCAAATCACGGCCAAAACCGGCTCCTCCGGCACGCAGCAATTCCGAGCCACCGATACCAAGCGCAAGCTGTTAACGCTACCGCGAACGACATTGACGCGTTGCCGGCAACTGAATACCCAGACAAAAACGGCCGTAAGTCGCCGGAATGGGAGAGCGATGTTGGCGACCAGATCGATCCGGGTGGCGATGCTTGTGGTCAGCGCTGCTTTGGGCGGTACCGCGTCCGCACAGGTTTGGCGCGCCGATCAGGGCGATGGCAGCTATCGCAACCCCGTTTTCTACGCCGATTATCCCGATCCGGATATTATTCGCGTCGGCAGCGATTATTATTTCGTCACGACGACCTTCGCCAATGCGCCGGGCCTGACCCTGCTCCATTCGAAGGATCTGTTGAACTGGCAGGTCATCAGCCATGTCGTACCGCGCCTCGACGATCGACCCGAATATGCGCTGACCGACGGCAAGAACGCGTATCGGCGCGGACTGTTCGCTGCCAGCCTGCGCCATCATGCCGGCACCTTTTACATTGCCGTGACCCCGGTCGGACAGAATACCCGCATCTATCGCACCTGCGATCCACGCGGGACATGGACGATGAACGAACTCGACCGCGCGGCCTTCGATCCGGGCATGTTCATCGAGCCCGATGGCACCGGCTACATCGCGACCGCGATCGGTTCGGACGGCACGACCCGCCTGCTCAGGCTGGACCGCGATTTCCGAAGCGTGGTCGACGATCGCAAGATCCATTATAACGCCGGTGCCGAGGGATCGAAGATCATCCGGCGAGGCGGATATTATTACCTGTTCAATGCGATTCCCCGCCGACTGGGCCTGACGGTATCGCGCGCGCGCAGCCTGTATGGACCATGGGAAACCCGCCCGCAGATCGACGACAAAAGCGGCGGGCATCAGGGGGCGCTGGTCGATACGCCGGACGGGAAGTGGGTCGGCTTCGTGATGATCGATTCCGGATCGATCGGCCGGATGACGAACCTCAGCCCCATCTTCTGGCGCGACGACTGGCCTGTATGGGGAACGCCGGATGCACCCGACCGCGTACCCGATCGCGCCGAAAAGCCGATCAAGGGCTTCCCCTTCGTCGAGCCCGCCACCTCCGACGACTTCGGCGCGTCGAAACTGGGCCTGCAATGGCAGTGGAACCACAATCCGATCGACGATCGCTGGTCGCTGACCGAGCGCCCTGGCTATCTGCGGCTGCGCCCGACAAGGGCGGATGGGTTCTGGGCGGCGCGCAACACGCTGGTGCAAAAGGCACAGGGACCGCGCAGCCGGGCCGAGGTGAAGCTGGATATCGCCAACATCCGTCCCGGTGACCGCTGCGGGTTCGGCACCTTCGGCCAATACAGCGCGACACTGTCGGTAACACGCGCCGCCAACGGCGCGCCGTCGCTGGCGATGGAGGTACTCGAAAGCACCGAGGCCGGTCCCAGGACCGATCGACGTGTGGCGGCACAGCCGGTCGGCGGACGGGCACTGTGGATGGCAATGGACCTCGACTTCACGATCGATCGCGGACGGCTTTCCTACAGCAGCGATGGCAGACGCTGGCAGCCGATCGGTGGCGATTTCCCGCTGGCGTTCGCATGGCGGACGGGGACGTTTCAGGGGGAGCAGATGGCGATCTCCTGCTACAATCCGGCACCGAGCGCTGGCTTCCTCGATGTCGACAGCTTCACGCTGAAGGCCTCGAAATGAAGCGTCGGCCGCCGGGTGCGTTGCCGGCCGCCGCCTGCCCGTGACCTTCCCGGACGGCTGCTCGACAAATGATGACAACAGGCAAGGGGGACGGGGAATGACCATCGACGGGATCACACGGCGCGGACTGATCGGGGCGGCAGGCGCGGTCCCGATCGTCGCCGGCGCGGCACGGGCGACAGCGGCCCCTCGCGGCAAGCCGAGGCTGGCGCAGACCCCGCCGATGGGCTGGAACAGCTGGAACAGCTTCGCCACGACGATCACCGAAGCGCAGGCAATCGAAACGGCGCAGATCATGCGCGAAAAGCTGCTGCCAGTCGGCTATTCGATCTTCACCATCGACATCCAGTGGTACGAACCGGGCGCGACCGGCTATGCCTATCGCGCCGATGCAGTGCCGGTGCTCGACGGCTATGGCCGCTTGCAGCCCGATCCGAAGCGGTTTCCATCCGCCGCCAACGGCCGGGGTTTTCGCGCCATCGCCGATCAGGTCCATGCGATGGGGCTGCAATTCGGCATCCACCTAATGCGCGGCATCCCGCGCGAAGCGGTGCGCCGCAACCTGCCAATACTGGGCACCCGATACCGCGCGCAGGACATTGCCGACACGTCGAGCATCTGTTCGTGGAACAGCGACATGTACGGCGTCGACATGCGTCGTCCCGGTGCGCAGGCCTATTACGACAGCGTGTTCGCGCAATATGCCGACTGGGGCGTCGATCTGGTCAAGATGGACGATATGAGCCGCCCCTATGACGCCCACGCGCCGGAGATCGAGGCAGCGAGCGCGGCGATCGCGCGGTCGGGTCGCCCGATCCTGCTCAGTCTGTCGCCCGGAGAAACCCCGGTGGCGAACGGCGACCATGTCCGCGCCCATGCCCAGATGTGGCGGATCAGCGACGATTTCTGGGACGAATGGTCGCTGCTCGACGCGCAGTTCGTCCGGCTGGAAAACTGGCAGCGTTTCGCCGGCCCCGGCGGCTGGCCCGATGCCGACATGCTGCCGCTCGGCCGGCTGGCGCTGGGCCAGCGTGACACCAAATTCACGCCCGCCGAACAGCGTACGCTGATGACTTTATGGTCGATCGCCCGATCGCCGTTGATCATGGGCGGCGACCTTCGCCACCTCGATGCGCCGACGCTGGCGCTGCTGACCAATCCGGAAGTCATTGCGGTCAATCAGGCCAGCACCGCCAACCGCCCGTTGCAGGTACAGGACGGCATGCGTGCATGGACCGCAAGGGCAATGAATGGCGCGACCTATCTCGCCTTGTTCAATCCGGGTGAGAAGGCGCTGCGGCCGGGCGTCGATCTGCGCTGGTTGAACCTGAAAGGCCCTGTCCGGATCCGAGACCTGTGGGCGCGGCGCGATCTCGGCACGGCGGCGACGCGGGTCGAGGCCGACCTGCCGCCGCACGGTGCCGGGCTCTATCGCCTCGACGCCTGATCTTCCTCCCTTTCCGACAGGACGAACCGATGCTCCGAACGCTGATGACCGGGTTGGCGCTGGCCGCAAGCACCAGCGCCCTTGCCGAACCGGCGCGCTTCAGCCGCTTTATCTATGAAGGGCGCAGTGTCGAGCGGGCAACGCCCGGCCCCGACCAGTATCGCAACCCGATCCTGTCGGGCTATTATCCCGACCCGTCGATCACCCGCGTCGGCGACGACTATTATCTCGCGCTGTCGTCCTTCGCCCATTATCCGGGGCTGCCGATCTTTCATTCGAAGGATCTGGTCCACTGGACACAGATCGCCAACGCGATCAGCCGGCCCGAACAGCTGGATTTCACCGGTCGCCGTGTATCGGAGGCCGTGTTCGCGCCCGACATCTCGTATCACGACGGCACTTTCTACATCGTCAACACCTGCGTCGCGTGCAAAGGCAATTTCGTCATCACCGCGAAAGACCCGAAAGGGCCATGGTCGAACCCGATCTGGCTGCCGTTCGAAGGGATCGACCCTTCCATCTATTGGGAAGGCGACCGCGCGTATATCGTGAACAACCGTGCCCCGAACGAACCGCCGCGGTACGAGGGGCACCGCGCGATCTGGGTCCAGGAATATGACTGGCGCGCCGGCAAGATGGTCGGTGAATCGACTCAACTCATCAACGGCGGCGTCGACCTGACCAAGAAACCGGTATGGATCGAAGGGCCGCATATCTTCCGGAAAGACGGCTGGTATTATCTGACCGCGGCAGAGGGCGGCACCAGCGTCAACCATTCGCAGGTGGCGTTCCGCTCGAGAAACCTGCGTGGACCGTTCACCCCATGGAGCGGCAATCCGATCCTGACCCAGCGCGACCTGCCTGCCGACCGCAGCGATCCAGTATCGGCGGCGGGCCATGCCAAGCTGGTGCAGACCCGCGCCGGCGACTGGTGGGCGACGTTCCTCGCCGTGCGTCCCTATGGCGACGATTACTACAATATCGGGCGCGAGACGTTCCTGCTGCCGGTGACATGGAAGGATGGCTGGCCCACGATCCTCCCGCCCGGCCAGCGTGTCCCGTTCGTCGCCACCCGCCCGACGCTGCCGCGCCAGCCAGTGCCCAAACTGCCGACCAGCGGGGATTTCGGCTATGTCGACGAATTCGACGGCAAGGCGCTCGGCCTGCAATGGATCGGTGTCCGCACGCCCAAGACACCGGTGTATCGGCTGGCCGGCGGCGAGCTGCTGATCGACGGCGGCGCGCCGATCGGCGACCTGAACGGGGTGCCGGGCTTCGTCGGGCGGCGTCAGCAGCATCATATCGCGACGATCGCCACGACGGTCGCGTTCACGCCCCGGCAGGACGGCGACCGCGCCGGTCTGGCCGCGATCCAGAATGACGACTATTACCTGTTCTTCGGGCTTACCCGTCTGGCCGGCAAACGCGTCGTCGCGCTCTACACGCGGGCAAAGGGTGCGGAACGACTGGTCGCGTCGACCCCGATTGAGGGGGCCGCGCCGGTCACGCTGACCATCCGTGCGGACCGTGGCACGATGGCGTTCGATGTCGCGGCGGGGGGTAGGAAACAGACGTTGAAGCGCGACGTCGACGTCCGGTTCCTCAGCACGAAGATGGCCGGTGGCTTCGTCGGCACGGTCGTCGGGCCCTATGTCTGGCAGGCCAGATAACAGCGAATGGTGACCGGAGCGTCGGTTGGGCGCTCCGGTTTTCGAAGGACCGGTCCGGTAAGGCGC
>NZ_LMLN01000001.1:0-11846 GCF_001421915.1 Sphingomonas sp. Leaf62 | reverse complement strand
TTCGTAGTCTGATGCTCTATCCAGCTGAGCTACGGGTGCCCGGTGGAGGCAGCCTGTTAGACGTGGCTTTTTGGTCTGGCAAGCCTGTCGCGCGATTTTTTTTGGATGCATAGCGGGCGACATGAAAGCCGCCCCGATCCCGCTCGTCCTGTTCGCCGCCCTGCTGTCGGCCTGCGCCGCGCCGCGTGGAGAGTATCCGTCGCTGCTCCCCCGCCCGATCGAAAAGATCAGTCTGGCCGAACCGTCGCGGCCAGTACCGGTCGCAACGCCCGACGCCGGACTCGATCGAACGATCGCGACGCTGACCGGTAGCATCGACAGCGCGACGTCTGCGTTCGATGCAGCGGTGGGCCGTGCCCGACCGCTGGTCCGTGCCGCCGCCGGGACGGCACAGGGCAGCGAGCGCTGGCTGGGGGGACAGGTGGCGTTGGCGGAACTCGACGTCGCGCGCACCGCGATCGATACGCCCCTCGCCGATCTGGAACGGCTGGCGATCGACCGCGCCGCGGCCGGGTCGCCACCCTACCCCGCGCTCGACGCCGCGCTGGCCAAGGCGACCGAAGCGGCGAAGGCCCAGCGTGCGACGATCGCGACGCTGGGCGCGAGCCTGCGCTAAACCACGTCCGCCCGGTGTTCGGACGCCGGACAGACGGCAACGCGATCCGTTATTGCAATGCCCGCAGCACCGGCAGGATCGATGCATAATCGTCGGTCCATGGCGCGGTATCGGTCACCGGCAGCGGCTCCCACGCACCGCCGCGCGCCAACAACTCGCCCAGTACGCCGGGATCGCGAGTCAACGCGATCCAGACCGACCCACTGTCGCCCGCCCCGCCGCCGACCGGTTGGTACGCCAGCTGCGCCGCCATCCATCCCGATGCCGTCCGCGCCACGACCGGGGCCAGATCGAGATAGCGGTTCGACACATGGACCAGCAGCAAGCCGCGCCGCCCCAGCACCCGGCCATAAGTATCGAACGCCTCCCGCGTCATCAGGTGCATCGGCACCGCATCCGACGAGAATGCATCGAGCGCCAGCAGGTCGAGGCTCCCCGCCGGCGCCTGCGCAATGCTCAGCCGCGCATCGCCCAGCACGATCTGTGCGTCGGGCGCACAGCGGCGCAGGAAGGTGAAGGCCCCCGAATCCCGCGCGATCCGCACCACGACCGGATCGATCTCGTAGAAGCGCCATTGCTGGCCCGGCTGCGCATAGCAGGCGAGCGTCCCGGTTCCGAGGCCGACGATACCGACCCGGGCATTGCGGCCATACAGCGCGGGGGCGGCACGCAACGCCTCGCCCACCCCCGAATTGGGTACGTAATAGGTGGTCGGGGTTCGCTCGCGCGCAGGACTGCCGGTCAGCTGGATACCGTGCAGGGTGGTGCCGTGCTGCAACTCGTTCACCCCCTCGCCGCGGGTGATCGTATAGACGCCGAAATAGCTCCGCGTCCGTGCGCCCGGCTCCAGCGACAGCTGGATCGCACGATAGCCGCCGAACAGGAACAGCGCCCCTGCCAGCGCAAAGACATAGGGCAGGCGCGATCCGATCGCGAACACGCCGACGATCGTGATCGCCAGAAACGCGATCGGCTCGGGCGTCGGCCCCAATAGGTCACCCGGATTGGCAAGGCCCAGCAGGATGAAGCCGGTAATCGCCATCAGCACGCCGATTATCAGTCGCCTGCCGCCCGCCGCCCATATCCGCTGCGTGACCGGCAACAGGAATGGCAGCGGCGCCAGCGCCCCTGCGGCAAGGATCAGCAACGGATATTCGTAATTCCAATCGAACAGCACCGGCGCGATCAGCCCGGAAAACACCCCGCCCAGTGCCCCGCCGACCGACATCGCCAGATAGAACCCGGTCAGCCGCGCCGGCGCGGGGCGAAGCGCATACATCCGGGTGTGCAGCGCCACCGACACCGCGAACAGCAGCATCAGTGCCGCCAGCGCGCTCAGCAGCGGATAGTCGTGATGCCCGCCGATCATCATCCCGCCAAAGACGAGGATGGTGATCGGCGCATAGCGGGTGATGGCTTCCGCCAGCCCGCGCCGATCGGCAAAGGCGACCGTGAAGCTCAACAGATACAGCCCCAGCGGCAATACCCACAGCAGCGGCACCGCGACGATATCGGTCGTCAGAAAGGTCGAGGTCGCCAGCATCAACCCCGACGGCACCAGCGCCAGCACAATCCAGTGCAGCACGCGGCGCTTGTCCGGCGCATCGCCCGGATCGAGCGCCGCCACCTGTTCGCGCCGCTGCGGTAACAGCCATCCGCATGCCACGACCAGCAACGTCACCAGCGCATAGCCCGCGCTCCACCCCCAGCTTTGCGACCGGAGCGGTAGCAACGGCTCGACAAGCAACGGATAGGCGATCAGCCCGGCGAAACTGCCGACATTCGACGCGGCATAGAGCGCATAGGGATCACGCCCCGGACAGATGAACGCGAACCAGCGTTGCAGCAACGGTGCCTGTGCCGACACCGCAAAGAATAACGGCCCGATCGACGCCGCCAGCAGCCACGGTGCCCACAGTGCCGGTTCGATCCCGGCGGGTACCTGCGTCGCGCTGACCCCGATCGGCAACCACACCGCCGCACATAGCAACACCAGCAGATGCACCGCCGCCTGCGCCTTCGGCATCAACTTGCCGAGCAGATGGGCATAGGCATAGCCGCCCAGCAGCAGCGCCTGATAGACGAGCATCGCCGAGTTCCACACCGCCGGCGCACCGCCCAGTTGCGGCAACGCCATCCGCGCGACCATCGGCTGGACGAGGAACAACAGGAACGATCCGGTCAGGATCGTCGCGACGAAGATCCAGCGGATCGGCCATCCGGTGATACGCTCCGGTGCGCTCACGGGCGGTTCTTCCAATAGGTTACATGGCGCTTCAGCGGGCTGTCGTCGGGCACGGTCGGATGATCGAAATCCTGATCGACCGCGCGGACCATGCCCAGCCGCTCCATCAACCCCCAGCTGCGGGTATTGGCGAGGACGGTGATCGCCCCGATCCGCTCGACGAGCAGGTTGGCGAACCCCCAGTCGAGGCTCGCCAACGCCGCTTCGCGCGCGAACCCCCTGCCCCAATGTTCCTTGCCGAAGCGCCAGCCGATCTCGACCTCGCCCTCCAGCGGCGTGCCCTCGGCACCGGGCTTCAATCCGCAAAAGCCCAGCATTTGCCCGCTGGCACGTTCCTCGACCACCCAGAAGCAATAGCCATGCAGGTCGGCGAACCCATCCTGCCGGGCGATCGACGCATCGACTTCTTCGCGGGTCATCAATGCCGGGAAATAACGCATGACCTCCAGGTCGGAACAATGCGCGTAAAAGGTCGCGCGATCACGCTCCTGCCAGCGCCGGAGCACCAGCCGTTCGGTGTCGATCATGCCCCCAGCAACCGCGCCGCATGCGCCGCATGATAGGTCAGCACGCCCGAACATCCTGCCCGCTTGAACGCGAGCAGCGTTTCCAGCACCAGCGCGTCCCGATCCGCCACGCCCGCCGCGACCCCCGCCTCGATCAGCGCATATTCGCCCGACACCTGATAGGCGAAGACGGGCACTTCGAACGCCGCCTTCACCCGGGTGATGATGTCGAGATAGGGCAGACCCGGCTTCACCATCACACTGTCGGCACCCTCGGCGATGTCGAGCGCGACCTCGCGCAGCGCTTCCTCGCTGTTCGCCGGGTCCATCTGATAGGTCTTCTTGTCCCCCTTCAGCAGCCCGCGCGATCCGACCGCGTCGCGGAACGGCCCATAAAAGGCGCTCGCATATTTGGCGGCGTAGGCCATGATCTGGACGTTGACGTGCCCCGCCCCCTCCAGCGCGTCGCGGATCGCGCCGACCCGGCCGTCCATCATGTCCGACGGCGCGACGATATCGCTGCCCGCCTCCGCCTGTACGATCGCCTGTCGCACCAGTATGTCGGCGGTCACGTCGTTCAGCACATAGCCGTTCGCGTCGACGATCCCGTCATGGCCGTGCGCGGTATAGGGATCGAGCGCGACATCGGTCAGCACGCCGATATCGGGCACCGCATCCTTGATTGCCCGGATCGCACGACACATCAGATTGTCGGGATTGAGCGCTTCCGCTCCGTCATCGCTGCGCAACGCCGGCGGGGTGTTCGGGAACAGCGCGACCACCGGTATGCCGAGGTCCCGCGCTTCCCGCACCCGCTCAACGATACCGTTCAGGTTCCAGCGCGATACCCCCGGCAACGCCGCGATCGGCTCGCCCTCTCCCTCGGTCACGAACAGCGGCCAGATCAGGTCGGCGGGGGTCAGGACCGTCTCGGCATGAAGGCGGCGGCTCCAACCGGAGGCGCGGGTGCGGCGCAGGCGCAGTGCGGGATAAGCAGCGGACATGGCGCGACTTGTGGGCCAACCCTGCCAGTCGATCAACCCAAAGTCGCGTGGGTCCATTTTCGTTACGGAGCGTTACCGACCGCATGACGCAAATCCGCTCCGCCGCCATGATCGTCAATGCCCGGTCACGCAGCGGGCAGGACCAGTTCGAGCAGGCGTGCGGCGCGATGCAGGGCATGCCGTTCGAGGTCGACGCCCATGCGGTCGAAAACCCGGACGACCTCGTGCCGACGCTGGAGCGCGCGCTGGAACGCAAACCCGATCTGGTGATCCTGGGCGGCGGCGACGGTACGATCAGCAGTCTGGTCGACCATCTGCTCGGCCATAACGTTATCTTGGGGGTGCTCCCGTTCGGCACCGCCAACAGCTTTTGCCGCACGCTCGGCATTCCGCTCGACATTCCGGGCGCGGTGGAGGTGCTCAAGACCGGCCGCCCGCGCCGCATCGACCTCGGCATGGTCGACGGCGATTATTTCGCGAATTGTGCCGCGATCGGCCTGTCGCCGCAGATCGCGCAAACCGTCCCGCACGGCGTCAAAAAGCTGTTAGGCCGCGTCGGATATCTGGCGTGGGCGACGCTGCAATTCGTCAAGTTCCAGCCATTCCAGTTGATCGTCGGCGAAGGCCCCAACGCCAAGCGGATGACCGCGACCGAAGTCCGCATTTCCAACGGCCGCTTCCATGGCGGCACCGAACTGGTTGAGGAAGCGCGGCTCGACAGCGGCGAGATCATCGTTCAGGTCGTGTGCGGCAAGGGCAAGCGCAGCCTCGTGCGCAACTGGGCCGCCGGCTTCTTCCGCCTCGATTCCCGCCGCGTCGATACGGTGACCTTTCACGGCCAGTCGCTGCGCATCGAAACCGTGCCACCGCTGCCGATCTCGATCGACGGAGAGGTGCTGGCCAAGACGCCGGTCATGGCCAAGGTCGCGGCGGGGATCATTGAGGTAATGGCGCCGATCGAACCATAACGTCGAATTCCCGCCTCTGCGGGAATGACGAAACAGTACCTTAAAAACCTCGTCATTCCGGCGAAGGCCGGAATCCATTGTGTCGGGTGCTCACGACAAAAACGCCGACGTCACCCCATCCACGAATTCCTACCGTCGCCGGAAGAACGAAGCGTTACCCCAGCCGCCCCAGCGCCGCATGCAACCGCGCCGCCTCGGCCATCTTGTCATTATGGTCCGCCCGCGCCTTCTCGACCGCTTCGGGCTTGGCGCGCTCGACGAAGCTCGCATTGCCCAGCCGACCGGCCAGCGCATCGCGCTCCTTCTCCGCCGCCGCGATCGCCTTGGTCAGGCGCGCGCGTTCGGCGTCCAGATCGATGACATCGCCCAGCGGCAGGACGAAGGTCGCTTCGTCCACCACGATCTGCAACGCCCCGCCCGCCGGCGCATCGCCGGCCACGGCATCGACCCGCGCCAGCCGCGCCAGCACCGCGCCCTGTCGCGCCAGCCGCTCGACCGTCTCGCCCGACGCATCGCGAACATGCAGCGGCAGCCGCGCCCCCGGCGGCACGTTAAGCTCGGTCCGCGCCGCCCGGATTTCACTGACCAGCCGGATCAGCCAGTCGACCTCCGCGCGCGCCGCCGGATCGATCGCGCGCGCATCCGCCATCGGCCAGCGCGCGACGATCAGGTCGCTCGAACGCTCGCCCAGCGCATGCCACAGTTCCTCGGTGATGAACGGCATGAACGGGTGCAGCATCACCAAAATCTGGTCGAGCACCCAGCCCGCGACCGCCCGCGTTTCCTCGCCCCCCTCGGCCCCACCCTGCAGCACCGGCTTGATGAGTTCGAGATACCAGTCGCAAAACCGGCTCCACGTGAACTGATAGATGGTGTTCGCCGCCCCGTCGAAGCGCAGATCGGCGAGCGCAAGGTCAAGCGCCTGCACCGTCTCGATCGTCTCGGCGATAATCCAGCGATTGACCGCCAGCTCGGCCTTGGGTGGCTCAATCGTTGCCGACGCGCCGATACCGTTGGCCTGCGCAAAGCGGGTGGCGTTCCACAGCTTCGTCGCGAAGTTGCGATAGCCCTCGACCCGCTTCTCATCCATCTTGATGTCGCGGCCCTGGCTTTCCATCGCCGCCATGAAGAAGCGCAACGCATCGGCGCCATAGCGATCGATCAGCCCCAGCGGATCGACGGTGTTGCCCTTCGACTTCGACATCTTCGCGCCATCGGCGGCGCGGACGAGGCCGTGCAGATACAGCGTCCTGAACGGCACTTCCTTCATGAAGTGGATGCCCTGCATCAACATCCGCGCGTCCCAGAAGAACAGGATGTCGAAGCCCGAAATCAGCACGTCGTTGCTGTAGCGCCCGCTCAGCGTCGGGTCGGTATTTTCCGGCCAGCCGAGCGTCGCGAACGGCCACAGCGCCGAGGAAAACCACGTGTCTAGGACGTCGGGGTCGCGCTGCAAAACCACGACCTGCCCATCCCCTTCCGACTGACCGATCGGTTCGCCTTCATCCAGCTCCGAGAATATGACCTGAAAATCCGAGCCATAATAGGCTTCTGCCTGGAAGCGGGCTTCCTCTTCATTCTCGGCGACGAACGCCTGTATTTCCGGGGCATGACCTTCGAACGGTTCTCCGCCAGCCTCCCGGTATGAGCGATCCGAATTCCGAGCCAACCATTCCTTGGAGAAGCCAAACCACGCCGGGATACGATGCCCCCACCACAACTGGCGCGACACGCACCATGGCTGGATATTCTCCATCCAATTGAAATAGGTCTTTTCCCAAGACTTCGGCACGATCTTGACCGCGCCCGACCGCACCGCCTCGATCGCGGGCTGCGCCAGCGTCTTGGCATCGACATACCATTGATCGGTCAGCCACGGCTCGATCACCACGCCCGACCGGTCGCCGAACGGCGTCTGGATGGTGCGCGGTTCGGCATCGTGCTCGACACCGTCCTTGTCGACGTGCGGGATCAGGACGCCTTCGTCCTTCAGCCGCGCGACGACCGCCTTGCGGGCATCGGCGCTAGACAGGCCGAGGAAAGCGTCGGGGATCAGCCTGTCGGCGGTCTGCACGATATTCGCCCTGGCATCGAGCATGTTGAGCATGTCGCGCGCCTCGATCCCGGCGCGACGGCCGACCTCGAAATCGTTGAAGTCGTGGCCGGGCGTAATCTTCACCGCTCCCGATCCCAGTTCGGGGTCGGCATGTTCGTCAGCCACGATCGGGATGAGACGCCCGGTAATCGGCAGGCGTACCTGCTTGCCGATCAGCGCGGTATAGCGCGCGTCGTCGGGATGCACCGCGACGGCCATGTCGGCCAGCATCGTTTCGGGCCGCGTCGTCGCCACCTCGATAAAACCCGATCCGTCCGCCATCGGGTAGCGCAAGCGCCAGAAATTGCCCCTGACTTCACGCGTCTCGACCTCGAGATCGCTGATTGCGGTGCCGAGACCCGGGTCCCAGTTCACCAGTCGCTTGTCGCGGTACAGCAGCCCTTCGCGATGCAACTGCACGAACACCTTCAGGACGGCGGCCGAAAAGCCTTCGTCCATGGTGAAGCGTTCATCGGCCCAGTCCATCGAACAGCCGAGCCGCCGCAACTGCCCGGTGATCTGGCCGCCACTTTCGGCCTTCCATTCCCAGACCTTGGCGACGAAATCGTCGCGCGAAAAATCGGTACGCTTCTGCTGTTGCTGCGCCATCTGGCGTTCGACGACCATCTGCGTCGCGATGCCGGCATGGTCGGTACCGACGACCCAGCGGGCGTCCTTGCCCTGCAACCGGGCATGCCGGACCAGAATGTCCTGCAACGTGTTGTCGAGCGCGTGGCCGATATGCAGGCTGCCGGTGACGTTGGGCGGCGGATTGACGATCGTCCACGGCGTCGCGTTCGGCCGCTCGGGCCGGAACAGGCCGTCTTGTTCCCAGTGGGCATACCAGCGCGCTTCGATGGCGGCGGGATCGAAAGTCTTGGGCAGTTCGCTCATCGCCGTCGCATGGCGCGGATGCGACGGCGTTGCAAGAGAGGGGCGTTATTCGCGTCCGCTGATCCGGGCGATCTCCCGCGCCACCATCGCCTCGACGATGCCGGGCAGCTTTGCGTCCAGCCATTCGCGCAGCATCGGGCGCAACATCTCGCGCACCATCCCTTCAAGCGAATCGGCACCCGGCGTTTCGGGCTTCACCAACATCCGCGACAACTGGTCAAGCGCGCCGCGACTCGCCTCGGCGGCACGGTCGGATACGATCGATGCGTCGATCTTGCCGGGTGCGGGCGCTGCTGGCATCGGTTCGGGCTCGGCTTCCATGCGAGGTTCGGGGGCGCGAGGTCGTTCGGCGCGCGGTGCGTCGACCCGCGGCTGTTCCATGCGCGGCGGCGGTGGCGGCGCTGCAACGCTCTGATTCAGTTCCAGAATTTCGTCGCTATCATCGAGGTCGCGTGCCTGCGCAGTGCGGATCGACTTGCGACCTCGCAACGCCTGGGCCGATCCTTCGCCCTCTTCGGCGATGATCCGCTTGATCGAGGACAGGATGTCCTCCATCGACGTTTCGTTGCTGATATCGCCCATCGCAACCCTCATTCGTTCCGCCCCTTGAACGCCTAGCCTTCGGGGTTGATCCGCGGCGTGTCAACGCCTTGCGTTCCCCGAGCGGCTCCCCCCTGCCGATTAGGGGCATCGATGCCCTGCGTCGGCGTATAGGGATTGGGCGTCCGCTGCAATGCGGGATCGAGTTCGCGGGTCACCACCGGCGTCTGTGCCGGGGTATTGACCGTGCTCGGCGCGATCGGCACCGGCGCAGGATCGTCGCTCCAGTCCCAGATGCGATTGCGCACACGCTCGTAATTCGCGACCGGATCGTACAGCGCGCCGCCATCGAGCCCCAGATCGCGTGCCTCCGCCCGACCCATCGCCGCCAGCAATGCGAAGCCGGCGACATAGGCGTCCCGCCGCGCCGACACCAACTGCACCTGCGAATTGAGCAATTCCTGCTCGGCATTCAGGATGTCGAGGATCGTCCGGGTGCCGACGCTGTTCTCGGCGCGGACACCCTCCAGCGACAGGCGGTTGGCCTGTACCTGCACTTCCGACGATTCGATCACCCGCAGCGCCGATTGCCATGCGGCGAACGCCGATCGCGCATCGGACACGACCGACCGTTCGACCTGCGTCACCTGCTCGATCGCGGCGCCTTCCAACGCCTGCGCGCGACGGATCTGGGCGCTTGGCCGTCCGCTCTGGAACAGCGGCAGGCTGAACTGCACGCCGGCCTGCGCCTGTCCGCCATCCTGCTGCAGCACGATGCCGTCAACCGACTGCGCCGACCCGAGGAAGCTGGTATAGCTCCCCCCGGCAATCGCGCTCACCGTCGGCAGCCGGTTGGCGCGGGCGACGCGCACGTCGAACCCGGCCGCATCGCTGCTGCGCCGTGCCGCGATCAGCGCCGGATTGTTCGATACCGCCACCCCGACCGCACCGTTGGGATCGGCGGGGAGATTGGGCAGAGCGGGCGGCGCGTCGAGCGTCCCCGCCGGCGTACCGGTGGTCGCGACATAGTTTTCGCGGCTCTGGATCAGCGACGCTTCTGCATTGCGCAACTGCGCCTGTGCCGATGCCAGCCGCGCCTCGGACTGGGCGACGTCGGTGCGGGTCAGGTCGCCGACCTGGAACCGGTCCTGCGACGCCTGGAGGTTGACTTCGAGCACGCGGACATTCTGCTGGTTCAGCCGAACGATCGCCTCGTCGCGGATTACGTCGTTATACGCGGCGACGACCAGCGTGAAGACATTGGCCTCGGTGCTGCGCAGGTTGGCGCGCCCCGCCTCGACCCGGGCATCGGCCGCCCGCACCCCGTTGCGGATCGATCCGCCCGCGTACAGCGACTGGCTGACGTTCAGCTGGACGTTGCCGGTGCGCGGTGCCTGCGTGAACCCGCGGCTCGCGGGGTTCAGGATATTTTCGATGACCTGACCCTGCGTGACGACCTGCGGCAGCCCCTGCGAACGGGTGATCGGCACCGTTTCGTCGGTCGCGCGCTGGTTGGCCCGCGCCTGCGTCAGCTGTGGATTGGTTGCATATGCGCGTACCAACGCCTCCCGCAACGTCTCCCCACCCGCAGGGGATGCCAGCAATGCCAGCACCGCAACCCCGCCGATGAACTTCCCCCCCCGCATCATTTCCTACCTTGCGAACTGGAACGTCTTGGGCCGCGCAAAGCCCGGCAACTCGACGCATTCGAGGTCGGCGAAGTCGACAAGCCCGAACCCGCCTTCGCTGCGCCGGCCCAGCGCCAGCCGCGTCACGCCACGATCGACCAGTCCCGTCGCCAGCCGACCGCCGGGCGCAAGCTGATCGGCGAGCGCATCAGGCACCGCTTCGACTGCGCCGTCGATGATGATGACGTCATACGGCGCAGCCTCGGCCCAGCCAGCCTTCAGCGGCCCCTCGACCAGCGTCACCTTCGCATCTGCAATCGCCTCGCGGGCCGAGCCGACCAGCCCGGCATCTTCCTCCAGCGCGACGACCGACGCCGCCAGCCGCGCCAGCACCGCCGCTGCATAGCCCATCGCCGCACCGATCAGCAGCACGCGATCGGTCGGGCGGATATCGGCCGCGACCAGCAACCGGCCGGTGATCAGCGGCGGATTGATCGCGCGGCCGCCCCCCAGCGGCAAGGGCGCGTCGCGATAGGCAAGCGCCGCCTGCGAAGTAGGTACGAAGGCTTCCCGCGGCACCTCGCCCATCGCGTCGACGACGCGTGGATCGCTGACGGCACTGGTGCGAAGCTGGCTGACCACCATCGCGTGGCGCATCGCTTCGAAATCGGGACGGGTCTGGTTCGAATCGGTCATGGTGCAATCCTGTCGCACAACTGTTTTAGCCACGCAATACACATCGCATCGCGACCGCTGTCTATCGCGACGCGGTGCCCTCGCCAAGGACGGGGTGGCGTATAATTTCGCGGCGACCGACGTGTCGTCCAGTGCTCTTAACAGTGCCGAACGAAGCCTGATTCGTCGAAGGACAGCCATCGGTACCGTCTTGTCGGATCCGGCGCTCTGTAAACGGCACGTAGGTGTTTAGTCCCGGCATTTGGTGGATCGGGTTGACGATGAACCGGTCTGGCTCTGAAGTCCAGATCTTGGCGATGTATTCGTAGGGTGTGAGCCCGCTAAGCGTCTTGAGCCGGCCGGCAAAGTTATAGGCTGCCGTGAGGTCGGCGAAGTGCGTCCGGAGTTGGTCGTGGCTTTCGTAATGGAAGCGTTTGACGGTCGCCTCCTTAATGGTCCGGTTCATCCGCTCGACCTAGCCGTTGGTCCACGGGTGGTTGGGTTTGGTGAGCCAGTGCTTAATGCCGTTCGCCTCGCAGATCATGTCGAAGCGCATCTGGCGCGACCAGGCGGTGTTGCGGTTGCGCGGTTGCTCGGCGAACTGAATGCCATTGGACTTGCCCCGCTTAAGTGGAGAGGCATTTGCTCAGCGTGACGCGGTTCGTTCGAACTGCG